>JBKHJP010000389.1:0-3954 GCA_046538065.1 Thermoanaerobaculia bacterium | reverse complement strand
GCCAGGCCGGTGCCGACGACGATCACGTCGAACTTGCGCTTGTTCGCCGGGTTGACCAGCTTCATCCGGAAGCGGGCCTCGTCCCACTTGTCCTGGATGGGGCCGGACGGGATTCTCGAGTGAAGTGGGCTTGCCATGGTGTCCTCCTCGGTGCGGCTCATCCCACGACCCCGGTGAGCACGGCCAGGGGGAAGGAGACGTTCCCCGCGGTGACGATCACGGCGAAGGCGACGGCGAAGTGCCGCCGCCACGGGTTGAAGGTGGGGTGCGTCCAGCCCAGGCTGAGGAACATGCTCCACAGGCCGTGGTACAGGTGGAGCCCCAGCATCAGGTTGGCCGCGATGTAGATCGCCGAGACCCACCAGACCGAGAAGCCCGCCACCACGTTGTGGTAGACGTCCCCGGGCACGAAGTCGGTGTGGGCCTGCCCCGTGGTGAGGTGGAGGATGTGGTACACCACGAAGAGCAGGATGATCACCCCGCCCCACCGCATGGTCCGGTCCGCGTAGTCCACCTGTACCGGCTGCAGGTTCTCGTAGCGTCGCGGCCGGGCGCGGCGGCTCGCCCGGGTCAGGGCCCAGGCCGCCCAGACGTGGGCCACCACGGCCACGACCAGGACGATCCGCACCAGCCAGAGGGCCCCCTCGTGGGGGAGCATCGGCCCTCCCACCTCCCGCAGCCAGCCGGCGTAGACGTTGAGGGGGAGCTCGCCCTGGTGGGGGCCCTCGGCGTACTTCGGGAAGTAGAGCTTCAGGTTGCCGATCATGTGGAGCAGCACGTACCCGAACAGGACGATGCCGCTCACCGCCATGGCCGCCTTCTTCCCGAGGGTCGATCTCCAGAACTCGCCGATCCAGCTCATGCCTGTCCTCGCGGTGGGATGGTTCTGCCGTGGGTGTCTGCCAGTTCCTGCGTGGGAGGGCCGCCCCGCCTCGGGGGCGATGATACCGGAGATCCTCTCGCCCTTCTCTGCCTCCGCCGCCCGATCCTCGTGCCGACGAGGCGGAATCCCCCCTCCCTCGTCCGAGCCGGCTCGCCTGCTCCCGCGAGTGGCGGGGTCCCCTATCTGCGGCGGCGCCGCCGGCGGGAGCGGCGGCGCCCCCTCGACGGCCGGCTCGGCGGGGCGGGGCGGTTCCGGGCCGCCTCCTGCCAGGCCGCCAGGGGCTCGGCGCCCTCGCCCGTCGAGCGGGTCACGATTTCGAAAAGCACCAGCGCGTCGTCGAAGTGCCGGCGCAGGGCGAAGCGCTTCCGGACCGCCTCGTCCCGGACCGGTTCGCACATCCTCAGAAACGTCTGGAGCGATCCGACCATCCGCTCCGTCCGCGCCCGGGACAGGGAGAAGCGGGCGGCGAAGGGCGCCACCACGTCCTCCACCAGCCCCTCGAGCTGCCCCCGGCTCATGGGACGCTCGCGCTCGATCTCCTCGTCGTAGCGCGCCAGGAGCACGCTGGGCAGGAGCAGGCCGGCCAGGAGCACCGCGTCCGGCAGGTCGCGCCCCTCTTCCACGAGCTCGTCGAAGACCAGCGGGATCCGGTTGAACTTCCCCATCCCCCGCTCGTCCGCCGTGACCATGTCGTGGACTTCGGGGAGCAGCTCGTCGAGCAGGCCGAAGTCCATCATGAGCTGGAGGGCATCGCCGGCGTGACCGCACTGGAGGAGCTGCACCAGCTCGTCCGTCAACCGGGCCGGCGCGGCCTTGACGATCTCGCCCTGGTTCCGGTGGATGCCCTCGGCCGTCTGCGGCTCCACGTCGAACTTCAGCCGGGCGGCGAACTCGATCGCCCGGAGCATCCGGACCGGGTCCTCCCGGAAGCGCACGTCCGGATCGCCGATGACCCGGATCAGGCCGTCGTCCAGGTCGTCGATGCCGCCGACGTAGTCGATCACCGTGAAGTCGGCGATGGAGTAGAAGAGGGCGTTGATCGTGAAGTCGCGCCGGAAGGCGTCCTCCCGGGGGGTGCCGTAGGCGTTGTCCGAGGTGATCAGGAGGTCGCCGCCGTCGCTCTCCTGCTCCTCCGGCGGCGGCTCGCGGCGAAAGGTGGCCACCTCCACGATCCCGTCGTGGAAGAAGACGTGGGCCAGCCGGAACCGGCGGCCGATGATCCGGCTGTTCCGGAAGAAGCGGCGGATCTCCCCCGGGCGGGCGTCGGTGCCCACGTCGAAGTCCTTGGGCTCGCGGCCGAGCAGCAGGTCCCGCACGGCCCCTCCCACTAGGTAGGCCTTCTTCCCGGAGTTGTGCAGCCGGTAGAGGACCTTGAGGGTGTTCTCGGGGACGTTGCTGCGGGAGACGTTGTGCTCGGACCGATGGAGGATCCGTGGCTCCTGGTCGCTCTCCGAGCTCACGGCCCGGGATTATACCGGCGGGGACGTGCCTCTCACCCCGCGGGAGGGCGCTCCTCCCCTACCCCAGCTCCGAGTCGATCTTGATCACACCGCTCAGGGTCCGGTGGACCGGGCAGCGTCCGGCGATCTCCAGGAGCCTCTCACGCTGCTCCTCCGAGAGGTCCCCCAGGACCTCGATCCGCCGGGTGATCCGGTCGATCTTGCCCCCGGCCTCGCGCTCCTCCTCGGTGCACTCGGCGCAGTCCTTGGCGTGGACCCGCCGGTGCTCCAGGCGCGAGCGCACCCCTTCCAGCGGCCACTCCTTGCGGTCGGCGTACATCCGGAGGGTCATGTTCGTGCACGCCCCCAGGCCCGCCAGCACCAGCTCGTAGGGGCTGGGACCGGTGTCGGTCCCGCCGTAGGAGGTGGGCTCGTCGGCGGCGAACCGGTGGCGCCGGGCCCGGACCTCCTGGACGAACCCCTCGGCGCCGCCCTCCACCAGGAGGGTCCCCTCCTCGGCCTCCGAGCCCTCGGCGGCCTCTTCGGCGGGCGGCTCCTGGGCCTCTTCCAGGGTGACGTAGCGACCGGCCCAGGCCGCCAGGACTTCCCCGACGTAGCGGGCGTCCCGGGGATCCATCAGGAGGTGGTCGGCGTCGTCCAGGGAGACGAAGCTCTTCGGGTGTTTCGCCGCCTCGTAGATCCGCCGGGCGTGGTCGATCCCCACGATCGAGTCCACCGGCGAGTGGAAGATGAGGAGGGCCCGGTCCAGCTCGGCGATGGCCTCGCGCAGGTGCTCCTCCGCCAGGTCCTCCAGGAACTGGCGCCGGACTCGGAACGTCGAGGGGCCCAGGGTGATCTCCGCCTCGTCGCGCTCCTCGAGCTCCGGGGCGCGGCGGATGAGGGTCTTCCTCAGGTGGTCGGTGTCGCTGGGGGCGGCGATGGTGGCCACGGCCTTGGCCTCCGGGATCCGCTCCGCCGCCGCCAGGACGGCGGCGCCTCCCAGGCTGTGGCCGATGAGGATCTGCGGTCCCTGGTACTCCGAGCGCAGGAACTCCGCGGCCGCCTCCAGGTCGTCCAGGTTGGAGGAGAAGTCGGTGTCGGCGAAGTCCCCGGCGCTCTCGCCGATGCCCGTGAAATCGAACCGGAAGACGGCGATGCCCCGCTCCACCAGGGCCCGGCTGATCCAGCCCACGGACTTGAGGTCCTTCGAGCAGGTGAAGCAGTGGGCGAACAGGGCGTAGGCGGCGGGCTCGCTGCCCGGAGGATCCGGGAGCTCGAGGCGTCCGACCAGGTCGTGGCCGAAGGCGCCCGGGAACTTCAGTCGCTTGCGCTGCATGGTGTGACCCTCCTGCTAGGATGTCGCATGAACGGGGACACGGGCCGCGGGCCGCCATGGGCAGTCATGGCCCGGACGAGCCGTCGGTCCGGTGAACGCAATGTTCGCACGGGGGCGGCCGGGAGTCTGCGCCCTTCGACGAGCTTCAGCGAAAGGATGAGCTCACCCCACCCTATTCACGACCGCCCCTACTGCGAGCCGCAATTGCACACAATCTCGCGGCGTGCTCGCTTCTCCCTCCCGCACCGTAGCTCGGCTACGCCTTGGTCGGTCGTCGCTGCGCTTGCCCCGATCTC
>JBKHJP010000057.1:0-16286 GCA_046538065.1 Thermoanaerobaculia bacterium | reverse complement strand
AACGACGAGCGGGTGCTCCGGGCCCGGGCCTGGTACTACACCCACGTCTTCGCCGACCCGGTGGACGAGGACACGGTCTACGTCCTGAACGCGCCGTTCATGAAGTCCACCGACGGCGGGCGCTCGTTCGAGAGGGTGGGGACCCCCCACGGCGACAACCACGACCTGTGGATCCACCCCGAGGACAACCGCTGGATGATCAACGGCAACGACGGCGGGGCCAACGTCTCGTACAACGGCGGCGAGACCTGGTCCACCCAGGCCAACCAGCCCACGGCCCAGTTCTACCGCCTGGATGTGGACGACCTCTTCCCCTACCGGCTCTACGCCGGCCAGCAGGACAACTCCACCGTGTCCATCCCCAGCGCCGCCCCGGGGGGGATCGGCCGCGCCGACTGGCACGCAGTGGGCGGCTGCGAGAGCGCCCACGTGGCCTTCGACCCGGAGGACCCCTCCCTGGTCTACGCCGGCTGTTACCAGGGGCAAATCAGCGAATGGAACGCCGAGACCCGCCGGGAGCGCAGCGTCATGGCGATCCCGTTCCTCGGGCTCGGCACCTACCCGAAGGACCAGCCCTACCGGTTCAACTGGAACGCCCCCATCGAGGTCTCGCCCCACGACCCGTCGGTGCTCTACCACGCCGCGAACGTCCTGCTGCGCTCGGAGGACCGGGGCGTCACCTGGACCGAGGTGAGCCCGGACCTCACCCGGGACGAGGAAGACAAGCAGGGTCCCGGCGGCGAGCCCATCACCAACGAGACCGCCGGCGGCGAGACCTACAACACGATCTTCTACATCGCGCTCTCGCCCCACGAGGAGGGGACGATCTGGGCGGGGACGGACGACGGCCTCGTCCACCTGACCCGGGACGGCACCGAGACCTGGACCGACGTGACGCCGCCGGGGGTCTACGACGGGCGCGGGCAGGTCAACGCCATCGACGTCTCCCCCCACGACCCGGCCTCGGCCTACGTCGCCGTGACCCGCTACAAGCTCGGCGACTACCGGCCCTACGCCTTCAAGACCGACGACTACGGCGCGAGCTGGACGGCGATCACCGACGGGATCCCGGAGGGGGCCTGGGTCCGGGTGGTCCGGGAGGACCCGGAGGTCCCGGGCCTCCTCTACGCCGGCACCGAGACCGGGGCCTACGTCTCCTTCGACGACGGCGGGCGCTGGCAGCCGCTGGAGCCGGGCCTGCCGGTGGTGCCGGTGACCGACCTGGCGGTCCAAGACGGCGACCTGCTGGCCTCCACTCAGGGGCGGGCCTTCTGGATCCTGGACGACCTGGCGCCGCTCCGGCAGCTCGCCGGCGGCGGCGGGGCGAGCGAGGACGTGGCCGGAGCGGACCTCCACCTCTTCCGGCCTTCCCCGGCGGTCCGGGTGAGCTGGGGCGGCGGCTTCGGCGGCGGGGGAGGCGGGGCCGAAGGGGAGAACCCGCCCCCCGGCGCCGTGATCGACTACGTCCTCTCCGAGGAGCTCTCCGAGGAGCTCGCGGCCTCCGGCGGCGTCGAGGGCGCCCGTCCGGAAGGTGAGCCGGAGGGTTCAGCGGCCGAGGGCGAAGAGGAAAAGCAGAGCGATCCGGAGGCCGACCCGGAGGCGGGCGAAGGTCCCCCCGCCCTGGAGCTCGACGTCCTCGACGCCGAGGGCCGGGTGGTCCGCTCCTACTCCAGCCGGCCGGAGGACGGGGGCGGTGGCGGAGGCGGCGGCTTCTTCGGCGGCGGCCCGCCGGAGACCCTGCCGGTGGAGCCAGGGATGAACCGCTTCGCCTGGGACCTCCGGGGCGAGGGAACGGTGGAGGTGCCGGGCCTCTTCACCCTCGGAAACGCCGAGCCCATGGTGCCCCCAGGCACGTACCGGGTGCGCCTCCGGGTCGGCGACCGGGAGGAGGTCCAGGAGCTCGAGCTCGCCGAGGACCCGCGGATCGACACGTCGGGGGCCGGCTACGCCGAGCAGCAGGCCCTGCTGGCGGACATCCGGGAGACCCTGGGTGAGCTCAACGACGCCGTGCTCAGGGCCCGGGAGGTCAAGGAGCAGGTGGAGTCCGAGATCGCGCGGGTCGGGGACCTGGAGGAGCACCTGGAGGGCGGCTCCGAGACGGCGGACGCCATCGAGGAGTCGGGCCGGGAGATCGCCGACGCCCTGGCCGCCTGGGAGGAGACGGTGGTCCAGACCCGCTCGGAGACCTTCCAGGACATCATCAACTTCCAGAACCGCCTCAACGCCCAGATCTACTTCCTCTTCGGCGCGGTGGACGGGTCCGGCCCGCCGGTGACCGAGGGGGCCCGGACGCGCTTCACGGCACTCCGCGAGCAGTGGGAGGAGCGCCGGGCGGCGCTGCGGGAGATCCTGGACGAGGACGTGGCCGCCTTCAACGCCCTGGTGGAGGAGCACCGGGTGCCGGCGGTGGTGGTGCCGCCTCCGGGCAAGCACCTGGAGGACCAGGACGAGGAGGGGGAGTAGCGTGGCTCGCCGCCCCGGCCTGCTCGTCGTCGCACTCCTCCTGGGCCCGGCCCTGTCCGTCCCCCCGGGCGCCGCCCGGGCGGAGGTGGTGGGCCTCGACGTCACCCGCCGGGAGCCGGTGGCGGACGGCAAGGCCTGGGGCCTCGCCGGGCCGTACGAGAAGCTCGCCGGCACGGTCCGCTTCGCCGTCGACCCGGAGCACCCGGCGAACCGCCGGATCGTCGATCTGGACCTGGCGCCCCGGGGCGAGGACGGCCGGGTCCACTTCCGGGCCGACGTCTACGTGCTCAGGCCCGCCGATCCCGAGAAGGGAAACGGCGCCCTCTTGCTGGAGGTCCCGAACCGCGGCGGCAAGGCGATCGTCCGCTACTTCGGCCGGGGCGCCGCCCGCACCTTCGACCCCACGGACGCCTCCGACTTCGGCGACGCCTTCCTCCTGGAGCGGGGCTTCACCCTGGCCTGGGTGGGCTGGCAGTGGGACGTGCCGCCGGAGCGCGACGAGCTCCTGGGGCTGGAGCCGGTCCGGGTCACCGCGGGTCCCGACGGCGAGCCCCTGGAAGGGCTGGTCCGGGCCGACCACGTCTTCCCCGAGGCCGCGACGGTCCTCCCCCTGGCCCACCGGGGGCACAGGGCCTACCCCGTGGCGGACCCGGACGATCCCCGGAACGTCCTCACGGTGCGCGACGAGCGGCTGGGGGAGCGCCGGGTCGTCCCCCGGGAGGACTGGAGCTTCGCCCGCCTGGAGGAGGACGGCACGGTGGTGCCGGACCGCACCGCCATCCACTATCCGGACGGGTTCGAGAAGGGCAAGATCTACGAGGCGGTCTACGTCGCCCGGGACCCGGTGGTGGTGGGGCTGGGCCTGGCCGCGGTGCGGGACTTCGCCTCCCACCTGCGCCACGCCGAGGACAGCCCGGCGCCGGTGGAGCGCACCCTGGGCATGGGGATCAGCCAGACGGGGCGGTTCCTGCGCCACTTCCTGTACCAGGGCTTCAACCGGGACGAGGCGGGCCGCCCCGTCTTCGACGGCCTGCTGGTCCACACCGCCGGCGCCGGCCGGGGGAGCTTCAACCACCGCTTCGGCCAGCCCTCCCGGGACGCCCACCCGTTCTCGGCGTTCTTCTACCCCACGGACGTCTTCCCGTTCTCCGGCCGGGTCCAGGAGGACCCGGTGAGCGGGCGGGAGGAGGGGCTGCTGGAGCTGCTCCGGGAGGAGGGCGCCCTGCCGAAGGTCTTCTTCACCAACACCGGCTACGAGTACTGGGGCCGGGCGGCGTCGCTCCTCCACACCACGATCGACGGCGGGGAGGACCTGGAGCCGCGCCCGGAGGTCCGGATCTACCACCTGGCCGGCGCCCAGCACTTCGTGGACGCCTTCCCGCCGGAGCGCCGCGGCACGCGCCACCCGGCGAACCCGGCGGACTTCCTGTGGAGCCTCCGGGCCCTCCTGGTGGCCCTGGACGGCTGGGTGGCGGACGGCACCGAGCCACCTCCGAGCCGCTACCCCCGGATCGCCGACGGCACGCTGGTGCCCCCGGACGAGCTGGCGGTCCCGGACGTCCCCGGAGTCGAGGCTCCGCCGGAGGCGGGCACGGCCCCCCACGAGGCCTACCGGGTGGACTACGGCCCTCGGTTCTGGAGCGACGGGGTCGTCACGAAGCAGCCGCCGGAGCTGGGGGAGCCCTTCCCCGTGCTGGTGCCCCAGGTGGGCGAGGACGGCAATCCCCGGGCCGGCCTCGCCGTGCCGGAGGTGGCGGTGCCGCTGGCCACCTACACGCCGTGGAACTTCCGGGGGGAGGAGATCGGCGCCCCGGACGCGCTGGCGGACTTCCGGGGCTCCTTCCTGGCGTTGCCACGGACCCGGTCGGAGGCCGAGGCCGCGAGCGATCCCCGGACGTCCATCGAAGAGCGCTACGGCAGCCGGGAGGCCTACCTGGGCCGCTACGCCGCCCACGCCCGGGAGCTGGCCCGCCAGGGCTACCTCCTGGACGAGGACCTCCCGGAGCTCCTCGACCGCGCCGCCGAGCTCTGGGAAACCGTCGCCGCCCGGTAACCGGTTCGGGTGCGACCCTGGTCTCCCCCGAGCGCAGCCGAGGGGTCGCACCGGTCCTCCGGACCGAAGGCTCGGCGGGGGGCGTCGTGTCGCACCGTCGGAGGGCGTTGGCACCGCCGCTCTGGTGCGATGAGGATCGCACCCTACGGTGCCGCGCTCTGGCCCGTGGCTCCCAGCCACTCGCGGGCGATCTCGGCCCAGGGGCCGGCCGGCTCGGCGCGGAGGAAGGCCCGCCAGACCGGCGCCGCCTTCTCCGGGCGGCCGCGGCGGGCCAGGGCCGCCGCCAGGTCGTAAGCGATCGCCGGGTGCTCCGGGAAGCGCCGGTGGAGGCCGGCGAGCTCTTCGAGGACCGCGTCGTCGTCGATGAACGCGCTCCCCTGATCGGCGTACGCCAGGTAGGCCGCGGCCCGGGCCGCCAGCGCGTTGGGATCCTCCGGCCCCCGGGCCACCGCCTCCTCCGCCGCCACCACCGCTCCGGCACCGCGCTCGTCCAGGACCAGCGCCGCCACCAGGTGGAGCCGGGCCGGGAGGTAGGCCGGGTCGCGCCGGACCGCCTCGTCCAGCAGCCGGACCGCCTCGTCGACGTTCTCGCGGTATTCCGGGTGCTCGAAGCAGGGCGAGGAGTGGTGCGAGCCCTCCCCGCGCAGGCGCGCCCGCTCCGCCAGGGTCACCGGGTCGAGAGCCGCCGGCAGGTAGTAGCGGCGGACCAGGGTGCCGTCGCAGGCCGCGAGGGCGGCTGCGGCCAGGCGCAGGCGGGCCAGGGCCAGGTTGCTCAGGACCTCGCGGCCCGGGAAGATGCGCCGGACCTCCTCGAATCGGGCAGCCGCCTCGGCGTAGGCGTCCGCCACCTCCGGCAGGACCGCCCGCCCCGGCGCGTCCTTTCCCGGAGCCTCCCGGGCCAGGGCCTCCGCCCGGCGGAAGGCCGCGACCCCCCGGTGGAAGGTCTCCACCTCGCCGGCGACCCGCTCCAGGCGCACCCGCAGGAACTCCGCCCGCTGGGCCGTCCCGGGGTGGTCCGGATCCGCGTAGACGACCTGGCCGGCGGGTCCGCCCACCCACTCCTCGAAGAAGGTGCGGCTCCCCGACAGCAGGGGCTCCGGGTCGTACCCGGCCAGAATCGTCGCCAGGATCCCGGCGTCGTCGGCCTTGAGCTCCAGGACCTGCCGGTCCGTGGCGTCCTGGGCCAGGAGCTCCTGGAGGGCCCGGAGCTCGGCGCTCGGGTTCCGGGCGCTTCGGACCGTGGTGAAGGCCGAGGCGTGCCAGAAGTCGCCGTTCGCCAGGTGGGCCAGCTCGTGGCCCAGGACGAAGGCGAGGCGGGCGTCCCCGGCGGCGCCTTCGCCCGTCCGGTAGCAGCGATCCAGGGCCTCCCGGGAGAGGACGATCGTGTCGTCCGCAAGGGCCAGCGCCAGGGGGCCTCGGGCCACCTCCAGCAAGAGGAGCTCCGCATTCTGGCCGGCGGCGTGCCGGATCCCCTCGAAGACCGCCCGGGCCCGGTCCAGGGCGGGGTGGCCGGTCACCTCCCGGTAGGCGTCGCGCCAGGGCTCGGAAGTGGCCAGGCGGTCCTCCCGCTGGAGGAGCCGGGGCTCCCGCGGCTCGTCGCCGCAGGCGGCGAGGAGGACGGCGGCGGCCAGGGTGGCGCGCAGGACGCCGACGGCCGGGCCCGTGGTGCGAGGTCTCGCCCCCGTGGGCGTTGCAAAGTGCGCTTCGGCGCACCGAAGCGCCTCCCCGAAGACACGGCACCGTGGGGTGTGCCCTGGAGGCCCGGAGCACCGTAGGGTGCGCCTCGGCGCACCGGAGCGGTTTCCCGAAGACACAACGTCCGAAACGAGCCTGGTCACTGGAGGCTCACCAGGTCGGAGAACAGAGTCTCCAGGGCCTCCATCTCCTCCGGCGGCCCCAGCTCCCCCCGGGTCCGGGCGGCGATCTCCTCCACGCGACGGGCCACCGGCTCCCGGAGGTCGCGCTTCCGCAGCCCGTCCAGGAACTCCACGAAGACCGGCGCCAGGAAGAGCTCCCGGTCGCCGGCGGCGGCGGCGAGGTGCCCCGCTTCGGCCCACTTGCCGAAGGCGAGGGGGAAGGGATCCAGGAGGCCCTCCGCCGCGGCTTCGATCGAGCCCACCGCTCCCCCCAGCGCGTCGGCGTCGCCGGCCTCGGCCGCCTCCCGGGCGGCCTCGATCTGGCCGTCCAGCTCCGCGGCGACGCCGGCCGCCTCCAGGGCGCGAGCGAGCTCCGGCACGAGCTCGCGGGCGGTCTCCAGGTCGCCGTCCCGCAGCGCCACGCGGAGGTCGACCAGGCGCACGCCGACCCGGAAGGCCGCCGTCTCCCGGTCCAACCCGCCGGCGAAGCCGAAACCCTCCGGCCACCCCGGCTGGATCGCGGCCGTCGCCCCCGGCGGTTCCCCGGCCTCGATCTCCCGCGCGAGGGCGTCGGCGGAGAGGAGGAGCTCCACGCCGTCCGGGCTGGTCACCACCGGGCGCTCCGGCGACATCCGCAGGACCGGCAGGGCCAGGATCACCACGAAGACCACCGCGGCGGCGGCCGCCACCCAGAGCCAGGGGCGGCCGGCGAAGCGCGGCGGCCGGACCACCTCTCCCCGGGGCTCGTCCTCGCCCTGGAAGCGCACGGTCTCGGAGAAGACCTCGTAGCAGTCGGCGCACCGGTCCAGGTGCTCCACCACCGCGCGGCGCTCGTCCCCCCGCAGCCGCCCGTCGATGAATGCCGCCAGGACCTCCGGATCGGGATGACGCACCGTCGATTCGCTCATCGCAATACCTCACTCATCCCGTGGGACGGACCCGCCGCCGCCCCTTCGCAGTCTCCGTGCCGGGGTCACGACCAACACGCCGGGGCAGGTCCGAAGGGCCCGAGGTTCTGCACCCGGGCGCCAGGGCGGCTCCCGGAGCCCGGGTGGGGGAGCGTGGAGCGCGGGAGCGGGGCCTCCAGGGGAGCTCGGGAGCCGCGCCGGGGAAGCCCGGGTGGAGTCCGACCCGTGTCGGGCGCGGCGGACGCGCAGGCGCGAGCCCCCGCCGGAAGTCCCCCGGAGCGAGCGCCGGTCCCCGGGAGGCCCCGCTCCCGCGCTCCACGCGGGGGCTTCCGGTTCGCCGGCCTGCTCCGGTCACGACCACCACCCCTCCAGGCTCCGCAGGCCGCGTGCCTCCAGCTCCCGGCGCAGGTGCCGCTTCAGTGCGTCGATCCGCCGGTAGAGGGGCTTCTGGGGCAGCGACAGCGCCCGGGCGACGTCCGCCACGGTGAAGTCGTCCTCGAAGCGCATCCGGAGGATCAGCCGGTCCTCCGCGTCCAGAACGGCGAGCGCCCCCTCCAGGGCTTCCACCACCCGCTCCGCCTCGCGGTCGCGCTCCCGGGCGAGGGCCGCCTCGTCCGGCCGCTCCAGCGCCCCGGCCAGGCGCGCCGGCTCCTCGCCCCCTTCGTGGCGGCGTTCGATCACCCGGGCCGGCAGGCGCCCGGCGACCTCTTCGAGCTCCTGCCACGAGACGTCCACGCCGTGGTTCTCCTGGAGGATGCGGCACGCCTCGTCGAAGCTGAAGCCGTCCCAGTAGAGGAGGCGCTCCAGGCGGATCGCCACCGCCCCCAGGCGACGGGCCTCCGCCGACGGCCGGGGCCGCCCCTTGCGCGCCCGGAGCCGGTCCAGGAAGAGGCGCTGGACGACGGTCGTGAGATAGGTGGCGAGGTTGCTCTGCCCCTGGAACTTCCGGAAGACGGCGTAGTCGTCCTCCACGAGGCGAGCCTTGACCTGGGCGCCGAGCTCCTCCGCCTCCTCGCCGCGCAGCCGGTAGCGCCGGCAGGTGAAGGCGATCACCCGCTCCACCAGGGGCAGGTGGTCGAGGAAGAGGTCCTCGAGCGGGTTGCCTTGTTCGGAAGATCGCGCCATCGGGGTGTCCGCGGGTCCGCCCAGCCGGTGGCCGGCATGGCTCCTGATCCCGGGCCGGTCCCATGGGAAGCGCGAAACCACCGGCCTGGGTCCGTCCAAGATCTCCAGGCACGCGCCGGATCCCATCGATTCGTGATGATTTCACGATTGAACAAGGCCCGTGCTAGCGTGCGATGCGCCTTTTCCAAAGGAACCGGTCGATGCTACGACCTGGACGGAGTCAACGCAGTCCGACCGCTCGGTCCGCCGAGGCTCTGCCTCGCCCGGGAGCTGTCGTGTTTCGCCGGCTACGCGCCGCACCGGTTCTGGCCGCCACCGTGGTTGGTCTCTGTCTCGTCGGAGGCTTCTGGGCGTGGCGGCACGGTGTCGAGGGGTCGTCGCAAGGTCCGGGGGGCTACACCCTCGGGCATGCAGCCCTGCTCGTCGCGTGGGGGGAGGACCTTCCGTTCGAGCCACGCCCGTGGGGCAGTGTGACGTCGTCCCGGGAGCCGGAGCCGTTCGAGACGGCGCCCCTCCCGGCGTTCGCCGGGGGCGCGGTCGGTCGGAGGGTGCTCGCCGAGGCCCGGATCGACCGCGAGCTCACCGCGGAGCCGTCGGCCGAGATCTTGGCCGCCTCCGGGGTGCGTCATCTCGTCCGGGGGGCGGCCGACGAGGCCGTCGCCGAGCTCGAGGCGGCGCGCCGGATGAGCCCTTCGGATCCGCGGATCGTCAACGACCTGGCGGCGGCCTACCTCGTCCGGTCCACAGAACAGGATCGGAGCCTGGACCTGCTCGCCGGCTTGCGGATCCTTCTGGCTGAAGAGCTGGAAGGTCTCGCGAGGCCGGAGGCGATGTTCAATCGAGCGTTGGCCCTCCAGGCACTCGGATTGCGGGAGGCTGCCCTCGAGCAATGGGAGCGCTTTCTGAGCGTCGCCCCGAAGGCGTCGCCGCTCGTTCCCGAGGTCCGCGCCCGCGTGGCGGCGCTGGGCCGGGAGCCGGCGTACCGGCGCTGGGAGGCCGAGCGGTCGAACCTGTGGCGCCGCGCTGCCGGCGGCGACGGGGCCGTCGTCAGGACGCTGGCGGAGGAGTTCCCCGAGCAGGTCCTGGAGGAGGTTGAGACCTGGCTGCTCCACGAGTGGCCCCGGGCCGCCACCGGAGGACGCGGAGATGCGGATCACCAGGTCCTGGGCGCCGTGCGGGTTGCCGCCGAAGCGCTCGGTCCGGAAGCCGGTGGACGCCCCCTCGAGCGGACGGTGCGTCAGGCCGAAGCCATGTCCCCGGCGGGGCGGAAGCTCCTGGCCGAAGCACTCGGAGCCCTCGCATCGGGCCAGGAGGCGGTCGAGCGTCTCGATCTGCCCGGAGCCCAGGAGAGCCTGGATCGCTCTCTCACCCTCCTCGCCGACGCGGAGAGCGCATACCTGCCCAGGGCCCGTCTGCTGCTCGCCAAATGCAAGTACCAAGCGCTGGAGTACCGCGAGGTCATCGAGCTGCTCCAGCAGGTCCGGGCGGAGGCCCATCGGGTGGGAGACGTCACGGCGGTGATCGAGAGCGCTCAGCTCAGGGGCGTCGTCGAGACGGTGGCGAACCGCTTCGTCGAAGCCCTGGAGAGCTATCGGTCGGCTCTCACCCTCACCCGCGAGCTCGGCTGGGAGGGCCGATCCGCGGCGACGGAAGGCCTGATCGGGGAAGCCCTCGGGTTCCTGGGGGACGACGAGGGGGCCTGGCGGCACCGTCTCCGGGCGAGCCGGCGCGCGGATCGGATCAGCAAGGCCAGGATTCGCGTACGCCTGTGGAGTGACCTGGCGAGGGCGGCGCGACACTACGGGGCGTCCGTCGGCCGGCCGTTCGCGGAGGCTCTGGTGGCGGAGGCGGCGGAGGCGGACCTCCCCGAGACCTGGATCGTGGCCCTTCGGGAACGGGCCGGCTCGCGGGCCGCGACGGGGGATCTCGAGGGTGCCTTGATCGACCTGGACGGGGCCGACGCCTGGCTCGGCCAGATCCAGGAGCACTCGGTCGCCGAGGCGTTCCGGGCGGAGATCTTGCTGGCCAGGTCCGAGATGCTCGCCTCGGAGGATCCGGCCCAGGCCCTGCGTCTCGTCGAGGACGGTTCGGACATTCTCCGGCGGACCGGCCACCGAGCCCGGATGCCCAGGGCCCTCCGGATCCGGGGGCACCACCTCCGCCGCGGGGGCGATCTGGATGGAGCGCGCCGAGACCTCGCGGACGCCGCCCGGATCCTCGAACAACGGGTTGCGCACGCTTCGGAGCCCTGGCAGCGATGGTCGGGAGCCGACGAAATCCGAGCCGTCTACGAGGAGCTCGTCGCACTGGAGACGGACCGTGGCCGAGGGGCTCGAGCCTTCGCGCTGGCAGAGCGAGCCCGCCGGCCGGGCCGGTCCCGGCCTTCCAGCGCGGACCCCCTGGCGCTCTCGGCCCGGGACCGGTCGCCCCCGGGGGTGGTGGTCCTCTCGTTCCTCAGCCTGCCAGACCGTCTCCTGGTCTGGAGACTGGGAGCGGACCGGCTCACCTGGGCTGAAGTCCCGGTGGGGCGTCGGGAGCTGGATTCCCTGGTCAGCGACTTCGTGGAGGCCCTGCAGGGGGGGAGGGAGCTCCAGCAGGCGGCGGAACGTCTCCATCGCCTGCTCCTCGCCGACCTGCCGTCCGCCGCGGCCGGCGCGGAGGTGCTGGCGGTCGTTCCGGACGGCGCCCTCGCCCGGCTGCCCTTCGCGGCCCTGGTCGATCCGGCGACAGGCCGTTTCCTCATCGAGGACCGCGTGGTCGTTTCGAGCCCCTCGGCGGCCGGAGCGCTCCGGGCGCTCGCATCGACCGGGAGGGAGCCGCTGTCCCCGGCGACTCGGGTGCTGGCGGTGGCGGACGCGGCGGTCACGTTGCCGTCGGGCCTTCCCAGGTTGCCCGGGGCGCTCCGCGAGGTCCGGCGCATCCACTCGCTCTTCCCCCGGACGAGCGTCCTGGCGGGAGAGGAGGCTTCGGAGGCGGCGGTCCGCGCCGGGGTCGCGGATCGCGAAATCCTGCACTTCGCCGGGCACGCTCTGGCCAACGCGCACCGGCCGTACCTCTCGAGTCTGCCCCTGGTTCCCGGACAGGGGGAGGACGGGCTCTGGTTCCGGCACGAGGTGGCCGCGACGGATCTGTCCGGCACCCGGCTGGTGGTGCTTTCGGCCTGCGGTCCGGGTGCGCTCGCGGCCGGAGGCTTGCACCTCGCCGAGGGATTCCTCGACGCCGGTGCACCAGCCGTCGTGGCGAGCCTCTGGGAGCTGGACGACGCTCCCACCAGCCGGTTCTTCGAGCGCTTCTACTCCGAGCTCCGGAAGGGAGTCGACGTCTCGGAGGCGCTCCGGCGGACGCAACTGGGGGTTCTGTCGTCGGAGGACCCGACATTCGCGGCGCCCGGGACCTGGGCCGCGTATTCCGCCATCCAGTGGAGCCGGCAATCCCGGCCTCCAACGGACTGATCGAAAGGGGGGCTTCATGACCGAGTTGCAGGTGGAGGTGAGGTTCAGGGGGTTGATCGTCTTCGTCCAGGACGGGGATTCCGGGCGAATCACCCACGCGCTGCTCCGGGAGGGCAGGGCCGGACACCACGGTCTCGGCCACAACTACCCCGCCGACGGCGACTGTTCCGTGGTGACTCGAGCCGACTTCGATCACTCGCCGAAGGTCTCCTGGCGGCAAGGAAGCACCTCGGGGTCCGTGGACCTCGTGCGGCAGCGCCTTGCCCTGGTCTGGGCGGAAGAGCAGGGCTCGGGGACTCGCGGGGCCGTGCCGGAACCCGGAGTCGTGGGGACCTTCCCCGACTTTCGAGACGCTTCGGCCAAGAGCTTCTCCTGGGTTCCGAAGCTCGACGAGCTGGGCCCCGACAACCCGGTCAGCGAGTCCTGCCTGGGGATCCAGGATGTGCACCCTGCGGTTGTCGGACAGGTCGTTTTCCAGGGCGGCACCCTCGAGACCGGGGAGTTCGCGTCGATCAAGGGGAGTCCCGCCGACGCGGCCCGTGGGGCGGGAGACCTCTGGATCCCGAGGCTCGCCTTCACCACCGCCCTCGGCGAGCCGCACCGGGTTTCCCGAGCCGCGGCGGAAGAGGTGAGCTGGCGGCCACCGGCAGACGCCTCCTGGATCGAGCTCCGCACGGCCGAGTTCCGGGACGACGGGGCGGATCCCGTCTGGAAGAAGGTCGCCAAGTTCGACACCTCGCAACCCGCTCAGGTCCGGGTCGACAATCAATCTGCCCGGGTCTGCCATGCGGAGCCCCACCCGGGCCGTGTTCCCGGGGCCCCGGGGATGCACTTCACCATGTTCTACGACCTCTTGCTAGCCCCGGTGATCCCCGCGCTCCGGCGGATCCCGTGGCTTCCCTCCGTCCTCCGGTCCAGGTCGCGCTTCATGCGCCCGAGGACCGTGGTGGAAGCGCCGGATTCAACCTACGACGGGTTCGAGGGGACCGTCGACCGGCCCCTCTGCGTTCCCGCGACCGCCAGCTCGGAGTAGCGGCGCAACCGCCACTTCCGGTCCCACCCGCCGGGGCGGTTGACAAAGCGGACTAAATCGGTCCAGAATGTTTCCAGGCTCTGTTGAGAATGAGTCTCAATAGCAGGGCGGGCGGCCGGGAGCCGCCGGAGGAGCCACGAGGATCGAGTCCATGGTCGCCGAGACGGAGCGCAGGCAGTTCATCGAGTACATCCGGAGCCGGGGGATGCGGGTGACGCCGGAGCGGATGGCGCTCCTGGAGGAGATCTACCGCCAGCACGGCCACATCGACGCCGAGCAGATCCTGGACGGTCTGCGCGAGACGGGCCGGAAGGTCTCCCGGGCCACCGTCTACCGCAACCTCGACCTGCTGGTCGAGTGCGGCCTGGTCCAGCGCCAGCGCCTGGGCCGCAACCGGTTCCTCTACGAGCACGTCCACCCCGGCCAGACGCACGATCACCTGGCGTGCCGCGATTGCGGCCGGGTGGTGGAGTTCGTCAGCCCGTCCATCCGGGCAATGCTCGACGAGATCTGCCGCGCCCACGGGTTCTCCCGGGACGACCGGCAGCTCCAGATCCTGGGCCTGTGCTCCGCCTGCGCCGAGGCGCGGGCGGAGGCCGCCGCGCCGCCGGAGGAGCCCGACGATGCCGGAGCCGCCCCGCTCGAGGCGGCCGGGGGAGGTTGATCCATGCTGCAATCCCTGATCATCACCCTGCGCGAGGGGGTCGAGGCCGCCCTGGTCGTGGGGATCATCTACGCGTTCCTGAAGAAGGAGGGCCTGGACCACCAGCTCCGGGCGGTCTGGGCGGGGCTCGCCGCCGCCGTCGCCGCCAGCCTGGCGGGGGCCTGGGTGCTCCACTCGGTGGCGGTCAACGAGGAGGCCTTCGAGGGGATCCTCTACGTCAGCTCGGCGGTGATCGTGGGCTCCATGGTCGTCTGGATGTGGCGCCACGCCAAGGAGGTCTCCGGCGAGATCAAGGGGCGCCTGTCCCGGATCGTCGCCGGGGGCAGCTCGTCAGCGGTCTTCGGCGGGATCTTCCTCTTCACCTTCCTGATGGTCTTCCGCGAGGGGGTGGAGACGGCGCTCTTCCTGGCGGCGGTCTCGCTCACGACCAGCGGCCTGCTGACCCTTCTGGGCGCCCTGGCCGGCCTGGGGCTGGCGGTCTGGTTCGGGGTGCTCTTCATCCGCGGGAGCGTGCGGATGGACCTGGCGCGCTTCTTCAAGATCACCGGGGTCGCCCTGATGATCTTCGTCGTCCAGCTCCTCATCAACGGGTACCACGAGCTCTCGGAGGCCGGGTGGCTTCCGGCGAACCCCACGACCATGGCGGCGGTGGGGCCCCTGGTGCGCTACGAGTTCTTCTTCATCGCCGCGGTGCTGGCCCTGCCGCTCCTGGCGGTGGTCTTCCCGGGCCGCGAGCTCCGGCCGGCCGAGGCCCCGGCGACGAACCCGGCGGACGAGCGGCTGCGCCGCCTGGAGGCCCGGCGCCAGGGGCGGGTCCGGGCCATGGCCGGCACCCTGGGGATCGCCATCCTGGCCCTGCTGGGCCTGGGCTTCACCTACACCAACAGCGCCGAGGAGACGGCGGTGGAGCGGGTGGCCCTCGGGGCCGACGGGACGGTCCGCCTGCCCCTGGCCGGGATGGAGGAGAACGAGCTCCACCGCTACCGGGTGGAGGTCGACGGCCAGCCGGTGCGCTTCATCGCCATGCGCCTGGGCAACGGCGAGGTGGTGGCCGCCTTCGACGCCTGTGTCATCTGCGGCCCCGAGGGCTACTCCCAGAAGGGGGGCGAGGTCCTGTGCCTGCACTGCGCCTCGGCAATCTTCCCGCCGTCCATCGGCCGGCCGGGGGGGTGCAACCCGATCCCGCTGGAGTTCCGGACCGAGGGCCGGGAGCTGGTGGTGGCCGCCGGGGGGCTGGCTGAGGCGGCGGACCTCTTCGCCGGCGGCGCCGGGCACGCCCACTGAACCCGTCGAGGTGCACGTGATCCTGTTCGAAGCCCGAGACCCTGAACGACCCCGCTAGCCACCGAGCGACCCCGATGTTCCTCCGCCTCCTCTTCGAATCGTTCCGCCGGGGCCGGCGCGCCAAGCTCCTGGCCCTGGCGGCGGTGACCTTGGGCACCCTGGCCGCCACCGCTCTTGGGGTCCTGCTCCTCGGCTCCGGGGACCAGCTCTCCGGCGCCCTCGCCACGTACGGCGCGAACCTCCGGGTGGTCCCGGCGGAGGGGACCGAGACCCTGCCGGTGGCGGAGCTCCAGGGCCTGGAGGAGAGCTTCTGGCGGAACAACCTGACCGCCGTGGCGCCGCTCCTGGAGGTCCGGGTCCGGTGGTCGGCGGATCGCCACGGGGCCGGTGCGACCCCTCGGATCCGCTCGGGGCAGGCAGGGGCACACCCTCCGCGGGCCTCCGCCGGGGAGGAGGACGACCATGGGACCGGTCCGTCTCCGGCCGCCGTGGCTACGCCGGAGGGCCGCGTGGCCCCGGTGGTGGGTACCTGGTTCGACCGTGAGCTGGCCCACTGGCGGACGGGCCTGCCGGCGACCCGCCCCAGCCTGCCCGTGGAGGGCCGGTGGCCCGGGGATGCGGGAGGGAGCGCCGGCGACGAGCTTCCCGAGGTGGCCCTGGGCCGGCGCCTCGCCGCCTCCCTGGACATCGGCCCCGGAGACGCCGTCGCCCTGGAGCTGGGGGAGCGTCGCGCTCGGGCCCGCGTCGTCGGCGTGGTGGCCGGCGGCGGCGAGGAGGAGGACGCGGGCTTCGCCCCCCTGACCCTGGTCCAGGACCTGGCCGGCCGCCCGGGCCGGATCGGGGCCGCCGAGATCTCGGCCCTCACCGTGCCGGAGCCGTCGTTCCAGCGCCGGGACCCGGAGGCCATGAGCCCGGAGGAGTACGACGCCTGGTACTGCACCGCCTACCCCTCGGCGGTGGCCCTGTCGGTGGACGAGGTGCTTCCTTCCGGGCGCGCCGAGGTGGTTCGCCAGGTGGCGGGGACCGCCGGGGCGGTGCTGCTCCGGCTGCGGGTGGTCCTGGGCGTCCTCGCCGGGGTGGCGCTCCTGGGGGCCTTCCTCGGGGTGGCCTCCTCCATGGCCGCCACGGTCCAGGGACGCCGTGGAGAGCTCGCCCTCCTCGCCGCACTGGGCTCGGACCGGGGGTGGATCGTCCGGTTCTTCCTGGCGGAGGCGGCCCTGCTGGGTCTGGCGGGCGGCCTCCTGGGGGGCCTGGCGGGCCTCGCCGCCGGGCGGTTCCTGGCGGCGGCTCTCTTCGAGCTGCCGGCGGACTGGCACCTGGTCCTCCTCCCCTTCGCCGCCGTGCTGGGCCTCGCCGTGGCCGTGGCGGGGACGGCCCGGCCCCTGTGGAGCGTCCTCCGGCTCCCGCCGGCCCGGCTCGGGCAACATGTCGCGGTGGACGAAGACCTC
>JBKHJP010000388.1:0-3961 GCA_046538065.1 Thermoanaerobaculia bacterium | reverse complement strand
TCCATCTTCATGACGATCAGCACGGCCGCGTTCTCCTCTCCCCCCTCCGGCGGGGGTCGGATATGATAGCAGAGTCTTAGGAACGTCAGACGCAACACGCGCGCCCGGGCTTCGCCGCCGGCGCCCGGGCCCGACCTGGAGACGAGCCATGGAGCCACCCCGCCGCAACCGCCCGTCCATCGCACTCGCCGCTGCCGGCGCCCTCCTCCTGGCCTGGGCCGCCCTCCCCGGGGCCGCGGCCGCCTACGTGGTGGTCCTCGAGGACGGCTCGGAGATCGTGGCGGACCGCGAGTACGAGGTGCGCGACGGCAGGGCGATCATCACCCTGCCGAACGGCACCAAGACCTTCCTGGACGTCGACGAGATCGACCGCGAGGCGACCGAAGAAGCCAACCGGCAGGGCTACGGCCAGGCCCGGGTCATCGAGGACGCCGAGGCCAACCGGGTGAAGACGGCGGAGCCGGAGCCCCAGCGGCGCAAGACCCTCGCCGACCTGAGCTCCGGCGAGACCGGCCTGGACCATCTGCAGCCCCACCGGAGGCGGGACCCCGAAGCGGCCGGGGCGGCGACCACCCTCGCCGGCTACCCCGACCTGTCGAGCCTCCCCTCGCGTCCGTTCCGGGAGCTGGAGATCGCCTCCGAGATGCAGCGTCTCTTCCGTGGTCAGGGGCTCGACGGGGTCGAGCTCTACCAGGGGAGCCAACCGGATCACCTCCTCGCCGAGGTGACGACGAACTCCGAGGCGTCGGTTTTCCGGGCCCTGGAGGTCGGCGCCCAGGCGCTCCTGGCCACCCGGGAGAGCCATCCCGACGCGGTCGCCGCCCTGGAGCTCTACCTGGCCACGCCGGACCGGGAGCGCGCCGGTCAGTTCGTCCTCACACCGGAGCTCGCCCGGGAGCTGGTCCAAGGCGAAACCGAAGTGGCCCGGTTCTTCGTGGAGCACGTGCAGTTTTAGGAGACCTCGATCCGCTGCGGGGTGCGCCTCACCGCCGTCGCGCCCTTGCCGGGACAGGGCGTAGGGTGCGACCCTGTCGCACCGGTTGCGGCTCCAGCTACCTCCGGAGGCCGCCGGATCATCGCCTCGGTGCGACAGGGTCGCACCCTACAGGCCGAGGCGGCGGGCGGTCTCGCGGGCCCGGGTGAACTCCTCCTCCAGGGCGTCCGGGGGGAGGCCCGCCCGGGCCGCCACCGCGGACAGTGCCCGGGCGATCTCGTCGCGATTGAGGGCGACGATGTCCCGCCAGAGCTCGTAGGGGCTCTCCGCCAGGCGCAGCAGGCCCCGGCCGCCAGGGCCCAGTAAGGCCGCCACGTCCGCGCCCGGACGCCCCGATCCACCGCTCGACTCCGGCGAGGGCCCCTCGGCAGCCGAGCTTCCCTCCGAGCTCCCGGACCCGGCGGGCGCCCCGTCCAGGGCGTCGAGCTCCGCCGCCAGGGCCACGGCCAGGAGCTGGGGCAGGTGGCTGGTGAGCGCCACGATCCGGTCGTGGCGCTCCGGCTCCACGGTGACCGGCTCCGCCCCCAGGCGCCGGACCAGCGCCTCGACCTGCGTCCGGGCCGCCTCCGGGTCCGGGCCGCCTCCGCGCCCTTCCCGTCCTCCTGGAACCGGGGCCGGGGGCGGGCCGTCGACCGGAGACAGGGCCCACGCCGCCCCGCGGAAGAGGTCGGGTCGCGCCGCCTCCCAACCGCTGCCGGTGCCCCCGGCCATGGGGTGCCCCCCGACGAAGGCGACGCCGGGCGGCAGGCGCGCCGCCGCCCGGGCCACCGGCGCCTTGACGCTCGCCGTGTCGGTCACCACCTGGCCCGGCTGGAACGGCAGGCGGGCGAGGGCCCCCAGGACGCCGGACGGGGGCAGGGCCAGGACGACGACGGCGGCCTCGGCGACGCGCTCCGCCGGGACCTGACGGGCGAGCCAGCGACGCTCCACCAGGGGGGCGAGGTCCCGCCGGTCGGCCCCCCAGACCTCCATCCCCGACCCGGACAGGCCGGCGGCGATGGAGCCTCCGATCAGGCCGCAGCCCAGGACCAAGACCGGTTCGTCGGACATGTTGAACCCCCTCCCGGTGCGCCGAGGCGCACCCTGCGTCAGCGCTCCGCGGGCTCCCCCCGGTGAGCTCGTCGAAGGGCGCCCTCGGGACCGGGCTCTACGACGGCACCTCGCCGGTGTCGTCGCCGGCGACGCCCAGGAACTCCTCCACCGGCCGGCCGACCCGCTTCTGGAACCGCTGGGAGTAGCTCTCCACCTCGCCGACGGCCTCGTCCAGGAAGATCCGCTCGATCCGGAAGAGCGGCACGAACATCGTCGCCAGGTCGAGGGTGGGCTCCTCCCCCCGGGCGGCCTGGGCCGTCCAGTCGTCGAAGCTCTGGACGCCGATGCCCCGGAGAACGACGCCGGCCACCCCGATCTCGCCGAGGATGCCCCAGTACTTCTCCGACGGCCCCGTGAGGTTGACGATCACCGCCGAGCCGGGGGGGATGGTGGGGGGGATGGAGCGGGCGACGCTCATGGTGTCAGGCCCCGCCTTCCCGGTCCGTCTCGCCGTCCGCGGCCCCCGCCTCGGCGAGCTCCACCAGGACGCCGTGGGCGCTCCGGGGGTGGACGAACTGGACCCGGGCACCGCCGGCGCCGGCCGTGGGCCGCTCCCGGAGGAGCTCACGGCCCGCCCGGCGGAGCGCTCCGTCATCCGCCTCCACGTCGTCGGAGCCCAGGCAGACGTGGTGGATGCCCTCGCCCCTGCGCTCCAGGAACCGGGCCACGGGCGAGTCGTCCCGGGTCGGCTCCAGGAGCTCGATCCGGCTCTCGCCGCAAGGGATCATGGCGACCCGCACGCCTTCGGCCTCGACCTCCTCGATCCCGGTCACCTCGAGGCCCAGGGCCTCCCAGAAGCTCCGGGCCTCCTCGATGGAGCGCACGGCGATTCCCACGTGGTCGATCCTTCTGATCATGTCCCCTCCAGCCCAGGGGCGGAGGCGAGCTCCGCCCCTACACCTCTGGCAATGTCGTCGGCGGTGGGGCTCACGGTTCGCCGGCCTCCGAGGCACCCGATCCCAGGGACCCGCGCGTGACGAGCGTACCGAACACGCGGTCGGCGATGCGGTACGGGTCCTCGCCGTCCCGGGCGCCCCGGTCCAGGGCCTCCGCCAGCTCTCCCGAGCCGCCGGCCGCCGCCAGGACGCGGGCTTCCAGGGCCGACTCCACCCTTAGGGCCAGGCGCTCCCGGCGCCGGCGGGTGAGCCCGTCCGTCGCCTCCAGGTGGCGGCGGTGGGCTTCCAGGGCCTCCGCCAGCTCGGCGATCCCCTCCTCCCGGGTGGCGACGGTCCGGATCACGGGGGGGCGCCAGCCGTCCTCCCGGTCCTCGGCTCCGGCCTCCGCCGCCGTGGCGAGCATCGCCTCCAGGGCGCGGCAGGTCTCGTCCGCCCCCTCCCGGTCGGCCTTGTTGACCACGAACACGTCGGCGACCTCCAGCAGCCCGGCCTTGGCCGCCTGGACGTCGTCCCCCATGCCCGGGACCACCACCACGGCGACCGTGTCCACGGCCCGGACGACGTCGACCTCGTCCTGGCCCACGCCGACGGTCTCCACCAGGACCACGTCGTGCCCCGCGGCGTCCAGCACGTCCACCGCGTCGTGGGCGGCGGCGGCGAGACCGCCCAAGGCCCCCCGGGTGGCCATGGAGCGGATGAAGACCGCCGGGTCGGTGTAGAGGCGCTGCATCCGGACGCGGTCACCCAGGAGGGCGCCGCCGGTGAAAGGGCTCGTGGGGTCCACGGCCAGGACCGCGACGGGGTGGCCCGCGCGCCGCTCGTGATGGGCCAGACCCTCCACCAGGGTACTCTTGCCGGCCCCGGGCGGGCCGGTCACCCCCACCAGGCGGGCTCGCCCGGTGGCGGGCTGGAGGCGGCGCACCAGGCTCTCCGCCTCGGGCCCGCCGGTCTCCACCAGCGTGATCGCCCGGCCCAGGGC
>JBKHJP010000387.1:0-3962 GCA_046538065.1 Thermoanaerobaculia bacterium | reverse complement strand
GGCGAGGACGGTGCCGGCCTGGACCCGCTCGCCCACCTCCACCGCCACCTCCTGGAGGACCCCGGAGGTCCCGGCGCGCACCGTGAGCGACTCCACCTGCTGGCGCCGGAGCTCGTACAGGGCGCGGGCCTGGGCGACCTGGGACCGCCGGGTCGCCACGCGCGACTGGACGGACTCGCGGGCCTTCGCCAGGCGCTCTCCCTCGATGTCCACCCGGCGCTGAAGCTGCTGCGAACGGATCCGGGAGGTCTTGAGGTCGATCTCCGGGATCAGGCCGTCCTTGGCCAGCTCCTCGTTCGCCTCCACGGACAGCTCGGCCTCGCTGAACTGGGATTCGATGGCCGCTGCGTCCGCCTGTTGGCGGAGGAACTCGCTCTCCAGCTCCACGCGGGTCTCCGCGAGCTGTGTTTCGGCGACGTCCACGCCCAGGCGGGCCTCCTCGAGCTGCTGCTCGATCTCCGGGTTGGTGAGCTCCAGGATCACCGTGTCCGGCTCCACCTGGACCCCGGGGTCGAGGAGCCGCTCGTCCACGCGACCGTTCACCGACGAGGTGACCCAGCGGATCTCCTTGGGCACCAGGGTTCCCGGGCCCCGGACCTGGCGCACCATCGCGCCGCGCTCCACCTGCCCCACCCAGACGCTCTGGCGCGACACGCTCATGGCGGCGGGCTCCAGGCTCGAGATACCCAGGGTGACGAGGATGAGCGCCACGGCCGTCACGGTGCCGTACAGGATGCGCTTGCGGCGACGCTTCTTCTTGAAGTCTTTACGTTCGACGTCCATACCCATGGTGGACTGCTCCTTTCGGTGTGTCCGGCAGCAGGCACCGTGCCAGACGGGTAGAATGCCATCGATTCCTTCCGTGCCAGTGGTTTCCGGCGCCCATCCACGCCCGCCCGCCCGGCCGGAACGTTCGGTCGCGGGACCCGGCGTCCCGCAACCGGACGAACGGCGTCCACACCACCGAACTTCCGGTGACAACCCCCCGGACTGCCACTATGCTATGGCGCCCATGCGCCCACGACACCTCGGTCCTGCAGCCTTCGCCTCCCTGCTCCTCACCCTCCTGGCGGCGCCGCCGGCCGCCGGGCAGGGTCCGCCGTGCCGCCCCTGTGGCGGCGTGGTCGTCGACGACCCGGAGGCCGCGGCCCGGTCCATCCGTCGAATGGCCGATTTCCAGGAGCGCCACCCTCTCTACGTGTCCTGGGACGTGGGCACCGCTCCGGAGGCACGGGAGGCCCGCGAGGGCGAGCCGGCCCCGGCGGTGGCGGCGAGCCGCCGCCTGCGCGACGCCGGTGCGACGCCCTGGATGCGGCTGATCTTCACGACGCCGCCGCCGCTCCTGGACCGGGTGGAGGCTCTGGACCGGGAGCTCGAGACGGTGGCTGCCCTCGCCCGGGACGCCGCCGAAGACACCCACTTCCAGCTCGTCTGGCGCCCGGAGGGCGAGGCGGCCGCCGCCCCCGGCCCGGCCGAGATGGCGTTCTTCGTCAAGCGGGCCGCCGTGGCGGTCACCGGTGCGCGGCCCGGGGCCACGGTGATCGCCGGACCCTTCCCGGCGGAGCCGGCCTTCCTGCGCGAGCTCTACGCCCAGGACGTCGCCGCCTACATGGACGGCGTGGCCCTGGAGCCGGGGACCCCGGACGCGATCGGCTCGGCCGTGGAGACCCTCGGGGAGCTCGACCCCGGCCGCCCCGTGGTGGTCGACGGCCTCCCCCTGCCTAGGGATCCGGCCCGCGCTCTGGCCCGGGCGGCGGAGCTCGCCAGGCGGGGCGTCGCCGTGGCGCTGTTCGACGTGCCGGAGGCGGGGCCGGAGACCGTGGCTCCCTTCGTGACCCTGGCACGGGAGCTCCGGGGCGACCTCTCGTACGACCCCGGCTACGCCCTCGGGGGCACGGCGGCGGAGCCCTCCGGCGCCTGGACCTTCGTCCGGGGCGAGGATCTGGCGCTCCGCACCATCGTGGAGCTCGATTCCGAAGCCCTGGAGCCCGGCACCGAGGTACGCCTGACCTACTCCGATCCCCAGCTCCGGGGGCCGGAGGCGGTCGACCCGGCCACCGGAGAGCCCCGGGCCCTCTTCGGGCTCCAGCGCGGGCCGGAGGGGCTCTCGGTGCCCGTTCCCGCCGACCGGCCGGTCTGGATCCTGCGCCTGGAGCGGGAACAGGCCACGGACCTGCCCTCCACCGTGGAGGAGGAGCTCACCGTGGGCGGCGAGCGGCAGATCCCGGTGGAGGAGATCCTCCGCCGGCTCCAGGCCTTCGAGGACGCCCAGGCCCGGCGCCTGGACCACTTCAGCGCCACCAACACCACCCACCTGCGCTTCGGCGCCGGCGCCGGTCAACAGTCGGTGGAGGCCACCCTGGAAGGGGCGTTCTTCTTCCGCCAGGGCCTGGGCTTCGACTGGGCCTGGCAGCGCTTCTTCGTCAACGGCGTGCGCTGGCGCGGCGAGCGGATCCCGGAGATCCCCCTGATCCAGCCGGAGAAGGCCGCCGCCCTGCCCCTGGAGATCACCTTCACCCGGGAGTACGCCTACCGCCTGGTGGGCAGCGACACGGTGGACGGCCGCGACGCCTGGGTGGTGGAGTTCCGCCCGGCCGCCGACGCCGAGGACGACAAGCTCTACCGCGGCCGGGTCTGGATCGACAAGGAGCACTACGCCCGGGTGCGGAGCCGGGCGGTCCAGCTCGGCCTGGAGGGCGAGGTCCTCTCGAACGAGGAGACCCTCCACTACACGCCGGTGACGGCGGGTGGGGAGAGCCTCCCCTGGTCCGCCGTGGCCCCCGGCGGAGAGGGGTTCGTCCTGCCCCTGCGTCTCACCGGCCAGCAGCTCCTCTCGGTGGTCAACGCCACCACCCTGGTGGAGCGCGAGACGATCCTCTCCGACGTCGAGGTCAACGGTCCGGAGTTCGAGGAGCGCCGCCTGGCGGTCATGGCCTCCGATGCCACGATGGTGCGGGACACGGAGCGGGGCCTGCGCTACCTGGTCCAGGAGGAAGGCTCGGCGGAGCGGGTGGTCCAGGAGGAGTTCGACACCGGGCGCCTCTTCGCCCTGGGCGGCGTCTTCTACGACGACGCCCTGGACTACCCCTTGCCGCTGGGCGGGGTCAACTACTTCGACTTCGACTTCAAGGAGACGGGAAACCAGCTCAACGCCTTCTTCGGCGGTGCCCTGCTGACGGTCAACTACGCCGATCCCCGACTGGCCGGGAGCCGCTGGGACGTGGGCGGCGACGTCTTCGCCCTGGCGGTCCCCCTGACCGACCAGGTCTACCGGGGCGGCGAGGAGGTCCCGGGCGAGGAGGTCGAGCGCCGGACCGCCAACGTCTCGGTGAACGCCGGCCGGCCGCTGGGGAGCTTCGTCAAGCTGGGGGCCGAGTACGAGCTCACCTGGGTGGGCTACGACTCTAGCGACGCCACCGCCGCGGAGTTCACCCCGCCGTCCGACCACCTGCGCCACTCGGTCCAGCTCAACGGCCGCTTCGCCCGCTCCGGGTACAGCCTGGGACTCGCGGGCAGCTTCAACCGCCGCTCCGAGTGGGAACCGTGGGGCTTTGCCGAGAATCCCGAGTTCCGGGAGGATCACGAGGACTATCTCCTGTGGAGCGCTACCCTGGCCAAGACCTGGCACCTGCCCGGGTTCCAGAAGATCGGGGCCGAGCTGGTCTATGCAGGCGGCGAGGATTTGGACCGCTTCAGCAAGTACGGGTTCGGCTTCTTCGGCGATACCCGCGTCCAGGGCTACCAGTCGAACCGGGTCCGGGCCGAGGAGCTGGTGGCCACCCACCTTTCCTACGGTTTCGAGGTCGGGGAGTTTCTGCGCATCGACGCGGTGGGGGACGCGGCCTGGGCGACCGACGAGGCGACGGGGCTCCAGGACGAGCTCCTGGCCGGCGTGGGGGTCCAGGGGACGTTCATGGGTCCGTGGCAGACGGTGGTGAACCTGGACGTGGGCGTGCCGGTGG
>JBKHJP010000056.1:0-16341 GCA_046538065.1 Thermoanaerobaculia bacterium | reverse complement strand
GCGATGGAGGCGTGCTCCGGCGGCAGGTCCCGGAAGACCACCTCCGTGGCCGGCGCCCCGCCGGAGTTGGTGACCTCCACCTCGTAGGCGATCTCGTCGCCGGGGGAGGGCCCTTCGTCCCCGTCGGCGTCCAGGGCCAGGGAGTCGGTCTTGGTGGCGGTGAGCTCGGGCTCGCCCACCGGCCCCTCCACCGACGTCACTCGGCTCGCCGTGTCGTTGCCCGGCTCGGGATCTTCGGTCGGCGAGGAGACCTCGGCGGTGTTGGTCACCTCGGGAACCGCCGCAGGCCCCACCGCCACCTCCAGGCTGATCTCCGGAAGGCTCTCGCCGGCCCGGAGCGGCCCCGCATGCTCGCACGTGACCCCAGGGTCCACAGCGCTGCAAGCCCAACCGTCCCCGTCCGCAGCCACGAAATCGAGGCCCTCCGGCAGGGAGTCGGTGACCTGCACCGGCCCGGCGGCGCTCGACGGCCCGTGGTTGGTCACGGTCAACCGGTAGACCCCGGCCTCGCCAGCCGCGAACGGCCCGTCGTCGCTCTTGTCCAGGGCGAGATCCGCCACGGCCGCGAGGTCCGTCGTATCGCTGGCGGTGTTGTCCCCGGGCTCCACGTCCGTCACCCCCTCCGGGGGGGAGACGGTCACCGTGTTCACCAGCGTACCGGCCGCCGCAGGATCGACCTGCGCCGCGACGGTCAGGGTCACCACGTCGTCGGTGTCCAGGCTGATGCCCGTCCACACCCCGGATTCCTCGTCGAAGCTTCCGGCCGACGGCGTGAAGACCGGGTCCAGGAGCGCCGCCGGCAGATCGTCTTCGACGACGACGCTCGCCACGGCCCCGGAGCCCGTATTGGTGACCGTGACGGTGTACTCCAGAAGCTCCCCCGGGCTCACCGTGTCCCTCCCGTCGGTCTTGCTCACCACCAGGTCCGGGTTGGCTTCCTTCCGTAGCTTCTGGGCGATGGCCTCCGCGTACTCGTCGAAGCTGTCCACCAGCACGACGAAGCCCTCGGCACCGCCGGACGGCTGAGGCCGGACCATCTGGTCGAGGAAGGCTTCCCCGACGCCGGAGCCCACGCCGATGGCGTTGATGACGTCGATTCCTTCGTCCACGGCGGCGTCCGCGGACTCGAGGGTGGCCCCGGCGTTGTTCGGGAAGCCGTCGGTGGAGACGTCGATGACCTGCTTGGCGCTGAAGGGGGTGGCCTGAGTGATGACTTGGGTCGCCAGATCGAGGCAGGCGGCCATGTTGGTACCGCCTCCGGTTCCCGTGAAAAGGCTCCGGATCTGCTGCGCCACGTCGGCCGCGTTCTGCCGATCGATCACCACAGGGGGCACCGGATACTGCACGCCGCCCGCAAACCGCAACACGCTCAGCCGCACCGTGCCATTGTGGGGAATCACCGTCGGGTCCTCCACCGCGGCAGCCGTTCCTCCGATCTGGAGCGCGAACTCGGAGCGCGAAATGCTCCCGGAGGAGTCGAGGCAGAGGGCGAGGTCCAGGCCGATGCTGTCGTCGTCCGCGATGAACGCCCGCGGCGCCGGAGTGACCAGTGCCGCCTCGCCGGTCAGTACCAGCCGGAGCTCGAAGTGCTCCCCGGGGTCAGGTTCGGAGTCGTCGATCAGGCCGACCTCGACCTCGTGGAGCATGTCCCCTGGCTCGAACGTCACGACTCCGGACTCCGCCCGGTAATCGGCGCCGGCCGTTGCGGTGCCGTCGGCCGTCTGGAATTCGACCTCAACCGGGCCCGGGGCGGGGCAGGAGAGGCGGAGGCGGAAGCGGGCGGTGCCCGGGGCGGAACCCTCCGTGGCGAAGACGTCCTCAACCCAAAGCGTCGGAGTCCCGAGTGACCGGAGCGCCAGACCGTCGAAGAACACGTCGGTCGTCTCTCCGGTCTCCCGCTCGGCCAGGAGACGCACCCGCGCCGTCCGGGTTCCGGCCGGGGCGAAGCGTTCGTCGGTGATGACCTCCCAGGCCGAGGGGCTGCTCAGCCACCCCGAGTCGAACGCGTCGAGGACCGCACCCGAGCCGTCCAGGTACTCGAGAATGATCCGTGCCCGGTCCGCAACGTCTTCGTCCCCCGAACGGACCCGCCCTTCGAACCGGAGCTCCTGGCCGGAGGCGTCGATCCACGGGGCATAGGCCGTGAGGTCGACATCCTGGACCAGCTCGGCTGCGGAAGACGTTGCGGGGGCCGCCAGGTAGGCGAAGCCCTCGTCCGGGGCAGGGTCCCCCGTCCGCCGGGACCAGCCGTCCTCGTCCACGACCGTCCAGCCGGGAACAGAGTCGCCCAAGGGGAGATCTTCGCCGCCCCCGTTCGTCAGGAGGTCGGGGCCGTCGCAGGAGGCGCCGGCGTCGTCGTCCAGGATGGTGGCCCGACCTTCGTTGTCGAGGAGGATGAGCCCATCCGGGCTGCTGAAGCCCAGCCGGAAATCCTCGTCCGGCTCGGCCTCGGCGTCGTCCAGGATGGGAACGCGGATTTGCTGCTCGCGTTCGAACGATCCGAAGGTCACCGTCCCGGAGGTGAACGTGTAGTCAGACCCTCGGCGAGCCGTGCCGTCGAAGGTCCGGACATCGAAGCTCACGGGCGCCTCGCTAGGTACTGAGAGGCGCGCGTGGAAGACCGCGTCGCCTGCCCCTTCTGGCACCAACACGTCTTCCACCGAGACAAAAGGCGGCGGATCATCGTCGAGGATGGTGAGTAATGTGGAGCGCCGGATCAGCGGCGTGTTGCCCGAGCTCTCGAGGTGGATCGACAGGTCCTGATCCGGCTCTTCGAAGCGATCGCCGAGCACCGGAACCGCGATGGTCTGAACGGTTTCCCCGGGCTCGTAGACCAGGGTGCCGCTCGTGGCCAGGTAGTCCTGGCCGGCGAGAGCGGTACCGTCCTCCGTCGCGAAATCCACGGTCACCGTCTCGGGCGCCGGACAGCTCAACCGGAGCTCCAGGAGGGCATCCTCGCTGCCCGAGTCTCCTTCCGCTACGGAGAGCGGCTCCATCGCCAGCGTCGGGGTGCCCAGGGAACGCAGCCCCACCTCGTCGAAGTAGACGTCGCTGTGGGTGTCCGAGCCGTCCGGCGGATCGGTCCGTGCCAGCAGCCGGACGCGAGCCCAGCGGGCGCCCGGAGGCACCGTCTGGAGGTCGAACACCCGAATCCAGGAGGTCCGATCCTGGACCTCTTCGGACTCTGACTCGGCGAGCACGGTCTCCTTGTCCGCGTCCAGGTACTGGACGATCAACCGGCCGGGGTCGCCACTCGCGTCGGAGGTCGAGCTTCGGATGAACCCCTCGGCCAGGAAGCGCTGGATACCGGCGTCGATGAAGGGAGCGAAGTCGGCGAGGTCGACGTCCTGCCGCAGCTCAGCTTCGGGCACGTCTCCCGGCCAGAACATCGCCTCACCACGCAGGGCTCCGGGGAAGCCCTTCCGCCGCGTCCACGAGTCCCCGACCACCTCCGTCCAGCCCGGGATCTCACCGTCCACGAGAGACTCCTCGGCGCCGCCGTTGACGACCAGGTTCACACTCGGGCAGTCGTCGTCGTCCACGATGAGGCCGGTGGCCTCACCCACCTCGAGGCGGCCGATGTCCGGCTCCTCCAGGACGACCCGGAAGACCTCGCTGCCTTCGAGCTCCTCGTCGCCGAGCACGGGCACTGTCAGCCGCCGCAGGGTCTCGCCCGGCTGGAAGGTGACGCGGCCGGAGCGCTGGAGATAATCCTCGCCGGCGACTGCGGTCCCGTCCTCGGTCGCCCAGTCGACCCTCACCCGGCGGGAGGTCGGCTCGGCCAGGGTGACCTCGAAGACGGCGGCCACCTCTCCCGAGTCCCCTTCCACCACCTGAGTATCGGCGATGGAAACCCGGACATCGTCCTCGACGATGGTCCCGACACCCTCGGCGTCGGCCAGGACGGCGTTGACCGGGTTCGAGAGGCGGACGAAGAACGTCTCGTCCGGCTCCGTCTCGGTGTCCCCCAGGAGCTCGACCTCGACGGTCTGGGTCGTTTCTCCGGACTCGAAGGTCACCGTGCCCGACGTGGCGACGTAGTCCGCACCGGCTTCCGCCGTCCCGTCGGCGGTGGCGTAGTCCACCCGGACCGTCTGGTCCAGGGCCGGGGTCAACGTGACGGTGAAGACGGCGAGGCCTCCCTCGGCATCGCCCTCGACAGCCGTGGTGTCCCGGATGGCCAGCTCGCTCTCGTCGTCGAGGATGGTGACGGTCGCCTCCGGGGAGGAGAGGGCCGCTCCCACGGGGTTGACCAGCCGCACGGTAAAGGTCTCGTCCCCTTCGGCTTCGGTGTCGCCCAGGACCGGGACCTCGGCGAAGGCCTCCGTGTCCCCGGGGGCGATCTCCACGGTGCCGGAGGTGGCCCGGTAATCCGAGCCGGCGAGCGCGGTGCCGTCGGCGGTCACGAACCCGACCGACACTGGCGCTTCGGCGGGGCAGCTCAAGCGGATGGGAACGGCCACGAGGCGACTCCCTGAGCTGCCTTCGGCGACTTCGGCGTCTACGGCCGCAACCGAAGGCGTGCCGAGGGCCCGTAGGGACAGGGCGTCGAAGTTCGCGTTGATCACGTTCCCGCTGTTGTAGGCGCCGATCAGGCGGACGGCGATCCACCGTGTCCCGGGGGGCGCCGTCCTCACGTCGCCCACGGATTGCCAGACGTTCGGATTCCCGATCTCCCCCGTGTCGAAGGTACCGAGGACCTGGGACTTGGTCTCGTCCAAGAAGTCCAGGACGATGCGGGTGGTGTCGGGCGGATCCTCGGGTAAGGAACGGACGAAGCCCTGGAACGCGAACCGCTGCTCCCCGGAGTCGATGCGTGCCGCCCAGCCGGAGACGTCCACGTCCTGGCGCAGCTCCGAGGTCAGGTCGTCCCGTAGGGTGCCGGTGACGAAGTACGCCGGACCGTGGAAGGGAGAGGGGCTGGACCTTCGCCGGCTCCACTCGGTGCCCACGACCTCCGTCCAGCCCGGGACCTCTCCGTCGACCAGGAATTCGTCGCCGCTCGGGTTGGCCAGCAGGTTCGGCGATGGGCAGTCGTCGTCGTCCTGGATCCGCACCTCGACGCGTCGCTCGGGGGGCGAGACGGGGGGCTCCGCCTGGACGTCCACGAAGAAGGCCTCGTCCTCCTCCGGCGCGGCGTCCCCCAGCAGGCGCACGTGGATCGCCCCTTCCGTCGATCCCTCGGGGAAGGTGACCTCGCCGGAGGCTGCGACGTAGTCCTCGCCGGCGACGGCTGTGCCGTCGGCGGTGGCCCAGGAGACGGCCACCTCTTGGTCGAGGGAGGCGCTGAGGGTCACCGGGATCGTGACGAACCCGTCGAGACCGGTGCCTTCCACGATCACCAGCTCGTCGGGAAGGGTCATCGCCGCGTCATCCGACGCGATGGTTCCGGTCCCGCGCTCGTGCCGAAGGTCGGCGCCCAGCGGACCCGAGAGCACGACGAAGAGCTCTTCGTCCGGCTCACCCACCGTGTCCCCCACCACCTCCACCACCAGGTCCTTCGCCGTTTCCCCCGGCTCGAAGGTGAGAGTGCCGGAGGCGGGCAGGTAGTCCTCGCCCGCCACGGCGGTGCCGTCCTCGGTGGCGAAGTCGACCGTGACCGGCTCATCCGACGGGCAGGAGAGGGTGACCGGGAAGTGGGCCTGAACCGTGCCGGCATCGCCCTCGGTGACCGTGACGTCCCCGATGGAGACCCGGTGGCTCGGGCCCTCCCCGAAGCACTCCGCCGTGGGGCAGACGTAGTGGAGGTTGTTGGCTCCTCCCGTTCCAGCTGTGAAGCCATACAAGACATCGGACCTGCCAGAAAAGACATCGGTCACGACGTCCCGGGAGTACAGGATGCGTTCATCACCATCGAAGTGGACGTCCAGCGTCTGCACCGGGGCGTTCCAGATGATCCTCAGGGTGTGCTCTTGCCCATCCTCGACATTCGGGCTGCTCGAGCTGGCCTGGACCGACGAGCTGAAATCGTGGCCACTCGGACCTTGGATGTTGACAAGCAGGTGGTCAAACACCGGGTCACCACGGTTCTGCCATGTATCGATCTCGACGGCCAGCGATGGGTCGATACCCCAGTAGCCCAGGCCTGAACCCCCGATGCCGAGAGCGCTCGTCCCTACGTCTTGAAGCAGGAAAGCTAGCCCGTCCGCGCCATTGGAATCCTTATCTCCCAAATGGACCCGGAAGGTCTTGTCGAAGCTCTGCTCCAGGTTGATCCGGTCCTTACGCCACGCGCTGCCACGGCGGAAGTTGACCGCCGGCGTGAGCACGATGCACTCCTCAACCGTGCCGTCGTCCGCCGAGCCGTTGAGGGCCCAGCCGTCGTCGTCGAGGATCGTGGCCTGGCCCTCCGGGTCGAGGAGGACGGCGTCGCCGGAGGGGCTCGCGAGCTCCAGGGTGAAAGTCTGGAGCGGCTCGTAGAGGGCGTCATCCAGGACCGGGACCGGGATCTCGGCCGCGGCGGCTCCGGCGGGGATCGTCACCGTGCCGCTCGCCGCCTCGTAGTCGGCGCCGGCGGTGGCGGTGCCGTCCACGGTCCGGTAGTCGGCCGAGACGTCCACCGTCGTAGCCTTGTTGAGGCTCACCTGGAAGGTGGCCTCCGCCCCCGGGCCTTCCCGCACGCTCACGTCGTCCACGGAGAGGAGGATCCCGTCGTCGTCGACGATGGTGCCCACCGCCTCCGGGTCCGCCAGGCTCGCCGTGGGGTGACCTCCGACCGGCCCGGAGAGGGCGAGGAGGAAGGTCTCCACCGGCTCCTTTTCGGTGTCGCCCAGGACCGGCACGGCCACTTCCGCCGCGGTCTCCCCGGGCGCGAACACCAGCGTCCCGGCGGTGGCCTGGTAGTCCACGCCCGCCTCGGCCGCTTCTCCGGAGGGAGCGTCCTCGGTGGCGAAGTCCACCGAGACCTCGGCCACGCTGGGAACCGAGAGGCTCACGGCGAACCGGGCCGCGACCTCTTCCCCGTCCCCCTCCACCACCCGGGCGTCGGCCACCCGGATCTCCACCGGGTCGTCGTCCAGGATCGTCACCTGGGCCTCGGAGTCCCCGAGGACAGCGTCCCGCGGCGCCGACAGGGTGACCGTGAACGCCTCCGCCGGCTCGTTGAGGCGGTCCCCCAGGACCGGCACCGGGATCGTGGCGACGGTCTCGCCGGCGGGGATCGTCACGGTGCCGGAGGCGGCCTGGTAGTCGGATCCGGCGGTGGCGCTCCCGTCCGCCGTGGCCCACGAGGCGGAGACCTCCTTGCCGCTCACCGCCGAGAGGGACACCTGGACGAGGGCCTCCGCCGCACCCTCGTCGCCTTCCGGCACGTTCAGGTCGGCGACGGAGAGGACCGCCGGGCCGTCGTCGTCCCGGATCGTGCCGGTCACGGCGGTCCGGAGGACCACCGGCTCGTCCGGACTGGAGATCGCCACCTGGAGGGACTCGTCCGCCTCGTCCAGGGTGTCCCCCAGGACCGGCACCTCGATCGTGCCGGCGGTCTCCCCCGCCGCCAGGGTCAGGGTTCCGGAGGCCGCCTCGTAGTCCTCCCCGGCGGTGGCCGTGCCGTCCGCCGTGGCGAAGTCCACCTGCACCGGGTCCGGCAGGGAGCACGACAGGCGGACCGGGAAGGCCAGGACGGTGCCAGGGCCGTCGCCCTCCAGCACCTCGGCGTCGCCCACGGCCAGGGTGGGCGTCCCCACGGATCGGAGGGCCAGCCGGTCGAAGGACACCTCCAGGGAGGCCCCGTCGGCGGCCCGGCTGGCCAGGAGCCGGATCCGGGCGGTGCGCGTCCCCGGCGGGACGGTGCGGAGGTCCGTCACGGCCTGCCACGCCCCGGGGGAGACCACCTCCCCGCTCTCGAAGCTCCCGAGGAGCGCACCCGCTCCGTCCAGGTACTCGACCGCGACCCCGGCGACGTCCGGAGCCGCCTCCTCCGCCGACCGGACGAAGCCCTCGAAGAGGAACTCCTGGCCGGCGCCGTCGATCTCCCCGGCGAAGGGGGTGAGGTCCACGGCCTGGACCAGCTCGCCCGTGGCCGCCTCCACCGGAGCGGCGAAGGCGGCCCGGCCCTGGAGCGGGGCCGGATCGCCGGAGCGCAGCCGCCACCCCCCGGCGCCCGCCTCCTCCCAGCCGGCCACGGGCTCTCCCGCCGAGCCCTCCTCCGCGCCGCCGTTCGCCAGGAGGTCCGGGCTCGCGCACCCCTCCTCGTCCTCGATCGTCCCCAGGGCCTGGGCATCTCCCAGGAGGGCGCCCGTCGCGTTCGAAAGGGTGAGGAGGAACACCTCGTCCGCCTCCGGGTCGACGTCCCCCAGGACCGTGACCTCGACGGAGCCTTCCACCGACCCCGCCGGGAGGGTCAGCGTGCCGGAGGCGTCCTGGTAGTCGAGGCCGGCCTCCGCCGTGCCGTCCGCCGTGGCGAAGTCCACGGTCACCGCCTCCGGCTGAGGCTCGGAGAGGGTGACCGGGAAGCGGAGGACGCCGGTCCCGCCGTCGCCCTCCGGCACGGCAGCGTCACCCACCGAGATCCCGGCGGCCACCGTCGCGGCGGCCCGGTCGAGGTGCACCTCCGCCCCCGGGAGGACCGCCACCAGGGTCACCAGGTAGTCGGCGGCGGGAAGGGCCGAGGTGTCGAAGGCGAGGGACTCCCCGGCCGAGGCACCCTCGGCCAGGGGCCGCACCACGGACAGCGACGACGCCGCCTCGCCGGTGGCCAGGTCCAGCAGGTCCACCCGGAGCTCCAGGTCCGGCAGGTCGGCGTTGCCCTCGTTGGTGACCGCGAGCTCGGCGAGGAGGGGGGCTCCAGCGCCGACCACCTCCGGGCCGACGGCGAGGTCGCCCCGGAGGCCCGCTCCGGTCTCGGAGCTGTCCTCCACGGCGAGGGAGGTCGAGGCGAAGGCCAGGAGCAGCCCGCTCCCGTCGCGCACGGCGAGCTCCGCCGTGTACGTCCCGGGGGCCGCGGTGCCCACCTCCCAGACCTCTTCCAGGCGCTGGTCCGAGCCGGGGTAGAGGGCGCTGATCGGCCGGGTGGCGGCGAAGACCTCCCCGGCGCCGGAGTCGACGATCCGAAGGTCCGCGGTGAGCTCACTCAGGACCGTGCTCTCGGAGAGGTTCGCGACGTTTCCGGTGAGGACCGCGCTCGCGCCCGGCGGGTAGAGGTCCCGGTCGGCGAAGAGGGAGGCCTCCACCTCCACCTGGCGCTCCAGGCTGAACAGGGCCTCCCCGCGGGCGAGCGGCACACCGTCGACCACCAGCTCGGCCACGGCGGCGTAGGCGCCGGGGAGGGCGCCTTCCGTCTCCCAGGTGAGCTCGAAGGTGGTGGTGCCCGACGGAAGGGTGACCTCCGTCGCCTCCAGGTCCGTGATCCGGACTTCGGAGGCGTCGTCGATCCCCACCCGGAGCTTCGCGGTCCGAGAGGCGTCACCCAGGTTCTCGGCGGTCACCGTCACCGCGACCGTGTCGCCGGGGGCGTAGGAAGTGCGATCGGTGGCCGTGGTCACCGCCAGGGTTGGACCGGCCACGGACAGCTCGGCCTCGGCCCGGTTGTTGGCCTCGGTCACCTCGGCCACCGCTCCGTCCGGGTCGGCGATGGCCTCGACGGCCAGGAGCCCCTGGCGGCCGGCGGTCGACCAGTCGAGCTCCACCGTCCGGCCCTCGCCCGTTCCCAGGACCTCCGGGACCTCGACCCGGTCCACCTCCGCCCGGTTCACCCGGAAGGCCACCGGGAAGCCCGAGGCCATCGGCGCCCCCCGGTTGACGATCCTGCTCTCGAAGCGAGCGGTCTCGCCCGACGCCACGCTCGCCGGCTCGACCGTGAAGCCCTCCACGGCCAGGTCCGGCGAGGCGGCCTCGGCCAGCTCCAGCTCCAGGAGGCCCCGGTTGTTTCCCTCCGCCGTCTCGACCAGGAGGTCGTCCGGGTCGGCGACGGCGTGGAGCGCGTGGAGCCCCGCGAAGGAGCCCAGGGTGTCCCACGGGAGCTCCGCCGTCGCCGAGTCCCCGGGGGCCAGCGGCCCCACCGTGGCCTCCCCCACGAGCCGGCCCTCCGGCGGCTCGCCGTCGAAGAGGCGGACGATGGTCTCCGGAGCCTCCGCGGCTCCGGCGTTGGCCACCTCCACGGCGACCGGCACGACCTGCCCCACCACCAGCGTCCCGGAGGCCTGGACCCCGCCCGCCGGAACCACCAGGTCCGGCAGCACGCTCTCCTCGACCACGAAGTCCACGGCGTTGTCGCCCTCGGAGCACTCCGCCTCGGCGTCCTCCGGGTCCACGGCAGCCCACGCCGTCTGCCCGGCGGCTCCCGCCTCCTGCCAGAGGACGGTCACGTCCTCAAACGCCCCCGGGCGCAGCGGCGCCGTCGTGGCCCCCTCCGCCACCGGCGCGGCACCGCTCGACGGGTCGGCGTCGAAGAGGGCGACGGGAGCCCCCGGCGGCACCGTGGCCAGCCCGCCGTTGCCCACCCGGACGACCACCGGCACCCCTTCCTCGGTCGCCCGGCCCACCCGGGGCAGGCCGATCGTCAGGTTGGGAAGCAACCGCTCCGGCGCCGGGACCTCCAGGTTGGACCGGAACCCGGCGCCCAGGCGCCAGTGGGGCACCTCGGCGGACGGGACCGTGCCGTCCAGAAGGGCATTGGTCCCCCGGTGGGTGTGCTGGGTCCAGACCGGCCGCGTGCCCCGCCACGACGGGTGACCCAGGACGTGGAGCCCCTGGGTGGAGGCATCGCCGCCGAAGGAGCGGTTGGAGGGGACCAGGACCTCTGCCCGGCCGTCGTTGTCCACGTCGGCGACCACGGGCATCTCCGTCGCCGTCTTCGACGTGTTGGGCCGGGCGTGGAGGGTGGTGCCCGTGGCGCCGTCGAGGATCCGGAGCTCGCTCTGGTCCAGGACGATCACCTCGTCGGCCCCGTCGCCGTCCAGGTCGAAGGGGACGGCGGCCGTCATCTCGCTGTGCTCCGTGGTGGGGACCCGCCAGAGGGTCGAGAGGTCCGAGCGCAGGGCGAAGAGCTCCTGCTGCGCCGCGATCAGGATCTCGGTCTCCCCGTCGCCCGTCAGGTCCCCCAGGGAGGGCGGGCCGGCCCAGAACGTGCGGTCCCCGAACGGGACGATGGGCTGGATCACCCGCCGGGGCCGGGCCACGGTGCCGTCGTGGTCCAGGACCATGACCTGGTTCGACGAGACGTAGACGATCTCGGCCTCCGGGTCGGCGTCGAGGTTCCCGACGGCGGTGAAGCCGTCCACCATGAGCTCGTCCGGCACCGTCCGGTCCCAGACCACCTGGAGGGTGTCTCCCTCGAGCCGGTAGAGGGCGTCCCCGGCCACGAGCTCCGCCCGGCCGTCCAGGTCCACGTCGGCGATCGTCGACAGGGGCGCATCGATCAGGTAGGGCACGCCGAAGGGGCCGTAGTAGTTGTGGTTGCGCCCCACGTTCGCCGTCCCCTGGGCCAGGAGCCGGCCGGTGTTCGAGAGGACCGAGCGCCCCACGGCGATCTCCGGCACGCCGTCGCCGTCCAGGTCCCCCACCGCCGGGGCTCCGGCCCAGTCGCGCCCGCCGGCCGTCTCCACGGGATCGCTGGTCCAGAGCACCCGGCCCCGGTGGTCCAGGGCGAGGAGCCGCCGGTCCGACTGGATCCCCAGGACCTCGGCGATGCCGTCGCCGTCCACGTCGGCGGCGGCGAGGTTGGCGATCCGGCCCGCCAGAGGATGGTCCGGGGTGGAGCGGAAGGTCCAGAGCTCCGAGCCGTCGAGGCCGCTCCGGGCGGTGATGGCCCGGCCCCCGGCGTCCTCCGTGTGGAAGACCACGTCCGGCACGTCGCGCCCGTCGATGCGGCCGTCGCCGTCGTCGTCGTCGAGCTGGACCACCACCGGGGCGGACTCCACCTCGAGACCCGACAGGAACCAGTCCTCCTCCGCGTCGAAGGAGGCGGGGGGCGGCGCGGCGCGGCAGGCGCCGAACAGCTCCCGGAGGTTGTCCGTCTCGTCCCGCTCCGGAACCACGTCCGTGGCGTCCACCGCGACCCGGAGGAGCGGCCGGTGGAACGGGAGGGTCGCGTCCACCGGCAGGTCCACGAGGGCGGAGGCACCAGGGTCGAGGGCGGCCTCGACGCTCGCCGCCGCCAGCTCCCGGTCGGCCGCCGTGAAGCGGCCGTCGCCGTCCCGGTCGTCGAACAGGCGGACCAGGAAGGGGGCGTCGGCGGGGGCGTCGCCCGAGTTGCTCACGGTGACGGAGACGGAGCCGGAGGCGGCGAGGGTCTCGGCGGAGTGCTGGAACCCGGAGAGATCCACCGCGGACGGCTCCAGGTCCGGGCCGCTCGCCCGCGGCACCGCCACCCTCCGCCCGGCCCGGTTGTCCGACTCGGAGAGCTCGCGGACGGTTCCGTCCGGGTCGGCCACGGCCACCAGCCGGTGGGCGCCGCCGGTGGCGGTCCACGAGAAGTGAACGGTCCGGTTGCCTGCCGCCGGCAGCGCCGGGACCGTGCCGGTGAAGATCCGGGGCGCACCGGCGTCCGGATCCCCGTCGAAGACCGCGATGGCGACCTCCGGCGCGGACGCGGTCCCGGCGTTGCGCACCGTGACGGCGCCGTCCACCGTCTCGCCCTCCAGGGGCTCCGCCGGGGCGAGCTCGACGTTGTCCCGGCCGATGGCGAGGTTCGGCAGATCGGCCAGGGCCACTGCGGCGCGGTTGTTCGTCTCGGACAGCTCCTCCACCGCGCCGTCCGGGTCCGCCACGACCACCAACGTCCTGGACTCGTCGCGCGCCGTGAAGGAGGCCGTCAGCTCCGTGGAGAGGCCCGCCGGGACGGTGACCGTCTGGCGATCGACCAGGATGCCTCCTTCGGCGGGATCGTTGTCGTAGAAGGCCACGGCGGCGGTCGCGTCGCTTCCTCCCGGGTTGCGGACGACGGCCTCGACCGTCACCGTGTCCCCGGCGGCGGGGCGCTCCGGGGTGAGAGCGAGGTCCTGGGCCGCCACCGCCAGGTCCGGCAGGCTCGGGTCGACCACGAAGAAGGCGACCTCCGCGGCGTTGTTCGACTCGTCCGCCTCGGTGACGGCGTCCTCGGGGTCGAGCTCCACGCGCAGGACGTGCTCCCCTTCGGCGAGGGTGAGGGGGACCGCGATCAGGGTGCCCGCGCCGGGCGGGGCGGGCCCCCCGGTCCCCTGGGCCAGGGTCTCGACCGCCTCGCCCGCCACCAGGCGCTCCACCCGGTAGGAGAAGCTCGCCACCTCCGTCTCGCCCAGGTTGCGGGCCGAGATCCGGAGCTCGAAGGCCTCGCCGGGGGCCGGCCGGGCGGGGCTCACCTCGAGGTCCGAGGCGAACAGGGCGAGGTCGGCCTCGCTCTGGATCACCACGCGCCCCGACAGGCTGTTGTCCGCCTCGTCTGACTCGTCCACCGCGCCGTCCGCATCGGCCACGGCCACCAGCACCAGCTCGCCGGTGGCGCCGTCGGACGTGACGGTGATCTCGACGGCGTGGCTCTGCCCGGAATCGAGGGCCGGAACGTCGGCGCTCCCCAGCTCCTCGCCGCCGCTCGTATCGCGCCGGATCGCGAGCCGGCTGGCGGGAGAGGGCTCCGCCCCCCGGTTGGTGACGGTGGCGTCGACGACCACGCTCTCCCCCGGGAGGATCGTCTTCGGCGCCACCTGGAGATCCGAGGGGACCAGGTTGGGGCGCCGGGCCGCCAGGGCCTGGAGGACCTGGGCGGTGGTGAAGACGTCGCCCCCCCAGCTCCCGTCGGCTCTCTGGGCGGCCAGGAGGGCGTCCACCGGTGATGCTGGCAAGGAGGCCACGTCGGCTCCCAGCGCCAGGAGCGCCCGGTAGGCCAGCGCGGTCTCCAGGCTCGTGCCGAAACCACCGTCCGGTTGCTGCGCCCCCCGGAGGAAGGTCTCGGACGCCGTGAGCACCTCCTCCGCCACCGCCAGCCGGTCGAGGCTCGCCAGGGTCAGGGCCACCTCGGCGCTGTAGTAGAGCCGGCTGGCGTCGCCGGGGAGGTACCCCCATCCGCCGTCGGCGTTCTGGCCGATCTGGAGGAAGTCCACGAGGGGCACGATCTCCAGCAGCCGGTCGGGTTCCTGGAGGGCCAGGGCTCGAGCGGCCAACGAGGTGTCCATCGCGTTCGAGGCGAAGCGGGAGAAGGCGCCGTGGCCGCCGCCGTTTCGGAACTCCGAGAACGAGTCCAGCAGGGCGCCCACCGGCCGGCCGCCCCGGGCGAGGGCGAAGGTCCGCCGGGCCCGGAACTCGGCCGTCCGCTCCGGCACGCCCGCCAGGTACACCAGTCCGCGGGCGACCGCGTCCTCTCCACCCCCGACCCGCAGCAGCGCCTCCACGGCGGAGCCCGCGTTGCGGGGAGCCAGGGGCGTCTGCGGGCCGAACCCCCCGTCGGCGCGCTGCTGCCCGGCGAGCCAGGTCCCTCCCCGGGCCACCGCCTCGTCCACCTGGGCGAATCCGGCGGCGGATCCCGCCAGCCAGAGCAGAAGGCCGAGGCCCGAAAGGAGGCGGGCCGCCGGCCGGGGGTCACGGGGAGGAGAACCGAACCGGGGGTGGGGTCTGGACACCGTCGCATCTCCCTGGGGTCACGCCGGAGCCATCGGGCTCCGGGCGGATCGTCGGCTCGACGGATCACCGGGGACCTGGACGGCGGCGCCTGAGGGACCGCTACGGGAATCCGACCTCTCGGACCGAAGATCACATGGACGTCAACGAAGAGATAGGAATGTAAAATGATTGACCATCAGCCGTCAAGGCAGAGCGCAAATTAGTTTTATGGCCATGCACTAATTATTTTTTTTCGGCCGGCGCGCCGGCTCCGCCGGTTGACACCCCCGCGCGGCTGTGCTCGCATGGCGCCTTCTGGAGGTGGTCATCGAGAACGCAGGGGACCGTTCCAGGATCGTCGTCGCGCCGGGGCCCCGGGCCGCGGAGGCGGCGCTGTTCGCGGAGCTGGACCGGCTGGGGGCGGGCCCTGCGGCGCCGGCGGATGCTGGTCTCCTGGCCGCCCCGGTCCGGCTCGTGGTTCCGTCGCGGAGCCTGCGCCTCCACGTGGCGTCCGAGCTGGTCCGGCGCCGCGGGCGCGCCGTGGCCGGGGTCGAGATTGCCACCCACCTGGGCCTCGCCCGGGGAGTCCTGGAGCGGGCGGGCGAGGCGCCTCCGGCCGGCGAAGGTCTGTTCGAGGTCCTGTCCCGGCGGCTGGCGCGGGAGGTGCCCGCCCTCGCCGGCCCCCTGGACGGGCTGGCGGAGGGATACGGCGCCGTGGCGGGAACGGTCCGGGACTTCCTGGACGCCGGCCTCCTGCCGGAGCACGCCGAGGCAGTCGCCGAGGCGGCTACCGGGGCGAGCGCCGCCGACGGCACGCCGGTGGGGACCGCCGCCGAGCGCGAGCGCGCCGAGAGCCTGGTCCATCTGGCCGCCGGGGTTGAGCGGGCGATGGCGGCTCTCCAGGTGGGCCGGTCGAGCCACCTGCTGCGCCGGGCCACCGAGCTCCTGACCGGCGAGGCGGACCTCCTCCCGACCCGGGCCGTGGTGATCCACGGCTTCGGCGACGCCACGGGGGTGGCCGCCGACCTCCTGGAGTCCCTCCTCCGCAGGCCGGGCTCGGTGCTGGTCCTCGACCGCCCCCCTGCGCCGTCGGCGGCGCCGTCCGCGCCGGAGGACACGCCGCCGGATCGGGAGACGGCCTTCACCGCCCGATTCCTGGACCGGATGCGCCGCGTCGCCGCCTCCGTCGAGGAGGCGGACCCCGTCGACGCGCCGCCCCGCCTGGCCGCCTTCACCGCGCCGGGGGCCGTGGCGGAGGCCCGGGAGGTGGCCCGGCGAATCCGGACCCTCCTGGACGCCGGCACCGCCCCGGAGACGATCGGCGTGGTGGCCCGGGACCTGGCGCCGGACCAGCCCCACGTCCCGGCCCTCCGCCGGGCCCTCGGCGAGCTGGGGGTGCCCTGGTCCGGAGTGGGCGCGGCGGGACCGCTGCTCCCCGCCGGGCGGCGCCTCCAGGCCCTCCTGGAGGTCCTCCGCCGGCGCGAGGCGGTCCCCACCGAGCGCTGGCTCGACGCGCTGGGGCCGACGGGCGAGGGCGAGGGGTCCCAGCGGACGTTCGAGCTCCGCCTGGCCTTCCACGCCCTGGGCGCGGGCCGGCTCCGGGACGTGGCGGCTCTGCCGCCGGAGCGCTTCGGCGAAAACGACTTCCCACTCCCCGTCCGCCAGGGCCTGTGGGAGGCGTCCGGCGAGGAGGCTCCCGCGGCGGGCGGGGAGGCTGGAAACGGCGGCGACGAGGGTGAGGGCGACCGGGCCGGGAGCGGGCGGCCCGCGCGCCGGCGGGTCCCCTCCCGGGTCCTGCGCCGGGCCGCCGCCTCCGCCCGGGCACTCGTGGAC
>JBKHJP010000386.1:0-3974 GCA_046538065.1 Thermoanaerobaculia bacterium | reverse complement strand
CCCGGGCCGGAGGCCCGGCGCTTGCGACGGAGGGCGCGCCCATGGTCGAGGTCCACCTTCCTTCCTCTCTCCTGTCCCTGGCCGGCGGCCGGGAGGTCGTCGCGCTCGACGGCGCCACCGCCCGAGACGTCCTGGCCCGGCTGGAAGAGCGCTATCCCCGCCTGGCCGGCTGGGTCCTGGACGAACGCGGCGAGGTGCGCCAGCACGTCGCCCTGTTCCGGGACGGTGAGCGGGTCGACGCCGCCACCCCCCTCGCCGACGGCGAGCGGCTCCACGTGGTCCAGGCGATCTCCGGGGGGGCGCCGGAGGCGGGAACCGCCGGGGGGGACGGCGTCGAGCTCCTGGTCGGCACCCGCAAGGGCCTCGTCGTCCTCCGGGGGCCGAAGGGCGGGCCCATGGACCTGATCTGCCGGCGCTTCCAGGGGCAGGAGGTGGAGCTCGCCGTGCGGGATCCCGGCACGGGCACCTACTTCGCCTCGGTGACCCACGGCGCCTTCGGCCCGCGCCTGTTCCGGAGCGACGACGTCACCGCGATGGACGAAGAGTGGGAGACGACCGACGGTCCGGCCTTTCCGGAGGACACCGGCGACGCCGTGAGCCGGATCTGGGCGGTGGAGCCCGGGGCCGAGCCCGGGACGCTCTGGGCCGGGGTGGCCCCGGCGGCCCTCTTCCGGAGCGACGACGACGGCCGGAGCTGGGAGCTGGTCCGCCCCCTGTGGGACGAGCCGTCCCGCCCCTCGTGGGAGGGCGGCGCGGGAGGTCTCTGCCTGCACTCCATCTGCCCCTGGCCGGGGGAGCCGGACCGCCTGGCGGTGGGGATCTCCGCCGCGGGCGTCTGGATCACCGAGGACGGGGGGCGGAGCTGGGGGCGCGGCGGCCGGGGCCTGGTGCCCCGTTACCTGCCGGAGGAGGCCCGGGAGGGCGCCCTCACCCTGTGCGTTCACTCGATGAAGCGCTCGCCCCTCGAGCCCGAGACCCTCTACATGCAGTTCCACGGCGGGGTCTACCGCTCCGGCGACGGGGGCCGGAGCTGGACCGACATCGCCGAGGGCCTTCCGAGCGACTTCGGCTTCCCCCTGGTGATCGATCCCCGGGACCCGGCCCGGGCCTTCGTGGTGCCCCTCGTCTCCGACCACGACCGGGTCACGCCGGAGGGGAAGGTCCGGGTCTGGGAGACCCGGGACCGGGGGGCGAGCTGGCGGGAGCTGGGTGACGGCCTCCCGGACGAGGCAGCCTACCTGACCGTGCTGCGCCAGGCCTTCGCCACCGACGGGGGCGAGCCCCTGGGGCTCTACTTCGGCGCCACCTCCGGCGAGCTCTTCGGCTCCGGCGACGGCGGGGCCACCTGGACCACCCTCGCCCGGCGCCTGCCGCCGGTCCTGGGCGTTCGGGCGGCGGCTCTGTCCGCGTAGGGTGCGACCCTGTCGCACCGTCGGTGCGTCGGGAGGGCCAAACCTGCCGGGTTCCGGTGCGACAGGGTCGCACCCTACGGGCGCCGGGTTCCGGTGCGCCGAGGCGCACCCTACGGGAAGAGGTCGCGCTGCTTGCCGGCGGTGGACCCCTCCGCCGCCCGCTCGGCCTCGCCCTGGGGCTCCAGCAGGGACGGATCGTCCGTCGCCGGGCTGTTGACTCGCCGGGAGACGGGGTAGGCGATCATCCCGGACGCCTCAAGGGGGTCCAGGACCGCCTCCAGCCGCTCCCGGTCGGCGAGCTTCGGGTCGAGCCAGAGGTCCAGATCCTCCGGTTCCAGGATCACCGGCATCCGGGGGTGGACCCGGCGCACCAGCTCGTTCGAGCCGGTCGTCAGGATCGTGCACGACTCGATGGGCCCGCCGTCGTCACCGTTCTTGGGTTCCCAGCGGGCCCAGAGGCCCGCGAAGGCGAAGGGCTCGCCGCTCTTCAACCGGTAGTACCAGGGCTGCTTCGCCCCGCCGGGAACTTTCTGCCACTCGTAGAACCCGTCCGCCAGGACCGCGCAGCGCGCCCGCTTGAAGCTCGTCCGGAAGGCGGGCTTCTTCGCCGCCGTCTCGGCCCGGGCGTTGATCATCCGGTTGCCGATGCCCGGGTCGTCGGCCCAGTGGGGGACCAGGCCCCAGCGGAGGCGCACGAAGCGCCGCGGTGCGCCGGCCTCCTCCACCCGGATCGCCGCCACCTCCTGGGTGGGGGCCACGTTGTACCGGGCCTCGACCTCCGGAGCCTCCGGCAGGTCGAACAGGTCGGCGATCACCTCGCCGGGGGTCGAGAGCGTGTAGCGGCCGCACATGGGGCAGGACCCGATTGTACCGCGAGGCGCTGCACGCCGGCTCGGAGGACCGGCGGGCTACTCCGCCGGCAGGATGGCCACGTCGTAGGCTCCGAGCTGAGCGTCGGCGGTGAGGATCGTCAGCCCGTCCAGCCGGCCCTGGGCGACCAGGAGCCGGTCGAAGGGGTCGCGATGGTGCCGGGGGAGGCTCGCCACGTGGAGGGCGTGGCGGTGCTCCACGGGGAGAGGGGCCGTGCCGCTGGTGGTGAGGCGTCCGGGAACGTACTCGGCGGGCGGCTCGGGGAGGGGCAGTTTCCCCAGGTTGTACTTGATGGCGATCTCCCAGGCGCTGGCCGCAGAGAGGAAGAGGTCGTTTCCCGGGTCGCTCACGGCTTCCAGGGCACCGTCCGAGAGTCGTTCCGGCGTGGTCTGGAGCCACAGCCACGCCTGCGTGTCCAGCAGGATCCTCACGACTCGAAGTCCCGGAGGACGTCCTCCGGCAGGGAAGCGTCGAAGTCCTCCGGCACCTGGAACCGGCCCCGGTCGATCCCGAAGACGCGATCACTTCGCCGCGCCACCGGCACCAGCCGGGCGACGGGAACGCCGGCGCGGGCGATGACGACCTCTTCGCCCGCCGCGACCCGTCGCAGGAGCTTGGAGAAGTGCGTCTTCGCCTCGTGGACGTTGACCTCGGAGGTGGCGATCGCGCCGGTGTTCATGGACCCGACGGTAGACTTGGTCGTGGACTAAGTCAACTCCCGCCGGGCGCTGCGGCTCCCCCGGAAGCGGGGCACTCCGGGGGCGGGATGGGCGCGAGCCGGGCCGCCGGGGGGGCGGTCCGGACGGACGACGGCTGCGCGGCGGGGACCCGGCCCTGGAAGTCGGGATGGGCGTAGAGCTCGATGGCCTCGTGGCGCAGTCGCTGGACGTACTCCGCATCGGGGATCCCGTTGTGCCAGGCTCCCGCCGCCCGGGCGCCGACGTAGCCGGCGAAGAACAGGGCCAGGATCGCCCCGGCGTAGGCCGGCACCGGGAGGCGCCGCCGCCCCGGGAGGCCCACCCCCAGGGCGTCCTCGACCGGGCAGGCCGCCACGCAGTCCAGGCATCCGGTGCACTCCGGGCTGGTGATCGCGCTCTTCCGGGAGACCGGCAGCCGGTTGCCGCACGCCTTGTCGCAGAGCTTGCAGTCGATGCAGCTCACCGGGTCGCGGCGGACCTTGACCGGCGACGCCCAGGAGACCAGCCCCAGGAGCGCCCCGTAGGGGCACAGGTACCGGCACCAGAACCCCCGCCACAGGAGGGATCCCGCGATGAGGACGGCCAGGACACCGGCGGCGAAACCCCCGAGCTCGAGGAAGAACATCCCCATCCGCACGTCCGACAGGCGGTAGTAGGGGGACTCGATGAACGCCCGGACCCCCTCGGGGGGCATCTTCCAGATCGCCCACAGGAAGAAGGCCAGCAGGAGGTACTTGAGGCCGCGGAGCGGCACGTCCAGCCAGCGCCACATCCGGAAGTTCCGGCGGAAGAAGAAGCGCCCGACGCGGGCCAGGAGGTCGGACGCGAAGCCCGCCGGGCAGACCCAGGAGCAGAAGCTCTTGCGGATCAGGAGGGCCATGGCCACGAAGAGCAGGAAGAGCACCGTGGCCGCCGGGTGCACCGTGTTGAGGGTGCCCTGGTAGACCCAGTCGAAGGCCCCCAGGAGGCCGCCGATGGGGAGGAAGGCCTCCAC
>JBKHJP010000385.1:0-3994 GCA_046538065.1 Thermoanaerobaculia bacterium | reverse complement strand
TGGAGTTCCAGCCGGGCGCCCAGAAGTAGGGCACCAGGGCCGGCGGCGGCTGGCGGCGGCTCCCCTCCATCGAATAGGCGAGCGGCGCGTCCGGGTCGTCCGGAGGCTTCGGCTCGTGGACGCTCCGGTGGGCGGACAGGGCCGTCCTGCCGCTGTAGCGGTGGGGCTCCCGGGGCACCGGCAGGCCCGCCTGGCGGAACCCGGCCCCGGGGGCCGCCCGGGGCAGCCCGGCGAAGGCGGGCAGCGACTCCCCTACGGCAGCGATCACCTCGTCCAGGTGGCGCCACGGGAGCTCGCCGCCGCCGGCGGCGCTGCCATTGGCGGCGTCGGCCATGGCGGCGATCCAGCGCCACGACTCCTGGATCCAGGGCGTCCCGTCGCGGCTCGGGACGTAGACCTGGACGTGGCGCTGGGCCCGGCCCTCCGCCGAGACCAGGGTGCCGTCCCCCTCGGCGAACGTGGCGGCGGGCAGAACCACCTCCGCCCGGCGGGTCGTGGCGGTCTCCAGGTGGTCCAGGACCACCAGGTGGAGCAGGTGCGCCAGGGCCTCCTCCACCCGGCCCGCCGGGGCCCGCCGGAACAGGTCGTTCTCCAGCACCACCAGCGTGTCGGCCCGGCCGTCGGCGACGGCCTCGAAGGCCTCTTCCAGCGGGGCGCCTCCCAGCAGCCCGACGCCGGTGGTGTTCGCCTCGGGGAAGACGAAGACCAGACCGGGGCCGGCCGGCTGCCGGGTCCCGCCGTCGGGCTCCGCGCCGGGTTCCTCCGGTCCGCCGGCCCGACCCGCGGAGCCGGCCGGCTCCCGGGTCACGGAGAGGGCCCGGGCCACCGCCGCCGCCCCCTCCAGCAGGGCCCGGCTGCCGGCGCCGGTGCCGGCCACCACCACGGGCCGGCGCGCCCCCTGCAGGGCACCGGCGATCCTCCGGGCGAGCCGGCGCCGCTCCGACGCCGCCCGGCGGTCGGAGTCCGGCACGTCGGGAGCCTCCGGATCGAGCTCCCGGGCCACCGCCCAGGCCAGGCGGGCCGCCTCCTCCGGGCCGGTCCGCAGCGTCTCCGTCGCCGCATCGTCCAGGCGGGTGGCCGCCGGCGTCACGGTGAAGAGCGGGCTCCGGACGTCCTGCGCCGCCTCCCGGACCGCCGCGTCGTGCCAGGCGGGGACGCCCAGCTCCCCCGCCAGCTCGACGGCGGCGCTCCGGGTCGCCCGGCGGATGGCCAGGGCCAGGACCGGAGCCGTGTCGCTCGGGTCCTCCCCCAGGACCAGGACCGCGTCGGCGCGGCGGACCTCCGCCAGGCTCGGCCGGTGGGCCGGGGTCTCCCGGAGGAGGTCCAGGGCTTCGGCCACCAGCCCGTGCTCCCGGCGGCCCATGCCGGTGGAGAAGCGCTCCTCCCCCACCAGCCGCCGGAGGGCGAAGTTCGCCTCCAGGGAGGCCCGGGGCGAGCCCACGCCCCAGACCCGGTCCCGGCTGCCCAGGACCTCGGCCAGGCGCCGCTGGACCTCCTCGCCCCCGGCGGGCTCCAGGCCGCCGTCCCCGCCCCGCAGCCGCGGCTCGCGGATCCGCTCCGGCGCGTTCACGAAGCCGTACCCGAACCGCCCCCGGTCGCACAGGAAGTAGCCGTTGACGTCGTGGTGGTAGCGGTTGAGGATCCGCCGGAGCGTGCCGTAGCGCTCCCCGGCGTTCGTGTTGCAGCCCACGGCGCAGTGGACGCAGACGGACGGGGCGCTCTGGAGGTCCCACTTGCGGGTGTAGTGCTGGGCCAGGGTCTTGTCGGTGAAGACGCCCGTGGGGCAGACCTCCACCAGGTTGCCGGAGAGCTCGCTCTCCAGGGGGCCGTCCTCGTGCCGGCCGAAGTAGACGTGGTCGTGGGCCCCGAAGACGTCCAGGTCCCGCCCGCCGGCGTAGTCGCGGTAGTAGCGGGTGCACCGGTAGCAGGCGATGCACCGGTTCATCTCGTGGCGGATGAAGGGGCCCAGGTCCTGGTTGCGGTGGGTACGCTTGTCGAAGCGGAACCGGCGGTAGGTGTGGCCGGTCATCACCGTCATGTCCTGGAGGTGGCACTCCCCGCCCTCGTCGCAGACCGGGCAGTCGTGGGGGTGGTTGACCATGAGCCACTCGATCACCCGGGCGCGGAAGTCCGCGGCCTCCGGATCCCGGATGGAGATGCGGGCGTCGTCCGAGACCGGGGTCATGCAGGCCATGACCAGCCTGCCCTGCTGGTCACTCTCGTCCTTGAACTGCTTGACGGCGCACTGCCGGCACGCCCCCACCGAGCCCAGGGCCGGGTGCCAGCAGAAGTAGGGCAGGTCCAGCCCCTGGGAGAGGCAGGCGTGGAGGAGGTTCTCGTCGGCGCGGACCCGGTACTCCCGGCCGTCCACCCGGATCGTCGCCCGCTCGGGCGTCGCCGGTCCGTTCGCTCCCCCCTTCGTCGCCCCGTTCACTGCCACGGACACCCCCTTCCGTCCAGGTGGCGTTCGAAGTCCTCCCGGAAGACCCGGAGCGCCGAGCCCAGGGGGGCCACGGCCCCCGGCGCCAGGGCGCAGAAGGTGTTTGCGGGCCCCAGGAAGCGCCCGTGCATTTCCAGGAGGTCCAGGTCCTCCGCCCGCCCACGGCCCTCCTCGAGTGCCACCAGGGTCTTCTCCACCCACGGCAGGCCGTCCCGGCAGGGGGTGCAGAAGCCGCACGACTCCCGGGCGAAGAAGCGCTCCAGGGAGATCATGGTGGAGACCGGGCAGGTGCCGCTGTCCAGGACCACCAGGGTGCCGGTGCCCAGGCGGCTCCCGGCCTCCCGGACCGAGTCGAAGTCGAGCTTCGTCTCCAGGTGCTCCGGGCCCAGGAAGTCGGTGGAGGCCCCGCCCGGCAGGAACCCGGCGAGCTCCAGGCCGTCCTGGAGGCCACCGGCCCGCTCCTCGATCACCTCGCCGGCGGTGGCCCCCAGGGGAAGCTCCCACGCCCCGGGGCGCCGGACCTTGCCGGAGGCGCCGTAGACCTTCGTGCCGCCGTCGGAGCCGGCGGAGATCCCCCGGAACCACTCGGCGCCGCGGCGGACGACGTGGGGCACGCAGCACAGGGTCTCCACGTTCTGGACGATAGTGGGCTTGCCCCACAGGCCCGAGACCGGGGGGAACGGCGGCTTGGCCCGGGGGGTGGCGCGCTTTCCCTCCAGGGCGTTCAGCAGCCCCGTCTCCTCGCCGCACATGTAGCGCCCCGCCGAGACGTGGACCTGGAGCTCCAGGTCCCAGCCGCTCCCCAGGATGTCTTCACCCAGGTAGCCCGCCTCGTACGCCTCCCCGATCGCCCGGGCCAGGGCCCGCTCCGCCTCCCGGTAGGCCCAGCGCAGGAAGACGTAGGCCCGGGTGGCGCCGACGGCGTAGGCGGCCAGGGCCATCCCCTCCAGGAGCTGGTGGGGGTCGCCCTCCATGAGGAGGCGGTCCTTGAACGTGCCGGGCTCCATCTCGTCGGCGTTGGCGATGAGGTAGGTGGGACCCCGGACCTCGTCGTCCGGCACGTCGCCGCCGGCGGACTCCGCCAGGGGCACGAAGGACCACTTCATGCCGGTGGGGAACCCGGCGCCGCCGCGGCCCCGGAGCTTCGAGTCCGAGACCGCCTTCTGGACGTCCTTGGGGGACATCTCCTTCAGAGCCTTCCGAAGCGCCCGGTAGCCCCCGGCGGCCTCGTAGGCCTTCCGGCCCAGGGGGGTCCCGTCGGCGGGGATGCGTTCCGTGAGGGGGCGCTCGGTCATGCGACCGCCTCCCTGTAGGGGAGGAGCTTGCCTCCTCCCGGGGCCTGGAGACCGTGGTGGCTTCGATTCGGGCGGAGGCGAGCTCCGCCCCTACACGCGAGGTGGGCCTGCTCCCCCGGGCGAACGCAAGGTCTGATCCCGGGTGCGGCGTAGGGCACTCCGCCACAGTTGTCATTCCGAGCGAGCGTAGCGAGTCGAGGAATCTGGGCGGGGGAGGCGAGCGCAGCGAGTCGAGGAATCTGGGCGGGGGAGGCGAGCG
>JBKHJP010000384.1:0-4055 GCA_046538065.1 Thermoanaerobaculia bacterium | reverse complement strand
CTTCGCAATGTATAGTCTTCAACGAATAGACAGCACGGCAGGCCGCGCCGCGCGGGTTCGATCGGGAGATTCGTCATGGGACCACACCGCATCGCTGCAGTTCTCGGAATCAGCGCACTCCTCTCCCTCGTCTCGCTTTCGAGCCCCGGCCGCGCCCAGGAGTCTCCCTTCGGAGAACCCTTCCCCCTCCTGACTGGAGAGCCGGGGACCTTCGACGACCTCACCCTTGCCCTCCCGATTTCCGACGAGGTCGCCGTCTTCCTGGGCAACGGACGTCTTTGGCGGACCGACGGCACCGCCGAGGGGACGTTCCAGCTGAGCCCTCAGGGCGTGGAGTTCGACTGGCTCTTCCTCTCCGAGGGCCCGGTGGTCTGGCTCCGGCGCCTGGAGGTGGGAGCGGAGAACCCGCGGTCCCTCTGGCGGACCGACGGCACCCCGGACGGAACCTTCGTCCTCCGGGAGGACCTGCTCGCCTCGACGAGCTCCGGGTATCACCCGGGACTGGGCCTCCTCTTCTTCAGCGGTGGTCTCCAGGACGTCCCGTCCGACCCCTCCGATGTCGACTTCGAGCCCTGGGTGAGCGACGGGACCGTCGCCGGGACCCGGCAGATCGACGACCTCCTGCCCGACGGCGCCTCTCGGCCGTCGGCGTTCGAGCCCCTGGGGGACGAGATGCTGTTCCTCGCCGCCGAGCCCCAGAGCGGGCGACGGGCGCTCTGGAGAAGCGACGGCACCGCGGAGGGGACCCGGATGGTCGCCGTACCGGACGAGGGGGAGTTTCGCCGGCTCTGGGTACTGGACTCGACGGTGTACCTCGAGTCCGTCGTGGGCTCCACCGCGGACGCCCCGGGGAGGACTCTCTGGACGAGCGACGGCACGACCGCAGGCACCGTCCGGGTGCACACCTTCGACGACGCCCTCTTCCTCGACCTGTCGGGGGAGTGGACCGGCGGGCGCACGCTGTGGACCGCGGAAGAGACCCGGGTGGGCGGGCCCGCGGAGCTCTGGATCACCGAGGGAACGCCGGGGAGCACGGTCCGCCTCACGCCGCTGTCCCTCCCCGGTCCCGGCCAGCGCCCGACGCTCTTCGTCCCCTTCCGGGGCGAGCTCTACTTCAGGGCGGACGACGGGACGACCGGGCTCGAGCTCTGGAAGACCGACGGCACCCCGGAGGGCACGCGCGTGGCGTTCGAGACCTGCCCCGGCGAGTGCAGCGACTTCGTCCGCATCCACAGTCGCCAGGAGCCCGGACACCTCCTGGTCTGGATCCGGGATGAGGAACACGGCGTCGAGCTCCGGGCGACCGACGGAACGGCCGAAGGGACGGAGCTCCTCCTGGACACCTGCCCGGGTCCGTGCTCTCAGGAGACCTCCGGCTGGAGGGACTTCGGGGGCCTTTGGCTGTTCACGATGCGCTCGCCCGAGGATAACACCCTCCAGCTCTGGGTGACCGACCGCACGCAAGAGGGCACGCACAGGCTGACCCGGTTCACCGGCGGTGTAAAACCGAACGCCCTGCCCACCAGCCTGCTCCTCGGCGACCACCTCCTCTTCGGCGGTACGAACGAGCCCGCAGGCCAGGGGCTCTGGGCGCTGCCGATCGGGGATTTCGATCCGCCGCCCCCGGCGGGTCCGTGGCTCAGCTCCGGGAACGTGCCGGGCTTCTCGTTCCAGGTCCGCATCACGGGAGGCTCGGAGCCGATCCCCGGGACCCTGGAGCCCTCCTGCATCCCGGAGACGGCTTGTGTCTCCGGTGCGGTGCCCGGGCGCTCGGAGGTCTTCGTCCGGGTGGTCGGGCCGAAGCCCAACGGGCGGCTGTGGCCCACGCTGGTGAAGTTCTCCACGTCGACGGTGGAGGTGTGGATTCGCCAGGAAGCCACGGGAGCCGTGCGCTACTACGAGCTGGAGGGCGCACGGCCCGGGGTGGACGAGCTGCCGGGCCTGTTCGACAGGACCGGGTTCGAGCCTTAGCCGTAGGGCGTCACGTGGACGACAGCCGCAGCTCCTCCGAAGCGGCGCTGCTGTACAGGGTCAGCTCCCACAGGTCCGACTCGAAGTCGTGCCGCAGGATGTAGACAGCCCCGTCGCTCCCCCGCACCTTGAAGTAGCGCAGCTCCGGCTCGTACCACCGGTCCACGATCTCCTCCACGCCCACCTCCCGCTCCCCCAGCCAGAACCGCCGCGGCGACTCCTCGCCCTGATAGCCGGCGTAGCAGTCGACCCGGACCTGGAACCGCAACCTCACGGAAGCAGTCTACTCCCATCGCCGGCCGGGTGCTGAAGGGGGGAATTCCTACCCCGACGGGCCGGGAGGAGGCAAGCTCCTCCCCTACACATTTGTCGTGCAAGCTCCTCCCCTACACATTTGTCGTGTCGTCTGCCCCGCGTGCAGGGGCGGACCTCGCGTCCGCCCGGAGGAGGCGGCCACGACGCCCGATAACTCCGGGACGTGAGTCCCTCAGTCCCGGACGGCCAGGGAGAGGCGGAGCACCGGCCGCTCCTCGGCCGTGAAGGCCTCCTGGAAGGCGGCCCGCTCCATCTCCAGCACGACGGTCTTCTCCAGGCCGTCGCCCTGGGCCTGGGCCTTGACGGAGCGGCCGACGGGGAAGTCCTCCAGGCGGCCCTCCGCCACCACCTCCCCGCGCGCCAGGAGCTCGACGCCCAGGTCGGCGTGCTCCAGGAACCGCCTGCAGTGGAGGGCCGAGGTGACCTCCAGCTCCACCCGGCCCCGGCGCTCCGAGCGGGCGACGGTGACCTTCCGGATGGTGGTCTCCTCCACCACGTAGCGGACGGTCTCGTCCGTGCTCCACGAGTAGCCCTCGGGGATGGCCTCCACCGGCCCCACGGGCAGCTCCAGGACCATGGGGGATGCGAGACGGATCTTCTCGCGCTCCGCCGGCGGGATCTCCTCATCGGGCACCTCCCCCGAGACGGCGGTGACCCCGCCGCCCGGAGCCGGAGCCGGAGCAGGCGCCGGAGATGGTGGCGGAGCGGGGGCGGGCTCGGGCTCGGCGGACCGCGGCATGGGGGCGGGTGCGGCCGGCGCCGGCGCGGGAGAGGGCGCGGTGCCGGACTCCGGAGCAGGCTCCGGGGCGGGCTCCGGGGCGGGCTCCGGAACGGGCTCCGGAGCGGGCTCCGGACTCGACGGCGGCTCCGGGAGGGGGGCTGCCGGCGCCGGCGGCGGTTCGGGCAGGGGCGGCGCGGGAGCGGGCGGCGGCGGGGCGGGGGCGGTAAACCGGCCCTCGTCCGGCTGCGCTGGCTCGTAGATCCCGTGGAAGTACTGGGTCCAGGTGGCGCCGCCGTCGTCCGAGCGCTCGATCCGCTGGCGCACCCGCCCGTCCTCCAGCGGCTCCAGGACCGCCCGGGCGAGGCGCTCCGTACCGTCGGCCGAGATCGTCCGCCCCTGGAAGCGCATGGTCCCGCCGCGGCGCTCCCCTTCGTAGCGCACCACGGTACCGGTGCTCCCCACCCAGACCTGGCGCCAGCGGCCGTCCGCGGGGTCGACGTAGCTCAGGCCCTGGCCCGAGCCGCCGCCCCGGGCGGAGCGCCACCGCTCCACGATCACGCACCCGCCGTGGCGCGCCTCGATCCGGCTCCGCCCGACCTCCCGGCCCTCCGCCGGGCCGTCGGCTCCCACGACCCGCCAGGTGCCGAGCCAGAAGTCGAGCTCCTGGCGCCGGGGGTCGTCCTCGCAGGGCCTCGGAAGGGCCTCGGGCTCCTGCTCCTGCTGGGCCGGTGCGGACACCGGCCAGGCGGCCACCGCCAGGGCGAGCAGGGCGGGGGCGATCGATCGGTGGAAGCTGCGGTCCATGGCGGCACCCTCCAGGATGGTTTCCGGGCTGACGGCCCCCGATCTTACCCCGCGTCGGGCACTCCCCCGGTCGCGCTTGCACCCGCGATCGACCTCCGGCGAATCCGGGACGGCCACCAGGAGCTGGACCACCAGCATCTGGACCGAATGGAGCGAGTGAGCGCGAGGGCCGGGCGGGGGCGTCCCTCTCCCCGGGCACCGCGGCGCGAAGCGCCGTGGTCGGGGGTGGGAGAGGGACCGAGGG
>JBKHJP010000383.1:0-4093 GCA_046538065.1 Thermoanaerobaculia bacterium | reverse complement strand
AGGGCCGTTCTGGCTCATGAACGACCCTCCTGCGTCATGAAGGCCCGTCCTCGCTCATGAGCACCGCCACGCGGGGCCCGACAGGGGCGCCCGGGCCGCCCGGGCCGCCCGCGGTTGACATTTCGCCCCGTGGGCGGTAACGTAGCGGCAAGGAAGCCCGGAGAGCCCAAGGGAGAGGCTGGGGAAGGGACCAGGCCAGACCTCGGGGACAACCCGGGGAAGACCCCGGGCAAGACCCCAGGGTTGTTCGATCGGCCGCCCGGTGGGGGAGCGCGGTGTGGCTCCTGGCTGGCGCCGGCTGTCCCGGGGCGGCCCGAAGGCGGGAACGGACCCGGTCGAAGCGCCCGCGGGCTCTCCGGAATCGCAAACGGCCCGAGCGAGTAGGGGCTCGCCCGGGCCTGTCACGCACAGGAGGCATAGGCTCCCATGCGCAACGAGACGGAGAGTAGCAGAGCGAGCAGCAACCTGAACCATGGACCGAACACCGGAGCGGACGGCCGGGAGGGTCGAGACGGCCGGGGCCGCGAGGCCCTGGCGAGCGCCTTCAGGCCGGCGTTTCTCACGTTCTTCCAGCGGCGGGCGTCGCGGCTGGAGGGGCTGCCGGCCTCGGCGCCTTCGGCGCTGGCCCCCGCCGGGTCGAGCGGGTCGAGCGGCGCGGCGTTCTGGGCCGGGCCGTGGGAGGTGGAGCGGGCGGATGCGCCCCACGGGCCGTTGTGGGCGGTGGTCCGGCGGGGCGAGCCGGTGGCCGACGGCGGCCGGCCGGTGGCGATGACCCGGCATCGGGCGGACGCGGTGGTGCTGGCGGCGGCGCTGCCGGCCCTGGCGGTGCCGAACCGCCTGCGGCTGGCGGAGAAGGCCAAGCGCCTGGGCTTCCCCCTCCACGACGGGGCGGCCTGCGTGGGCCACCTCGCGCGGCCCGAGCCGCGGGTCGTGGAGTTGGTCCACGCCGTGCGCTCCCTCCTCACCCACCCGGAGTGCCTGGCCCTGGCGGTGGAGTGCCTGGATGCCGAGGAGCTCCCGATCCTCGGCCGGGCGCTCATGCGGCGGGTCCAGGCGGGGGCGGAGTAGGACCGTGAGCGGCCCGGAGGGGCGGCCTCGGGTCGCCCCTCCGGGCGTCGTTCCCAAGCCCAGTTCTCGCCCGGAGGAACCGACGACCAACGGCAGGCGAAATCGAAACCCTGTTGGAACGTGGGCGGGCGTGGCTGGAGGGGGAGTCGGTGGTCCTGGTGGAGCGAAGGGTAGGCAACGGTGGACCGGGGGGCGTAGGCTAAACTCGGTGAGTCCAGAGGAGGAGCCGGACCGGCGCGGCCCCGAATGTTGATCCACCTCGACAATTGCTCGCTTCAGCGGCCATTCGACGATCGGACTCAGCATCGTATTCGGGTGGAGGCTGAAGCCACTCTGGTTCTGGTCCAGCTCGTCGAGAATGGGAACCTGGAGGTGCTGAGCTCGGACGCTCTCCTCTACGAGATCGACAAGGCGCCTGACCCCCTCCGCCGTGACTTTGCGATGGCGGTTCTAGCCGTTTCATCGAGGCCACTCCGGAGGTAGCGACCCGGGCGGAGTCGTTCATCCGGTCGGGAGCGGCTCCTCTGGATGCGTTGCATCTGGCCTCGGCAGTCGAAGGAGGCGCTCGGTACTTCGCCACGTCGGACGACCGGCTTCTGAGGCTCGCTCGGCGACTCGACCTTGGCACGATGGATGCTGTCTCCCTGTTGCACCTGATCGAGGAGGTACATGATGACAACGACGGCTAGACCCTTGGCTGCTGTGAGCCATGACGCGATGAGCGCGCTCTTCCGGGAGATCGGAATCGCCGAGACGGTGCGCTTCCTCCATCAGTTCAACCTCGGGAGCGGCGACTACACGCGGGAACGGAAGGAGCTCCTGGGCGAGCCTTCGCTGGAGGAGATCCTCAGCGAGGTTCGGGAGCGCCGGGCCAGGAAGGAGACTTGATTCCGGAGAGGACGTGCGGCAGCGGGGCCTCATAGGACGGCTCCAGGACCGTAGCCAAGGCGGTGGCCCGGCGGGGCGAGCCGGTGGCCGACGGCGGCTGGGCGGTGGCGATGACCCGGCACCGGGCGGACGCAGAGGTGCTGCCGGCGACGCTCCAATCTCTCCACTGACGAGCACTGTCCAGGACCACTGCCACATCTTGCCCTCTGCGGTGGCTCGCCCCCTACATCTTGTAGCTTCGCGGCCTGATGGCGTGGTAGGCTCTTTCGACGCCCGATTCTGCTGACCCCGCACCACCGATGGCCACGCCCGAGCCGATCCAGCGCAGCCTCCTCGACGAGCCGACCCCCCGGCCGGCGGAGCGGAGTCCTGGGCAGGGGATCGAGAGGCGGTTCGACGTGGGGTTCGTCGCCCAGCTCGCGCTCAAGGAGAAGCAGATCCAGCAGAACGTCCGGCCGGTGATCGCGGTCCACAAGTGGTTCGCCCGCCGGCCAGGGACGCTGTTTCGGGCACTGCTCCTCTCCGAGCTCGGCGAGGGACCCCTTCGCGAGATCTTCGACCGGCCGCACCGATTCGACGGCCTGCGCGTGGCCGATCCGTTCATGGGCGGGGGGACGCCCCTGTTCGAGGCCAACCGCCTGGGGTGCGACGTCACCGGCTGGGACGTCAACCCCATGGCCTACTGGGTGGTGCGCCAGGAGCTCCTCCACCTGGACGTCGGGGCGTACCGGGCCGCCGCCCGCGTCGTGGAGACGGGCCTCGAGGAGGAGCTCGGGGGCCTGTACCGCACCCGTTGCACCCGGTGCGGCGAGCCGGACGCCCCGGTCAAGTACTTCCTCTGGGTGAAGGTCCACTCGTGCCGGGCCTGCGGGAAGGAGTTCGACCTCCTGCCCGGCACGCTGATCGCCGCGGACCAGCGCCACCCGAGGAACGTCCTCCTCTGCTCCGGGTGTTGCGCCCTCACCGAGGTGGAGGACCGGGACGCTCCGGGGCCGTGCCCCGAGTGCGCCGCGCCGCTCGCCCTGGAGAGCCCGGCCCGGCGCGGCCGCTGCCCCTGCCCGGCGTGCGGCGAGGAGGCCCGCTACCCGGAACCCCAGGCCGGAGCGCCCCGGCACCGGATGATCGCCCTCGAGTACCACTGCTGGCGCTGCAAGCCGGGCCACGAGGGCCGCTTCTTCAAGAGCCCGGACGCGGACGACCTGGCACGCTACGCCGAGGCCGAGGGCCGCCTGGAGGGGGCCGCCGGCCGTCTGCGCCCCTTCATCCCGGACGAGGAAATCCCTCCAGGGGACGAGAGCGACCGCCTCCACCGCTGGGGGTACCGCCGCTACCACGAGATGTTCAACGCGCGCCAGCTCCTGGGCCTCGCCCGGCTGGCGGAGGAGATCGCCGCCGTCCCCGCGGAGCGCGTGCGCCACGCCCTGGCCACCAACCTCTCCGACCTCCTGCGCTACCAGAACATGCTCTGCCGGTACGACACCCGGTCCCTCAAGTCGCTGGACATCTTCTCCGTCCACGGCTTCCCCGTGGGGCTGATCCAGGCGGAGTCGAACCTCCTGGGCATCCAGCACCCGCAGACGGGGCGGAACGTGGGAAGCGGCGGCTGGACCAACGTGGTGGAGAAGTTCGCCCGGGCCAAGGAGTACTGCGCGGCGCCGTTCGAGCTGCGCTACGACGGTAGCCGGAAGAAGATCGTCCCGGTGCCCGGCGAGTGGATCGGTGACCGCCGGGGCGGCGACGCCGGCGCCACCCGGGCGGTCGACCTGCGCTGCGCGAGCGCCACCGAGACCGAGCTCCCCGAAGCCTCCCTGGACGCCGTCCTCACCGACCCGCCGTACTACGCCAACGTCCAGTACGCCGAGCTGATGGACTTCTGCTACGCCTGGCTCCGGCGCCTGGTAGGCGGGGACGACCCGGTCTTTGCCGCGCCGAGCACGCGCCGCGCGGGGGACCTCACCGGAAACCAGACGCTGGAGCGGGGCCTGGAGCAGTTCGTGGCGGGGCTCTCGGAGGTCTACTGCCGGATGGCCCGGGCCCTCGTTCCCGGGAGCCCGTTCGCCTTCACCTACCACCACAACGACCTCCAGGCGTACCGGCCCGTGGTGGTAGCCCTCCTGGACGCCGGCCTCGTGTGCAC
>JBKHJP010000382.1:0-4103 GCA_046538065.1 Thermoanaerobaculia bacterium | reverse complement strand
CCTCTGGAGCGGCGCCTACGGCCTGGCCGACCGGGAGGCGGACACCTCGGCCACCCCGGAGACTGTCTACAGCATCTGCTCCATCTCCAAGCTCTTCACCGCCCTGTCGGTCCTCCAGCTCCGGGACGCCGGCGAGCTCGCCTTGGCCGACCCGGTGGGCGAGCACCTGCCCTGGTTCACCATCACCCAGGCGTACCCGGACGGCCCGCCGGTCACCCTCTGGGGCCTCCTCACCCACTCCTCGGGGCTCCCCCGGGAGTCGGACTTCCCCTACTGGTCGGCGCCGGAGTTCGACTTCCCCACCCGGGAGGAGATCCGCCGGCGCCTGGGGGAGCAGGAGACCCTCTACCCCGCCGAGCGCCACTACCAGTACTCGAACCTGGGCCTCACCCTGGCCGGCGAGGTCGTGGCGGAGGTCTCCGGCCGGCCGTACGCCGAATACGTCCGCGACGAGCTCCTGGACCCCCTCGGCCTGGCGGACACCCGGCCGGAGATGCCGGACCCGGCGGACGAGCCCCGCCTCGCCACCGGCCACGGGTCCCCCACCCGCCAGGGCGCCCGGGAGCCGGTGACCCCCTTTCACGCGGAGGGGGTCGCCCCGGCCGCCGGATTTTCATCCACCGCCCTGGACCTGGCCCGCTTCGCCTCCTGGCAGCTCCGGATCCTGGAGAGCGGCGGCGACGCCGTCCTGGACGGCGACACCCTCCGGGAGATGCAGCGGGTCCAGTGGCTCGAGCCCGACTGGGAGACCGCGCGGGGCCTGGGCTTCGGTGTCTACCGGGTGAACGAGACCACCTTCACCGGCCACAGCGGCTCCTGCCCGGGGTACCGCAGCACCGTCTGGATCCAGCCGGAGGACCGGATCGGCGCCGCCGTGCTGGCCAACGCCTCCGGGGTGTCGACCGAGCGATTCGTCCGCCGGGCCCACGAGATCGTGGCCGCCGCGGTGGCGGAGGCCGAGGGCGAGGAATGTCCCGACGAGGGCGAGGCTGCGGAGGCCGAGGACGGCGAAACCCCCGAGCCGGACGACGGGCCGGCGGACCGGACCGCCCGCGACACCGGCGGCCGGAACCCGGAGACAGGAGGCCAGGGAGAGGGCGACGGCTCGGAGGCCGGCGCCCCGGCGGAGGGCCCCTCCGACCTGGAGCGCTTCGCCGGCACCTACAGCCTCCAGCCCTGGCACGGCGAGGCCGTCGTCCTCCCCTGGAAGGACGGCCTGGCCATGGTCGGCCTCCCCACGAACGACCCCCTGGGGGACCTGGAGGAGCTCCGCCGCGTGGAGCCCGAGGGCGGCAACACCTTCCGCCGGGTCCGCGACGACGGCGAGCTCGGCGAGACCGTGGTCTTCGAGGAGGACGAGGACGGCCGGGTCGTCGCCTTCGTCCAGCACAGCAACCGCTACCCGCGGGTGGAGTGACAGCCGGCAGAAGGAGGCCGGAGCCGTGACCGACGAGAACGACCGCCGCCCCACGGAACGCTTCTCCGGCCGGGTGGCCGACTACGTCCGCTACCGTCCCGGCTACCCGGATGCGCTCCTCGAAACCCTGGTGGAGGCGACCGGCCTGGGGCCCGGCCGGGTGGTGGCGGACGTGGGCTCCGGCACAGGGATCTCCACGGAGCTCCTGCTCCGCTCCGGCGCCCGGGTCCTGGCGGTCGAACCCAACCCGGAGATGCGCCTGGCCGCCGAGGAGCGCCTGGGTGGCGAGCCCAGGTTCCGGAGCGTCGCCGGCACCGCGGAGGCCACCACCCTTCCGGACGCCTCCGTCGACCTGGTCACCGCCGGCCAGGCCTTCCACTGGTTCGACCCGGAGCGGACCCGGCGGGAGTGGCTGCGGATCCTCCGGGGGCGGCCGGAGGAGCGCGGGGCGGACCGGCCGGCCTCCCGGGAGCCCGGCGGCCCGGGCCCGGCCGGCGGCTGGGTCGCCCTCTTCTGGAACGCCCGCCAGACCGACACCACCCCCTTCCTCCGGGACTACGAGGCCCTGCTCCACCGCTTCGGCACCGATTACCACGCCGTCGACCACACCCGCCTGGGCCCGGAGCGCTTCGAGAGCTTCTTCCGCGGCTCCTACACCGGCCACACCTTCCCCAACCGCCAGGTCCTGGACTTCGAACGCCTCCGGGGCCGACTCCTCTCCTCCTCCTACACCCCCGCCCCCGGCCACCCGGACCACGAGCCCATGCTCGCGGAGCTCCGCCGCCTCTTCGACCGCCACCAGGACGGCGGCCACGTCCAGATCCTCTACGACACCCAGCTCCACCTGGGGCGGTTTCGGGGGCGGCTAGAGGGCCACCGGGGCGAGGGATGACGAGGCGAGCCGGCAGCTATACTGCCCGCAATGCCGCTCGCTCCCCAGCTCCAGGAGGCCATCCGGGGCGTCCTCCGCCGCCACCCGGAGATCCGGCTGGCCATGGTCTTCGGCTCCCGGGCCCGCGGGGTGGCCGCTCCTGACGCCGACCCCGATCTGGCCGTGGAGCTGACCCGCGGGGCCGAGCTCGACCGCCTGGGGCTGATGGCGGAGCTCCGGGCGGCCACCGGCCTCGACGTGGACGTCGTGGACGTCAGCCCCGGCCGCCGGGTGAGCTACCCGCTGCTGGCCGCCCTCGTCCGGGAGGGCGTCGTCGTCCACGAAGGCGCCCCCACGCGGAGGCAGAGCTCCGCACCCGCCTCCTCCTCCAGACCTCTCTCGACCGGCCCTGGTACGAGCGGATGCGCGACGCCTACCTCGAACACCTCGCCGCCGGCGCCGATGGTTGACGAGAACGTGATCGCGGCCAAGCTCGCCGAGCTGGCCGACCGGATCGCCCAGGCCCTCGCCCGGGCCGTGGGCCTGCGCAACGTCGTCGCCCACGTCGACGCCCCAGCCGACCCGGAGCTGGTCCACCGCGTCGCCACCACCGGCCTCGACGACCTGGAGCAGCTCAGCTGCGCCGTCGCAGCCTGGCTGCGGTCGCGACGCGAGGACGGCTGACCGGCGGGCGGTTCCCGCCCCAATCGCTTCAGAGCGATGAAGGCGCGGTTTTCCGTCTCTGTGAGTAGAGGGACGCCCGAGTCGCGTTGCGCGGACTCGATAAACCTTACGGCCAGAGGAGGAATGGATGGCACACCCTGAGAAGAAGGTGGTGGGCTACTTTGCATACCTTTCCCGTGGGAAGGTGATCTGCACGGACGGCGACGCCTGCCTGATATCCGGCTCGGTCGGTGCGATGAAGCGGTACCTCGCGGAGCTAGCTCCTGAAGGAGCGTCCAGGGCCACGGTGAAGAAGACCAGGTTCGGTGAGGTCCTGCAAGGGTTGGAGCTCGGCGCAGCCTATGCGTTCGATCGAAACTCCTACCGGCGCTTCTACCCCCTTGCCGTACGCGCCGGTCTACCGGTCGAGCCGGCGGACTTCGACGAGGAGAGCAGCGGCCGATTCTTCACCGTGAGGTTGGTCCCGTTGTGAGCTCGTCAGACCGGGTGCGCCCACGGACCCCTGCCAGTCAGCACGTCATCCCCGGCTGTAGGCCCCCCGAAAACTCCATCCGTTGCAAGGTCACGTGGCACGCCGTCGAGCTCGCAGGACGTTGCCCGCCTGCGTGGCGCGATTGAGGGCGATGCCGCCGAAGCCGCCCAAGCTCCTGGAGCAGGTACGCCGCGAGATCCGCGCCCGCCAGCTCTCCCGCCGGACCGAGCGAACCTACGCCGGCTGGATCCGCCGCTACATCCTCTTCCACGGCAAGCGCCACCCCAAGGAGCTCGCAGAGGAGGAAGTCAACGCCTTCCTCACCCACCTGGCCGCCGACCGGCACGTCTCCCCATCCACGCAGACCCAGGCTCTCTCGGCTCTCCTGTTCCTCTACCGGCACGTGCTCGGCCGGGAGCTCGGGGAGCTCGACATTCTCCGGCCCCGTAGACCGCGCCGCCTCCCCGTCGTGCTGACGAAGGGAGAGGTCCGGGCTGTCCTGGCGGAGCTCCGGAAGCCTCATCAACTGGTGGCCACCCTGCTCTACGGCTCCGGCCTCCGGCTCCTGGAGGCCCTGCGCCTGCGGGTGAAGGACCTGGACTTCGATCGGAAAGAGGTCACAGTACGGGAGGGAAAGGGCAAGAAAGACCGGGTGACCA
>JBKHJP010000381.1:0-4105 GCA_046538065.1 Thermoanaerobaculia bacterium | reverse complement strand
GCGTCCCTCTCCCCCCTCGAGGGGGTGGAGAGGGACCGAGGGAGAGGGGGGTGATTCAGAGGATCTCTGCGTGAGTGGATAGGCCCGGGCCGGTTCGGGCTCGCTTCGAAAGCCGACCGGGGCGGGGGAGCCGCGTCGTCCGGAGGCACCTCCGGTAACGAAACCGCTGCCCCTGAAGCGGAGCCTCTTTACCTGAAAATCCCCTTCTTCTCCTCCCCCATGATCTTCTGGTTCAGCTCCTTGATGCGCTCCATCAGCTTGTCGATCTTCTCCTGGGCCTCCTGGCGCAGGCGGGTGTAGTCGCTCTTCATCTTCTCCCGCTCGTCCGCCGCCTCCTGGAGCTGCTCCTGGAGCTGCTGGATCTGGGTGTCGCGGTTCTGGAGGTCGGACCGGAGGCGGCCGATCTCCTCGTCCTTCTGGGCCAGCCGGGCCCCCATCTTCTCCTCCTGCTCCTCGTACAGGCGCCGGTACTCCTGGAGCTCGAGGATCTGGGAGAAATCGGACGTCGCCGGGCTCATGTCACCTCCTCGTTCCTCGATCTTCGGGAACATCTTGCGCAGCTTCAGGGACAGGTCCTCCGGGTCGGGGGACTCGTCCATGGCCTCCTCGTAGGTGATCGTGCCGTGGGCCAGCAGCGCCAGGAGCGACTGGTTCATGGACTGCATCCGGTAGTACCGGACGGAGCCCTCCACCTCCTCCAGCAGCGCCGCCGTCTCCCCCGCCTCGACCATCTTCGTGATCTTGGGCGAGGCCTTCATGATCTCCAGCGCCGGCACGCGGCCGCCCTCGGCCCTCTCGACGAGCTGCATCGAGACCACCCCCTTGAGAACCAGGGCGAGCTGGGCCCGGACCTGGGCCTGCTGGTCGGAGGGGAAGCTGTCCAGGATGCGGTCGATGGTCTGGGTGGCACTGTTGGTGTGCAGGGTGGAGAAGACCAAGTGCCCCGTTTCGGCCGCCGTGATCACGGTGGAGATGGTCTCCCGGTCGCGCATCTCGCCGACCATGATCACGTCCGGGTCCTGGCGCACGGCGTTGCGCAGCGCCTCCGTGAAGTCCACCGTGTCCGTACCCACCTCGCGCTGGGAGATGGAGGCCATGTCGTCCGTGAAGAGGAACTCCATGGGGTCCTCGATCGTGATCACGTGGACCGGCCGGTGGCTGGAGATGTGCTTGATCAGGGCCGCCAGGGTGGTGGACTTGCCGCTCCCGGTGGGGCCGGTGACCAGGACCAGGCCCTGGTTGATCTTGCAGAAGTCCAGGAGGGTCTCGGGAAGCTCCAGCTCCTCGGCGTCCTGGATCTCGTACGGGATCCGCCGGAACGAGGCGGCCATCGTGCCCCGCTGCATGTAGATGTTGCCCCGGAAGCGGGCCAAGCCCGAGACCCCGTAGCCGATGTCTACCGCCAGGCGCTCCTCCAGCCTGGCCTTCTGGGGGGGCGTGAGGATCCCCAGGAGCATGTCCTCGATGTCGTCCGGCCGCAGGGCCTCCGACTCCACCGGCAGGAGCCGGCCGTTGATCCGGAGCAGCGGCGGGCGCGTGGGCTTCAGGTGGAGGTCGGAGGCCCCCTTGGTGGTCATGAGCCTGAGCAGGCTGTCGAGCTCCACGTGCGCGGTCTCCGGTCGGTACGTCGGCTTCGGGCGGACTTCGGGGTCGGGCGGGTTCGGGCCCAGTTCGGGCCCATGTCGGGCCGAGTGCTGGTCGAGTCCACGGTATTGTACATGGCCATGAACGCACGAGACCGTGCCCCGGCGGAGGTTTGGGCGGAGGCCTGGGCGGTCCTGCCCTGCCCTCTGGGGGCGCTCCTGGCCGTCGCCCGCGACGGGGCCCTGGTCCGCCTGTCCTTCGCGGACTCGCCGGAGGAGGCCCGCACACGCGCCCGGGAGGAGCTGGACGAACCGGGCGATCCCACCGGCGCCCGGCTCGCCGCCGGGACCGCCCGGGAGGACCCCGGCGCGGCGCCCCTGCCGGAGCTCGCCCGCCAGCTCGAGGAGTACTTCGCCGGACGGCGCCGGCGCTTCGAGATGCCCCTGGCCCCGGAGGGCACGGAGTTCCAGCGCCGCGTCTGGGAGGAGCTCGCCCGGATCCCCTGGGGGGAGACCCGGAGCTACGGCGAGATCGCCCGGGCCGTGGGCCGGCCGGGGGGAAGCCGCGCGGTGGGCATGGCCAACAACCGGAACCCCATCGCCGTGGTGGTGCCGTGCCACCGGGTGATCGGGGCGGAGGGCTCCCTGACCGGCTACGGCGCCGGCCTGGACCGCAAGGAGCACCTCCTGCGCCTGGAAGGCGCCCTCCCCCCCACGGCGTAGGGTGCGACCCAGTCACACCGGAACACACCGCGCTGGCAGACGTATAGGGTGCGCCTCAGCGCACCGGGATCCGGTGGGCCGGCGCTCTTCGCTGCGTGTAGGGGAGGAGCTTGGCTCCTCCCGGCCCTCCTGGTCTGCCAGTCTCGGGCGGAGGCAAGCTCCGCCCCTGCACGCGTCGGAGAGGCTGCGGGCGAATGGCCGGACGGAGCCGGATAGACTCGGCCTTCGTCGGACCTCTCCCAGTCAGGAGGCCTCCAATGCCGCGCGTCTCGCTCGCCACGCCCGTTCTCTGGACCGTCCTCGCCCTGACCGCCCTGGGCGCCGGCCTCGTCTCTTCCTTGGGACCGGCAACCGCCAGGGCCACCGCCTCCCCCCAGGAGCCGACGCCGGACGCCCCGGCGCGCCTGAGCTTCGACGACCTGTTCGACGAGGAGCGCACCGGCCGGCGCCCCACCCAGACCGCCTGGCACCCGGACGGCGGCGCCCTGACCTACGTCTGGGACGACGGCGACGGCGAGGCCCTGTGGCGCATGGAGGCAGCCACCGGCGAGACGACGCGCCTGCTGGAGGTGGCCGAGCTGGCGCCGCCGGCCCGGGACGGGCGCACGGAGAGCGGTCTCGCCGAGCAGGACGGCGGGGAAGAGGGCGGAGATCGGTCCGGCGAAACCCTGGACGCCTACCACTGGTCGCCGGCGGGCGACGCGCTCCTCCTGGAGTCCGGGGGCGACCTGTGGCTGCTCCGCCCCGGCGCGGAGGACGAGCGGCGCCTCGCCCGGCTCACCACCACCGAGGCCGCCGAGGAGGACCCGGCGATCTCGCCGGACGGGAGGAAGGTGGCCTACGTCCGGGAGGCGGACCTGTACCTCTTGGAGCTCCCGGAGGCGGGCGAGGGGGAGGCGCAGCACCCGTCCGGTGCGTCCGGCGCCGCCCCGGAAGCGGCCGGTGCCGGGACCCCGTCGCCACCGGCCGAGCGGGCCCTCACCGCCGACGGCGAGCCCGGCACCACCCTCAACGGCACCACCTCCTGGGTCTACTGGGAGGAGATCTGGTCCCGGGACGCCACCGGCTTCTGGTGGAGCCCGGACTCGACCCGGATCGCCTACTACCGCTTCGACGAGACCCCGGTGAGCGAGTACACCCTGCTCCCGGACTACCGTCCCGAGTACCCGGAGCCCGAGCACCAGCGCTACCCCAAGGCCGGCACCACGAACCCGGAGGTCCGCCTGGGGATCCTGGAGCTCGCCACCGGCGAGACCACCTGGCTCGACACCGACGCCCCGGAGGAAGAGAGCTACCTCGCCCGGCTCCACTGGACCCCGGACGGCTCCCGGGTGGCCGTGGAGCGGCTCAACCGGGAGCAGGACCGCCTCGACCTCCTCCTGTGTGACCCGGCCAGCGGCGCCTGCGACACTGCGCTCACCGACGGCCACCCCACCTGGGTCAACCTGGGCAAGGAGACCACCTTCCTGCCGGACGGACGGCTCCTCTGGGCCTCGGAGAGGACCGGCTGGCGCCACCTCTACCTCTACTCCGCCCCCGAGGACGGCCTGGAGCTCCTGGGCGCGCTCACGTCGGGGCCCTGGGCCGTGACCTCGGTGGAGCTGGCCGAAGACGGCCAGGTCTTCGCCGCGGCCCACGGCACGGGGACCCTGGGCGCGGCCCGGAGGCGGCTCCTGAGGATCCGGTTCGGGGACGGGGCGTCCCTGGAGCCGGATGTCCAGGAGCTCGCCGGGGGCGGGGCCGACGCCCGGGGGTGGCACAGCGCGCGGGTCGCCCCAGGCGGCGGCCACCTCCTCCAC
>JBKHJP010000055.1:0-16779 GCA_046538065.1 Thermoanaerobaculia bacterium | reverse complement strand
TTCTTCGACATCCCCGTCGACCACCTGTTCGCCGCCCCGGTGATCCTGGACGCGGTGCGCGAGATGAGGACGCCGAACCTGACCATCGTCTCCCCCGACGCCGGCGGGGTGGAGCGGGCCCGGGCCATCGCCAAGCGCCTGGAGGTGGGCCTGGCCATCGTGGACAAGCGCCGCACGAAGCCCAACGAGGCCGACGTCATGAACGTGATCGGCGACGTCGAGGGCCTGACGGCGCTGATCATCGACGACATCATCGATACCGCCGGAACCCTGACCAAGACGGCGGAGGCCCTCCTAGCCCACGGCGCCGTGGACGTGATGGCGGTGGGGGTCCACGGCATCCTCTCGGGCCCGGCCATCGACCGCCTCCGGAGCTCGGCCGTCTCCGAGGTGCTGATCACCAACACGACACCGATCGAGGAGAAGCTGCGGAGGCTGGAGAAGCTCCGGCCGCTCTCGGTCGCCCCGCTCCTCGGCGAGGCGGTCCGCCGCATCCACGAGGACAGCTCGGTGAGCTCCCTGTTCGTCTAGACTCACCCGCCGGACATCGAGCGACGACCCGCAACCGCGTTCCCGAAACACACTGAGGGACAGACATGAGCGAAGAATTCCATCTTGACGTCCGGACCCGCGAGGCGACGGGCAAGAACTCCAACCGGCGCCTCCGGGCCTCGGGGCAGATCCCGGCCATCCTCTACGGCGCCGGCCACGACACCGTGCCGATCGAGGTGGAGAGCCGGAGGGTCCTCGAGGTCTTCCGGGGCGGCGCCACCGAAAACACGATCTTCCTGCTCCAGCGGCGCGAAAGCGACCAGCAGCGCCACGCCCGGATCCGCGAGATCCAGGTCGACCCGGTGAGCCGGGAGATCCTCCACATCGACTTCCAGCGCGTCCTCATGGACGAGGCCCTCCAGATCAGCGTCCCCGTGGAGACGGTGGGGACCCCGGTGGGGGTCAAGGACGAGGGCGGCGTGCTCGATTTCGTCAACCGTGAGGTGGAGGTCGAGTGCCTGCCGGGGGACATCCCGGAGGCGATCGAGGTCGACGTCTCCGGGCTGTCGATCGGCGACCACCTCGAGGCGGGGGCCCTCACCCTGCCCAGGGGGGTGACCCTCCTGGAGGATCCCGAGCGGGTGATCGTCTCCGTCGCCTACCCGGACCGCATCGAGGAGCCGGAGGAAGAGCCGGAGGAGGAGCTCCTGGAGGCCGAGACCGAGGAGCCCGAGGTCATCGGCCGCGGCAAGGAGGAAGAGGGGGAACCCGAGGCCGAAGAGGGTTAGAGGTCCGGGCCCGATCTCCGGCCAGGGCCGGGGGCACACCTCCGTGCCCAGTGCCCACCGACCATGAGCGAGAACCCTGAACCCAGCCCGGCGGCGCCGGGGCTCCGGGTGGTGGTGGGCCTGGGCAACCCCGGAGCACGCTACCGGGAGACCCGGCACAACCTGGGCTTCCGGGTGGTGGAGCTCCTGGCCCGCCGGCGCTCCGTGGAGCTCTCCCGGCTGGAGTGCAACGCCCTCGTGGCCGGGGCCGGAGGCGTCCTCCTGGTCCTCCCCCAGACGTACATGAACCGGAGCGGCTACGCGGTCCGTTGCCTGGCGGAGCGACACGGGTTCGCGCCGGAGGACGTGCTCTTGGTCTACGACGACGTCGCCCTGCCCCTGGGCCGCCTGCGGCTGAGGCCCGGCGGCAGCCCCGGGGGGCACCGGGGCGTCGAGTCCGTCGTGGAGAACCTCCGGACCGACGCCGTCCCCCGGTTGCGGCTGGGGTGCGCGGGAGAGGACGGCCCTCCAGGGGGCGAGGAGCTCGTGGACTACGTGCTGTCGCCGTTCCGGCCGGACGAGGAGAAGGCCGCGGCCGAGATGGTGGAGCGGGCGGCGGACGCTTGCCAGGCGTGGCTCGACCACGGGATCGAGGTGGCGATGAACCGATACAACGGCTGATCCGGAGCCGGCGCTCGTCCGCGCGGATCGCAACCCGACGAACACTTCAACGAGGAGACAGACCGTGGACTTGCAAACCCTTCTCTACTTCGTGCCCCTGTGCGGTGCAGCCGCCCTGGTCTTCGCCTGGGTCCGGAGCGCCTGGATCAACCGCCAGGACCCGGGCTCCGAGGTGATGGTCAAGATCGCCGGCCACATCCGCCAGGGGGCCATGGCCTTCCTTGCCCGGGAGTACCGGGTGCTGGCGGTCTTCGTGATCGTGGTGGCTGCCCTGCTGGCGTTCGCCAACGCCGGGCAGGCGTCCAGCTCCTGGCTGATCGCCCTGTCGGTGGTTACCGGGGCAGTCTGCTCCGCGCTGGCCGGCTTCTTCGGCATGCGCGTGGCCACCTCGGCCAACGTCCGGACCGCCGCCGCGGCGCGGACGACCCTGAACGGGGCCCTCAAGGTCGCCTTCTCAGGCGGCGCCGTGATGGGCTTCAGCGTCGTCGGGCTCGGCGTCTTGGGCCTGTCGGTCCTGTTCTTGTTCTACGGCCGGCTGTTCGACACGGGTTCGCCCCAGGCGGACCTGTTGCGGGTGGTCACGGTGCTCGCCGGCTTCTCCTTCGGCGCCAGCTCCATCGCCCTCTTCGCCCGCGTGGGTGGGGGCATCTACACGAAGGCGGCGGACGTGGGGGCCGACCTGGTGGGGAAGGTGGAGGCCGGGATCCCGGAGGACGATCCCCGGAACCCGGCGGTCATCGCGGACAACGTGGGCGACAACGTGGGCGACGTGGCCGGCATGGGCGCCGACCTCTTCGAGTCCTACGTGGGCTCCATCATCGGGTCGCTGGTCCTCGGAGTCAGCGCGGTCCGGCTGGGCGGCGAGGGCTACACGCCGGAGCTGGTGTTCTTCCCCCTGATCCTCGCGGCCCTGGGCATCCTGGTCTCCCTGGGGGGCACCTTCCTGGTCCGCACGCGGGAGGGCGGCGACCCGGCCAAGGCGCTCAACACCGGCACCTTCGCCTCCGCCATCGTCATGCTCGGCGGGACCTGGCTGACGGCCCAGTGGCTCCTGGACGGCACCTACCGCCTCGAAGACAACGAGTTCGGGGCGAACGGCGTCTTCCTCGCGACGGTGGCGGGCCTGGCCGCCGGCGTGGCGATCGGCCTGATCACCGAGTACTACACCTCCGAGGCCAAGGGGCCGGCCCGGGGGATCGCCGACGACAGCCGTACCGGCGCCGCCACCAACATCATCGCCGGGCTGGCGGTGGGCATGCGATCGACCGCCCTGCCCATCGTGGTCCTGGCGGGGGCCATCCTCGTCGCCCACTGGCAGGCCGGTCTCTACGGCATCGCCATCGCCGCCCTGGGCATGCTTTCCACCACCGGCATCCAGCTCGCGGTGGACGCCTACGGGCCGGTGGCGGACAACGCCGGCGGCATCGCCGAGATGAGCGCCCTCGGGGCCGACGTCCGGGAGCGCACCGACCGGCTGGACGCCGTGGGCAACACCACCGCCGCCATCGGGAAGGGCTTCGCCATCGGCTCGGCGGCCCTCACCGCCCTGGCCCTGTTCGCCGCCTTCAAGACGACCGTGGGCCTGCGCGAGATCGATCTGGGCAACCCCCGGGTCATGGCGGGCCTCTTCGTGGGGGCCATGCTCCCGTTCCTGTTCTCGTCCATGGCCATGCGGGCCGTCGGCCGTGCCGCCTTCAAGATGATCGAGGAGGTCCGGCGCCAGTTCCGGTCGATCCCCGGCCTGATGGAAGGCAAGGCGGAGGCCGAGCACGCCCGGTGCGTGGACATCTCCACCCAGGCGGCGATCCGCGAGATGGTCATGCCGGGCCTTCTGGCGGTGATCGTGCCGGTCATGGTGGGCTTCTTCGACGTTTCGGCCCTGGCGGGCCTCCTGGCCGGGGTGACCTCCTCCGGCGTCATGATGGCGATCTTCATGGCCAACGCCGGCGGCGCCTGGGACAACGCCAAGAAGCACATCGAGGGCGGAGCCCACGGCGGCAAGGGGTCCGACGCCCACAAGGCCGCCGTGGTCGGCGACACGGTGGGGGATCCCTTCAAGGACACGGCGGGCCCGAGCCTGAACATCCTGATCAAGCTCATGTCCGTGGTCGCGCTGGTGATCGCGCCGCTCCTGGCGTCGCTCTGAGGCCCGGCGCCGTGGGCGGGAGGCGTCTCCCAGCGCCTCCCGCCCATGGCCGTCCTCACCCCTCCGGGTCAGTCCAGCCGCAGGCTGCTCGCCGGGTCCAGGCGGGCGGCGCGGCGGGCCGGCAGGTAGCTCGCCAGCAGGGTCACCCCGAACAGGAAGACGCTGGTCCCGCCGAGGACCAGTGGGTCCCGGGTGCTCAGACCGTGGAGCAGGCCGCTCAGGTACGGTCCCACCAGCAGGGCCCCCAGCAGGCCGACGCCGAGGCCCGCCGCGGCCAGCAGGGCCCCACGCCGGACGACCAGCCCCAGGATCTCGCGCCGGTCCGCCCCCAGGGCCTTGCGCAGGCCGATCTCCCGCGTCCGGCGGGCGACGCCGTACGAGACCACGCTGTAGACCCCGATCGTCGCGAGGACGAGGGCCATGGCGGTGAACAGCCCCATGAGGAGGATCTGGAACCGCTCCTGCTCGATCTGGGAGGCGAGGCGCTCTTCCAGCGTGGCGGAGTCGTAGAGGGGCAGGTCGGGGTCGACCTCCCGGACCGCCTCCTCGATGGCCCGGTGGACGGTGGTCGGCGCCAGGCCGGGCTCGGGGCGGGCCAGGACGTTGAAGCGCAGCAGCAGCCGGATGGGATTGGTCAGGACGTGGGTGTAGACGTCCGGCGCCGGCCGGGTCTGCCCCGTGTAGCCCCGGTGGCGGACGTCGTCGACGACGCCCACGATGGTAAGCCACGGCTGCTCACCGTCGCGCGAGCCCATCTTGAACCGCTTGCCCAGGGGGCTCCCGTCCGGCCAGTAGCGCTCGGCGAACGACCGGCTCACCACCGCCAGGCTGTTCTCGGTGTCGCTCCGCCGAAAGGTGCGGCCCTCGATCAGGGGGATCGACAGGAGCGAGAAGTACCCCGGGCTGACCCCGTGCACCATGGCGGGGACCACGCCGTCCGGTGCGGGAGATACGTAGTCCTCGATGGTCATGTAGGCCCCCACCCAGTCGTCGGAGGGGACGGTGGGGTTCGCGATGCCGAAGGACTCGATGCCGGGCACTGCCTCGAGCCGGTCGTAGAGGCGCTGGACCAGGGAGACCACCGGTCCGTCCTGGGCGAAGCCGTCCCCCTTGAGCTCGAGGCGCATCGCCAGCACGTCCGCGGCCTCGAAGCCCAGGTCCTCCCGCAGGAGGCGGTCGAGCCCCTTGACCATCAGCCCGGCCCCCACCAGCAGCACCAGGGTCAGGGCGATCTGGGTCACCGCGACTCCCGTCTGGAAGCTGAAACGCCGGGCGTGGCGCACGGGCGAACGCCCTTCCTGGCGCAGCACCTGGCCGACGTCGCTCCGGAAGGTCACCCAGATCGGCACCAGACCGAAGCCGACGCCGCAGGCCAGGGCCAGGCCCACGAGGCCGGCCGCGAGGCCGGCATCCGGGAGGAACCGGACGAAGCTGTGGAAGCTCACCCCGCTGCCGGCGAGGAGGGCCCTCGTGCCCACGGCGGCGGCCCCCAGCCCCAGGATGCCGCTCGCCAGGGCCAGCAGGAGGCTCTCCACCAGGAGCTCCCGCGCCAGACGCCGCCGGCTCGCCCCCAGGGCCGTGCTCACCGCCAGGGAACGCTGGCGCTCCAGGGACCGGGCGAGCTGGAGGTTGGCGACGTTGGCGCAGGCGATGAGGAGGAGCAGGCCGGCTCCCAGGGACAGGAAGGCCAGACCGTGCCGCAGGTCGCCGAACCAGTGCTCCCGCAGGGGTTTCAGGTCGACCCCCATGCCCTCGTTGTCCTTCGGGAACTCCTCGGCCATGGCGGCGGTGATGGAGTCCATCTCCGCCTGCGCCCGGCTCAGCGAGACCCCGGGGGCCAGGCGTCCGACGGCCAGCACCCACCGGTACCGCCGGGTGATGAGGGGCTCGCGGCCCGGCGGCATCATGGAGGGGACCCACAGCTCGGCGCGGTCCGTGAGGCCCCGGAATCCGGGAGGGGCCACGCCCACGATGGCGTACTCCTGGCCGTCCAGGTGGATGGTGTCGCCCACGACGTCCGGCGAGGCCCCGTACCGCTGCCTCCAGAAGGCGTGACTCAGGACCGCCACCGGGTGGGCGAAGGGCTTGCTGTCCTCCTCGGGCTTGAAGAAGCGGCCGGCACGGGGCTCGAGGCCGAGGATGTCGAAGAAGTCGTGGGAGACCAGCTCGCCCTCGATCCGCTCCGGCTCCCCGAAGCCCAGGAGGTTGAAGGAAAGGGGCTCGTGGCTGTACACCGACATGGCCGAGAAGGAGTCGGCACGCTCTTCCCAGTCCTGGAAATCGACCTGGGAGATGGGCCAGTCCTGCTCGGTCCCGTCCTCCTCGTAGGTTCCCTGGAAGACCACGATGCGTTCGGCGTCCTCGTAGGGCAGGCTCTCGAACAGCAAGGCGTGGGTGACGATCGAGATCGCGCCGGCGGCGCCGATGCCCAGCGTCAGGGCGAAGAGGGCCGCCACCGTGAAGGACGGGTCGCGCACCAGCCGGCGCACGCCCAGCCGCAGGTCTTTGACGAACGATTCCATCGGTTCTCTCCCCGGGATGTTGTCGATGTGCTCGGTCTGTCGGTCAGAAGGTGACGGGCGTCGCCTCCTCGTCGAGGAGGGCCTCCGCCTCCTCGTCGCTGAGGCCCTCGAGCTCCTCGATCAGGAGCTCCTCGACGGCGGCGGCGAGCTCCCCCAGGGTCGACGCCTGGAACAGGACGGCCAGGGGGAGCTCCAGGGCCAGGTCCTCCTCGATGCGCGCGACGAGCTGGGGCGCCAGCAGGGAGTGGCCTCCCAGCTCGAAGAAGTCGTCGTGGACGCCCACCCGCTCGACCTCCAGGAGCTCGCGCCAGATTTCGGCCAGGGCCTGCTCCGTGGGGGTCTCCGGGGGGACGTAGGTCTCGGCGGCGCGCTCGCCTCCGCCCGGCTCCGGCAGGGCGTCCCGGTCGACCTTGCCGGTGGGGGTCAGGGGGAGCTCGTCCAGGGTGACGAGCTCCGCCGGAACCATGTAGGCGGGCAGCCGGCTGCGTAGCGCGCTCCGGAGGTCGTTCGCCGAAGGGGGCGCCGCGCCCTCCGGCACCACGTAGGCCACCAGGCGCAGGCTGCCGTCGGCGCCCTTCCAGGGGACGACGGCGGCGTTGCGCACGTCCGGCCGCTCCGCCACCACGGCGGCCACTCCGTCGGGCTCGACCCGGTGGCCCCGGACCTTGACCTGGTGGTCGATGCGCGCGAGGAACTCCAGGACGCCATCGCTCCGGTGCCGCACCAGGTCGCCGCTCCGGTAGAGGCGCGCCCCCGGTGCGCCGCTCCAGGGGTCCGGCACGAAGTGCTCGGCCGTGAGGCCGGGCCGCCCCAGGTAGCCCCGGGCGAGGCCGGCACCGCCGATCACCAGCTCCCCGGCGGTCCCGGGGACGGCCGGGCGCAGGCCCTGGTCGGTCACGTGGACCGCGGCTCCGGCCAGGGGCCGGCCGATGGGGACCCGCCGTTCGCCCGGCGCCTCGAGCTCCGCCGCGGTGGTCACGACCGTCGCCTCCGTGGGACCGTACGTGTTGACGAGGGTTGCCACCGGCCCGGCGGAGGCCCAGTCGGCCACGGCTCCGGGCTGGGCGGCCTCGCCGCCGATGATCACGAGCCGGAGAGCTTCGGGCACGGCCCGCCCTCGGGCGGCCTCGGCGGCGAGCTCGTGCCACCAGGCGGTGGGCAGGTCGGCCACCGTGATCCTCCAGCGGGCGCAGTCGGCGAAGAAGCGGGCGGCGGAGGTCAGAGTGGCCTCGTCCCGTAGCACCAGCGTGGCCCCGGAGGCCAGGGCGCCGAAGATCTCCTCGACGCTGGCGTCGAAGGCCACGGACGAGAACTGGAGGACCCGGTCCCCGGGGCCGAGGGCGTAGCGCTCCGCGGCCGAGCGGAGGAAGCCCAGGAGGGCCCGGTGGGAGACCCCCACGCCCTTCGGGACTCCGGTGGTGCCGGAGGTGTAGACCACGTAGGCCAGGGCCTCCGGGACGGGGCCCCCATTCGGACCCCCGGCCTCCGGCGTGCCGGCGGCGCGCCGGGCCGCGCGGAGCCCGCCCCCCAGGGGAGAGCCTTCACGGTCCCGGCTCACCAGGCCGGTCGCCCGGGCGTCGGCGAGGATGCCGTCGAGTCGATCGGGGGGTGCGGCGTCGTCCAGCGGCAGGTAGGCGGAGCCGGTCCGGAGAATGCCCAGGAGGGCCTCGATCAGCTCCGGGCTCCGTTCGAGGCGCACGGCCACCGTCGTCTCGGGTCCCGCGGGCACCGCCCGGGCGAGGCGCCCCGCCAGGGCCCGGGCTCGGGCGAGCAGGGCGCCGTAGGTCAGGGTCCGAGAGCCTGCCACGACGGCCACCGCGTCCGGCCTCCGCCGGCCCCACGCCTCGATCCGGTCGAGGACCGTCTCGGCGTCCACGCCGGGCCGCCCGAACGGGGCGTCCCACTCCCGGATGGCCTGATGCCGCTCCGGCTGGGTCAGGACGGGCAGGTTCCGCACGCTCCGCTCCGGATCTTCGACGGCGGCCCGGATCAGGATCTCGAACCGGCGCAGCAGGCGCATCGCGGTCACGCGGTCGAAGAGCGCCGTCCGGTACTGGAGCCAGGCCTTCATGGACCCGCCCTCGCTCTCCCAGGTCCAGAGGGCCAGGTCGGCGTCGGTACGCCCGGCGGCCCGCAGGTTTTCGCCCCGCACGGTCAGGCCGGGGACCCGGGCCTCGGCGGTGGCGAAGTTGAGCATCCCGAACATCGCCTGGAACAGGGGCGTCCGGGAGGGGTCCCGCTCGACGCCCAGGGCGTCCAGCAGGTCCTCGAACGGCAGGTCCTGATGGTCGAAGGCCTCGAGGGAGCCCTCGCGGACCCGCTCGAGGAACGCGCGGAACCCCGGGGCGCCGGCCAGGTCGCCCCGGAGGACCAGGGTGTTGACGAAGAACCCGATCAGCCGCTCGATCTCCGGGGAGCGCCGGTTCGCCACGAAGGTCCCGACCAGGACGTCCTCCTGGCCGGCGTGGCGGGCCAGGAGGACCTGGAAGGCGGCCAGCAGGACCATGAACGGCGTCGCCCCCGTCTCGTCCGCCAGGCGGCGGACGCCGTCGGCCACGGGGCGGGGCAGGACCAGGAGCTCGGAGTCGCCGTCGTGCCCCGGCCGGGCCGGCCGGGGCCGGTCGGTGGGCAGGGCGAGGCGGTCGTCGGCCCCGGCGAGGCACCCCCGCCAGAAGGCGAGCTGCTCGTCGAACGCCGCCGGGGCCAGCTCCCGGCGCTGCCAGTGGGCGTAGTCGGCGTACTGGACGGGCAGCTCCTCCAGATCGGGCGCCTCGCCGCGGGAGCGCGCCCGGTAGAGCTCCGCCAGGTCCCGGGCCAGGACCTCGAAGGACCAGCCGTCGAAGACGATGTGGTGGATGGCGATGAGCAGGAGGTGGTCCGCCCCCGGCCGGTCGAGGGCGAACAGGACGGGGCGGAGCAGGGGGGCGCGGGCCAGGTCGAAGGGGCGGTCGCTCCGGGCCGCCGCGCCGGCCTCCAGGGCCCGGCTCCGGAGGCGCTCCGGCAGGCCGGACAGGTCCACCACCGGCAGGGGGACGGCCGGCGGCGGCTGGACCGACTGGCGGGGCTGGCCGCCGCGGGCGTGGAACGAGGTCCGGAGCACCTCGTGGCGCTCCACCACCGCCTCGAGGCTCCGGGCCAGGCAGGGCCGGTCCAGATCCCCCTCGAGGCGCAGGGCCAAGGGCAGGTTGTACGCCGGGGAGTCCGGGGCGAGCTCCACGAGGAACCACTGGCGGAGCTGGGAGAAGGACAGGGGCAGCTCCCGGTCCCTCGGGACCGGCCGGATCGGCGGCAGCCTCCGATGGCCGGCCCGCCGCGCCTCGTCCACCGCCGCGGAGAGGGTGTCGAGGGTGCTCCGGCGGAAAAAGGTCCGGAGTGGCAGGTCCACCCCCAGGACCTCCCGGATCCGCGCCAGCACCCGGGTGGCCAGGAGCGAGTGCCCCCCGAGGCCGAAGAAGTCGTCGCGCCGGCCCGGCCGCGGCACGTTCAGCGCGGCGGACCAGATCGACGCCACGATCCGCTCGGTCTCGGTCCTGGGCGGCCCGGAGCTCTCCAGGTCCCAGGACGGCTCGGGGAGGGCCCGGAGGTCGAGCTTGCCCGAGGGGGTCTGGGGCAGGGACTCCAGGACCCGGAAGGCGGCCGGGACCATCGGGTCCGGCAGGTCCCGCCGGGCGTGGGTCCGCAGCTCCTCGGCGCCCGGCCAGGCGCCCGGCCGGGGCACCGCGTAGGCCACCAGGCGCGGCTCGCCGCCGGCGGTCTCGACGACGCGGGCGACGGCGCGCCGGACGGCGGGATGGCGGGCCAGGACGGCCTCCACCTCACCGAGCTCGATCCGCATCCCCCGGACCTTCACCTGGTGGTCCCGCCGGCCCAGGAAGAGCAGGTCGCCGCCGGGCAGGTGGCGGGCCTGGTCGCCGGTCCGGTAGACCCGCGCCCCGGGCGTCTCGGCCCAGGGGTCGGGGACGAACGCTTCGGCGGTCCGGGCGGGCCGGCCGTGGTACCCCCGGGCCAGGCCGGGCCCGCCCAGGTGGGTCTCCCCCGGAACCCCGAGGGGCACGGGCTCGGCGCCGCTCTCCGGCCCCAGGAGCAGCACGCGGCCGTTCTGGACCGGGCGGCCGATGGGTGTGCGTTCCCGGCCCGCAGGCTCGGCGGGGACGTCGTAGAGGGTGGCGCAGACCGTGGCCTCGGTGGGACCGTACCCGTTGATCACGGCGAGGCCCGGGGTGGAAGCCCGAAGGTCCGCCAGGAGCACCTCGTCGATGGGCTCCACCCCCACGAGGAGCCGGCGCAGCGTCAGGGGGCCGCCCTCCCGGGCGTCACCGGCCAGGTCCGGGAGGGCGAACGGCGGCACGTAGGCGCTCTCGATGCGCACGCGGCGGAGCCACGCGGCGAGCCGCTGCCCGTCCAGGCGGCTCTCCTCCGGGACAGGGTGGAGCGTTCCCCCGGCCAGGAGGGCCGAGAAGAGCTCGTAGATCGAGACGTCGAAGCTCGGGCTGGTCCACCAGGCGCAGCGCTGGCCCGGCCCCAGGGGCCTCCGGCTCCGGAAGTCGGCCAGCAGGTTGACGACGCCGCGGTGGCTGCAGGCCACGCCCTTGGGCCGGCCGGTGGAGCCCGACGTGTAGAGGATGTAGGCGAGCCGCCGGGGATCGCCTTCGTCCTCGCGGGATCCTGGGTCCGGGGACCCACCGCCCGCCCCCTCCGGCCGGTCCAGGAGCAGGGTCCGGGTCCCCGGGGCCGCCGGCAGCTCCTCGGCGTGACGCTCCAGGGTGACCACCACCGGCGCGCCGCTGTCCTCGACCATGGCCTGCAGCCGCCCCGGCGGGTACTCCGGGTCGAGGGGGACGAAGCACCCCCCGGTCTCCAGGACCGAGAGGACTGCGGCGGCGAGCTCCGGAGAGCGCCCCAGGTGGAGCCCCACCGGGGTCTCCGGGCCGGGGGCGGCCCGCTCCAGCCGGCGGGCCAGGGCGTCGGCCCGGCGGAGGAGCTCGCGGTAGGTCCAGTGGACACCGCCGGCCGCCACCGCCACCGCGTCCGGGACCTCCGAGGCCCGGCGCCGGACGGCCCGGTGGAGGAGAATCTCCTCCAGGTGCGCCGGCCGGTCGTTCCACTCCACCACGAGCTGGTGGCGCTCCGGCGGCGCGAGGAGGGGGAGCTCCGCCACCGGCCGCTCGGGGGCGTCCGCGGCGGCCGCCAGGAGGTTTTCCAGGTGGCCCAGCAGGCGCTCCACCGTGGGCGGCTCGAACAGGTCCAGACTGTGCTCGCACCGGAGCCGGAGGCCCTCGGCGGCCTCCCGGGCGGTGAGCTCCAGGTCGAACTTGGCGGTCCCGTTCTCCACGTCCACGCCTTCCACCGTCAGGCCCAGCAGGTCGGGCGGGCCGCTCGGGGCGAGGAGCTGACAGGCCACCTGGAAGAGGGGCGTCCGGCTGGGGTCCCGCTCCGGCTGGAGCTCCTGGACCAGCCGGTCGAAGGGCACCTCCGCGTCCTCGTAGGCCTCGACGGCCGCGTCCCGGGTCCGCTCCAGCAGGGTGGGAAAGTTCTCCCGTCCCGTGATCTCGGCGGGGAGGACGAGCATGTCCACGAAGAAGCCGATCAGGTCTTCGGTCTCCTGCTGGTTGCGGTTCGCCGTCGGGACCCCTACGGCGAAGCGCTCCTGGCCCGCGTGGCGGAAGAGGAGCGCCTCGACGCCCGCGAGGAGGGTCATGAAGGGCGTGGCCCGCTGCCGGGCTCCCAGGGCGGCGACGCGGCTCCAGACCGCCTCCGGGAGGTGCCGGGAGCGGATCGCCCCCCGGTAGCTGGGCAGAGGCGGCCGCGGCCGGTCGGCGGGGAGCTCCAGGGGCTCGATCCCGGCCAGCCGCTCGGCGCGGCGGCGGACCCCCTCGTCCAGCTCTCCCGAGGCCAGCCGGTCCCGCTGCCAGGCCGCGTAGTCGGCGAACTGGATGGGGGGCTCCGGGAGGAGGGCCGTACGGCCTTCGACGGCGGCGCCGTAGACCTCTTCCAGCTCCCGGTGGAGGATCTCCTGGGACCAGCCGTCCGAGGCGGCGTGGTGGACGCTCAGGAGGAGCTCGTGCTCCTCCGGAGCCGAGCGCACCAGAAGGGCCCGCAGGAGGGGCCCCCGGGCCAGGTCGAAGCGGCGGCGGGCCTCCCGCCTCCGGAGGCGGGCGAGCTCGGAGGGGTGCCGCGCCCCGGGAAGGCGCCGGAGGTCCACCAGCGGCAGGACGCACCGCGGTACCGGGCCGACCTCCTGGCGCGGTTCCCCCGAGTCCTCGACGAAGCGGGTGCGCAGGACCTCGTGGCGCCGGACGACGGTGGCCAGCGCCCGGGCGAGGGCGCCGGCCGCCAGGGAACCCCGGAGCCGGAACGCCTCCGGGATGACGTACGCCCGGCCGCCGCCCTCGAACCGGTCGAGGAGCCACAGCCGCTCCTGGGCGAACGAGAGGGGGAGCTCGACGGGACCGTCCGGGGCATTCTGGGCGGCCGGCTCCGCCTCCCCGGGCTCCGGCTTTCCGGTGTGCGGCACACCCTCCCGGCCGGCCTCCTCCCGGCGCTCCTCGACGCGCCGCGCCAGGAGACCCAGGGAGGGGTCGTCCAGGAGGGCTCGGAAGGGGAGCTCGACCCCCAGGGCCGGGCGGATGCGCGAGATGGTGCGGGCGGCGAGGAGGGAGTGCCCCCCCAGCTCGAAGAACCGGTCGTCGACGCCCAGGCTCGACGGCTGAAGCCCCAGGACCTCGCTCCAGACGCCGGCCACGAGCTTTTCCGCCGCAGTGCGCGGGGCGATGCGCCCGGGGCGCGCCGCGGCGTCCCGGTCCGGCAGGGGGAGGGCCCTCCGGTCGAGCTTGCCCCCGGGCGTCCGGGGGAGCTCCTCCAGCACCGTGATCGCGGCGGGCACCACGGCGGACGGCAGCCGCTCGGCCAGGAACGTTCGCAGCTCCGCCGGGCCCGGCGCGTCCTCCCGGGGGACGACGTAGCCCGCCAGCAGCTCGGGACGGTCCGGCGGCCGGTGGACCGCCGCGGCGGCCTCGGCCACCGCCGGGTGCTCCGCCAGGCAGGCTTCCACCTCGCCGAGCTCGATGCGAACGCCCCGGATCTTCACCTGGTGGTCCAGGCGGCCCAGGAACTCGACCCGCCCGTCCGGGAGCCACCGGGCCAGGTCCCCGGTGCGGTAGAGGCGCGCCCCGGGCTCCGGCTCAGGGGCTCCCGCGGTGGGATCCGGTGCGAAGCGCTCGGCGGTGAGTCCCGGGCGCCGGAGATACCCCCGGGCGAGGCCCGGACCGCCGACGCACAGCTCGCCGGGCACGCCGGTGGGTGCCGGGCGGAGCTCCCGGTCCACGATGCGCAGGCGGGCCGGCGCCAGGGTCCTCCCGATGGACGGCCACCGGCCCCGGCGCTCGGGACCGGCCTCTCCCAGGGTCGCCGCGACGGTGACCTCGGTGGGGCCGTAGGCATTGACGAGCCGGCCGGCGTCCGTGCGCCGCCGCCAGGCCTCGGCCAGCTCCGGGGGGCAGGCCTCGCCCCCGGTGGCGGCCACCTCCAGGTCCGGCAGCGGGACGTCCTGCGGCAGGCAGGCGAGGACCGAGGGGACCAGCAGGAAGTGGGTCACCCGGCAGCGCGCCAGGAAGGCCGCCAGGGGCTCCCCCGGGACGAGGTCGTCGGAGGAGCCGGTACAGACGGTCCCTCCCGCGCGGAGAGTCGGGAAGACCTCGAGGACCGAGGCGTCGAACTCCAGGGACGAGAACTGCAGCGCCCGGCGGCCCGGCTGCAGCCCCAGGGCCCCGGCGTAGGCCGCCGCGAAGCGCGCCAGGGACCCGTGGGTGACGGCGACCCCCTTCGGGACCCCGGTGGAGCCGGAGGTGTAGATCACGTAGGCGAGCTCGCCGGGAAGGGCGGGGCGCCACCGGGTGCCCGCCGGCTCCGGCGGACCCGCTCCCCCAGAGACGTCCATGCGGGGGATTTCCTCGGGGAAGGGGAGTGCCCTCTCCTCCCGCCCGCCGGTGACGACCACCGAGGCCCCGGCGTCCTCGGCGATGAAGGCCACCCGCTCCGGGGGCCCGTCCGGGTCCACGGGCAGGAAGGCGGCGCGGGCTCGGAGGACGGCCACCATGGCGACGACCGCGTCCGCGGAGGACCTCAGGGCCAGGGCCGCCAGCGCGCCCGGGCCGCAGCCCGAAGCCCGGAGCCGGCCGGCGAGCCGCTCCGCCTCGGCGGCCAGGCCGGCGTAGGTCAGCGTCCGCTCCGCGCCCGCCACGGCGACGGCGTCGGGACGCTCCGCCAGCACCCCATCCAGGAGCTCGGGAAACGTCGCCTCCGGCGGCCGGCGGTGGGCCGTGCCGGCGAAGGGCCGTGCCCACTCCACCAGGACCTGGTGGCGCTCCCCGGGCAGCAGCGCCGGCAGCTCGCCGACGGGCGCCTCCGGCCGCCGGCCTACCGCGTCCAGGAGCGCTTCGAGCCGCCGGGCCAGGCGCGCCCCGGTGGTCGGCTCGAACAGGTCGGTCCGGTACTCGATGCCGCCGAGCAGGCCCCCAGGACCGGCAGGGTCCGGCGTGAGGTTGAAGGTCAGGTCGAACTTCGCCGCGGAGTGCTCCAGCAAGCGGTGGCGCACCGTCTGGCCGCCGGGCAGGCGGACGTCCTCCAGGGGCCGGTTCTGGAGCACGAACATCACCTGGAACAGAGGGGTGTGGCCGAGGGACCGCTGCGGGCGGAGGGCCTCCACGATCCGGGCGAAGGGGGCGGCGTCGTTCCGGACGGCTCCGGCGACGGCGTCGCGGACCTGGGCCAGGAGCTCCTGGAACGGGGTCTCCGGGGAGACCCGCGCGCGCAGGGGGAGCGTCCGGACGAACAGGCCGATCAGCTCCCGGTCCGCGGGATCGTCTCGCCCCCGGGTGGGGAAGCCCGAGACCAGGTCCTCTTCACCCGAGAGGCAGTGGAGGAGGGCGAAGACGGCGGCGAAGACGGTGGCGAACAGCCCGGCGTCCGCACGACGTCCCAAGGCGGCCAGGCAGTCGGTGGCCCCGGGCCCCAGGGCGACGGGAGCCCAGGCGGCGCGGGATCCGGGCGACTTCGGGCGCGGGCGGTCCCCGAGCAGGTCCAGGCGCTCGGGGGCGCCCCTCAGGTGGCGGCGCCAGTGGGCCAAAGCCTCGGTACCCGCGTCGCCGTCGGCCTCCTCCCGGCGCCGCCGGGCGTGATCCGTGTACTGGCGGGCCAGGGCCGGCAGGCGGGGCGGCCGGCCCTCCTCCAGGGCAGCGTAGAGCTCTTCCACCTCCGCGCTGAACAGGCGCAGGGACCAGCCGTCCGCCACCGTGTGGTGGAAGGCGCACTGCAGCCGGTGCTCGTCGGGCCCGAGCCCGATCAGGGTCGTCCGCAGGAGGGGGCCCTGCGCCAGGTCGAAGGGCCGTTCCTCGTCCCTCCGGGCCAGGCGATCGGCCTCGGGAACCCGGCGGGCCTCCGGGAGACCCCTCAGGTCCACCGCGGTCAGCCGGTGCAGGGGCCGAGGGGCGACCCGTTGCACCGGCTCGCCGTCGACCGGCACGAGCGTCGTCCGCAGGATGCCGTGGCGCACGGCCACCCGGGCCAGGGCCCGGGCGAGACGCCCCGGGTCCAGGGCTCCCTCGATCTCCAGGATCCAGGTGAGGTTGTACAGGGCCTCGCCGGGGGCGGTGCGCTCCAGGAGCCAGAGGCGCCGCTGGGCCGGCGACAGCGGGTGGTCGTGCCGCGGGGCGGATCCGTCCGTCGTCCGTGTCATCCGTGGGCCTGGCCTCCCCTCGTCGTCTCGGCGAGCCGCCCCAGGGTCGCCCCGAGGGTCTCCGCCAGGGCCCGGACCCCCGGCGGCCGCAGGACCGAGTGGTGATCTCCCGGGACCTCGAGGACGGACAGCCCGCCCTCCGCCAGCCGCCTCCAGGGCTTCAGGAGCGCGGGGCGCCCCTCGGGCCTGCCGGTGGCCCGGAGGAACAGCACGGGGCCGGCGTAGGGATCGGGCCGGTACCGGTGGAACGCCCGGAGGTGGGCCCGGAAGAGGCGGTAGAGGCTCCGGAAGCGCTCCGCCGGGAGGTCCCGGGGCAACAGGCCCGCCTCCCGTCCCCGCTCGACGACGAGGTCGAGCCGCCGCTCCGGCGGGTGGTCCCGCACCATGCGGTCCAGCGCCTCCCGGCCCGGGCCCGGACCGTCCACGGGGGCCCGGAGC
>JBKHJP010000380.1:0-4115 GCA_046538065.1 Thermoanaerobaculia bacterium | reverse complement strand
GCCCAGCCTTCCGGGACGGGCCGCCCCCGCACCCGGAAGGCACGGCCGTCCAGCCGATAGTCGAACTCCCAGGGCTCGCCGTTCGGGGCGGGAGCGTCTCCGGGGGCCAGCTCCCGGGCCAGGCGGCCGATGACCGAGCCGTCCAGGCGGGTGCGGGTGACCTCCCGCTGGGTGCCGTTGCGGGCCAGCCGGGGAAGGTGCCCCGGCTCCAGCACCAGGGCCTCCATCCCGTGGTCCGCCACGGCTCGGAGGAGTGGGTCGAGCGTCGCCATGGGGAGGAGCGTAGAGCGGGCGCCCGGCCCGGACCATCCAGGGCCCTCGGAACCCCTCGTCGGTCAGGTGGCGGGAGGGCATCCGGGTCTCTCCTACACCCCTCGCCGACGATCCCCCGCGCGCGCTCCTCTCCCCGTCTCCGTCGTGATCGCGCGTGCTAAGGTTCCGAAGCTCTGATTCGAGGTTCTCCGGCGATCCGGGCAAGGGGCCGGGCCCGGTGCGCCGCCTGCCAACTCCGGCCCGCCGGCCTCCGCAGCGGAGGCCGGTTCCGCGCTCGAGAGGAGCTCTCCATGTCTCGATCCGTCTGCCGCCGGGCCGCGGTGGCGTGGGCCGTGGTCCTGGCCGCGGTGGCGGTCCCCGTGGCCGCCGCCGATCCGTGCCTGATCTTCGTCCACGGCAAGCAGACCAACACCGACACCTTCACCGACTGGAACGCCGCCCGGAGCTACTGGACCGGCGACTCGACCGACTTCATCCAGGTGGCCACCAAGGGGTTCCAGGCGTCCCACTACGTGGTGGGCTACAACGGCACCCGCCCCTACTGGGAGTCGCAGGCCGCGGGGGAGGTCGCCCAGGAGATCGTCGACGCCACCGAGGGGCGGGCCGACGGCGGCGGCAACCGGTGCGCCCTGTCCTGGTCCCAGGGGGGCACGTTCTGGGTGATCGCCCACAGCATGGGCGGTCCGGTGATGGACTTCATCCTGGGCAACAGCGACTCGTCCGACCCGAACTTCGACTTCAACGGGCCCTACAGCACGGTGGCCGAACGCGTCGGCCTGGTGATCACGCTGTCCGGGGCCCACCGGGGGTCCCAGGGGGCGGACGCCGTGTGCGGCGACTCCGGCGCCTTCTGCAACTTCCTGGCGTCGTTCATCCAGGACTGCGATGACGCCACCTTCTGGCTGCGGAGCGACGACTCGGTGCAGGTGAAGACCTACTCCACGGCGCCGGCCCGCAACGTCTACCTCACCGGAGGCTACGAGGCGATCTTCGGCGCCAGTGCCTGCCTGTCCGGCGAGGACGACGGCATCGTCCAGTACGCCTCGATCTACGCCTGCGACGGAAGCGCGACGACCGGGTACGACAACTCGAACGTGTGCGGCAACTCCTTCAAGCAGGAGGCCTCGGGGTTCCGGAACCTCGACGGCGCCCACGAGGACCACAGCGACATCCGCGACGCGAGCGACGCCGACACCCGCAAGGCGATCCCCGACGGGATCTGGCTGTGCAACGGCTCGCCCTGCGCCCCGGACACGACGGTGGCGAGCTCCATGACGACGGCGGAGCTCGTGAGCCTGCTCTACTAGGAGGGAGGATCCCATGAGGACGATTCGTCTGCTCACACTCGCCGCCACCATCACCGCCCTGGCCGGGCCGCTCCCCGCCGGGGCCCAGGCCTCCGGTTCCGCCGACCCCGCCGACTCCACCGTCCGCGGCGTCGCCGCGACCGCGGCCCGGGACTACCGCGACGCCGCCCGCTTTCCGGCGTGGACTCGCCCCGTGGAGCCGGACCGGCCCGACCCCATCACAGCCGAGCGCACGCCGGCTCCCCACGCAGCCTCCGGCCCCGACGGCGAGCCGCCCCGGCTGACCGTGTGGGCCGACGAGGTCGGCTTCCTGGCTCCCGAGCCCGTGACCCTCTTCGCGACCGTGGAAGGTCCCGCCGGCGAAGCGGTCGCCGGCGGCGTCGTCACCGGCGTGGTCCGGGACGCCGGCGGTTCCGTGGTCGGCCGCGTCACCTACGCCGACGACGGCACCGGACCGGACGCCCGGGCCGGCGACGGCGTCCGGACGGCCCGGATCACCCTGGACCCGGAGGACGTCCCCGAGCTGGCCGAGGCCTTCCTGGTGGAGGTCCTCGCCACCCTGCCCGACGGCACGACCCGACAGGTCGCCGCCGGGTTCCTCTACTCGAACCCGTGGGCCCGGCTCACCGGGCGCTTCCGGGACGAGGTCCGCGACGGCGACCTGGTCGTGCTGGCGGAGGTGGAGGTGGAGCGCGCCGGGCGCTTCTACCTGGAGGGGACCCTCCACACGCCGTCGGGCGAGCCCGTGGCGTGGGCTCAGGCGGCGGCGGAGCTCGATGCCGGCCGCCACTGGATGGAGCTCCCGTACTACGGGCTGGTCTTCCACGACCGCGGCGCCGCCGGCCCCTTCCGGCTCGCCCGGGTCACGCTGGCCACCACCGGGGCCATGCCCAACGCCCTGGGGCCGGTCCTGGAGGACGCCCACCGGATTCCGGTCCGACCCCTCCGGCGCTACACGGCCCGCCCCTTCGGCGATCCCGACCTCCTGGAGGCCGCACGGCGCCTGGAGGCTCCCGCCAACGGGACCCGCTGAGGGACCCGCCCCGCCCGGGGGTGGCACCGCCCCCGGGCCCCTTCCCCGTACGTCGTCCCTGGAATGCGCGTTGCAAGCCGGGGACACGGGATGTGGACGGAGGAACCCGGTTCGCCGGAGCGCAGGGAGGGCGGAGCGTCCCTCTTCCCCGGAGTCACTTCCGCCGGCCTGCCCTCTTGCCCTGCGAGCTTGTGAATCAGTCGCCGACCTACTCCGGGCGCCCCCGAATCGCCGCTGGCGGCGTTGCACCTCCTCGACGTAGGCCCTGCTACGCCTGCGTCGGCGCGCCTTGCCAGCGGCGCCCGGGAACGTCCTCGCTACGGCCGGAGATTGATTCACAAGCTCTGAGGTGAAATCTGGCCGGATCCAGCGGCGGCTGCCGGAGGGAAATCCGCCCCCGATTTGTCAAAAGATCGCCATATCTGCATAGAATGGGGGACCTGCTCGGAAGGGAGGCACCCCGACATGGGACCGAACGACACAGGGGTCTTCACCTGGACCCCCGCCGCCTTGCCGTTGGAGGCCGCCTGGGAGCGAGGGCTCCGGCGCGCCTCCAAGCGGCTGCTCGACCTGGCGGTGGGATCGCTCCTCCTGGCCGCCGCCGTGCCCGTCCTGCTCGTGGCGGCCGCGGCCATCCGGCTGACCAGCCGGGGGCCGGTCTTCTTCGTCCAGCCCCGGATCGGCCATCGCTGCCGCCGGTTCTCCATGTACAAGCTCCGCACCATGGTGGACGGCGCGGAGCGGGAGGAGGCGACCCTCGCCCGCCCGGGGAAGGTCTTCTTCAAGCTCGACGACGATCCCCGGATCACGCCCGTGGGCCGGGTGCTGCGGCGGCTCTCCATCGACGAGCTGCCCCAGGTGTTCAACGTCCTCCGGGGGGACATGAGCCTGGTGGGGCCCCGGCCGCTGCTGGTCTCGGACCTGGAGCGTTTCCCCGAGGCGCGGCAGCGGGTGCGCTTCTCCATGAAGCCGGGGCTGACGGGGTTGTGGCAGGTGAGCGGCCGGAGCCTCCTGTCGGACGACGACCGGGTCCGCCTGGACGAGGAGTACGTGGAGCGGTGGAGTTTCGGGCGCGACCTGGCGATCCTGGTTCGCACGCCGGCGGCGGTGCTCTCCGGCCGGGGTGCGACATAGGTCGACTCCTGCCCCTTCTTTCCTTGTCGTTTCGACGTTCCTTGTCGTTCCGACCGACTTTCCTTGTCGTTCCGAGCGGAGCGAAGCGGAGTCGAGGAACCTGGAAGGCCGTCGGGTCCGATGGGCCGGGGTGCCCCCTCCCCGGGCCGGTTCCGGGGGTTCCTCCCGGTCGTCGGCCCTCGGAGCCCGCGCCGGGGGGTTGTTGGTGGGGTCGCCTCCGGGGGTGTGCTGCGCCTTCCGTGGCCGCCGGGGCGCCGGGATCTGTCCCTGTGGGGAGGGCCAGATCCCGGTCAGGCGGGCGCTCGGTCCGCCGCCGTCCGGAAGCCCCGGCCCCGGCCCTCCCGCCCCCCGGGGCCGGAACGTCGTGC
>JBKHJP010000054.1:0-16781 GCA_046538065.1 Thermoanaerobaculia bacterium | reverse complement strand
GCCTCTCGGCCCGCGCAGGGGCTCACCGTCTGGGAGGCCCATCCTGGGACGGGCGCGGGCCGTGCGAGGCGAGGCCCAGCCGGTGAAAGTCCGACCTGGCCGAGCCGTGCCCGACCACCGCGCTCCGCGCGGCGGGGCCCGCGCGCCCCCCGGCCCCGCCCCGCCTCCCACACCCGGCTACACTCCCCTCATGCTCTACGACATCTCCCCACCCGTCCACCCCGGCACCCCCGTCTGGCCCGGCGACACCCCCTACCGGGCCGAGCTCTCCTGGGCCATCGGCCGGGGCGACCCGGTCAACGTCTCCGCCCTGAGCTCCACACCCCACCTGGGCGCCCACGCCGACGCCCCATTCCACGTGGACGACGCCGGAGCCACAGTCGACGCCATGCCCCTGGAGCCGTTCTGGGGCCCTTGCCGCGTCGTGAAGGTCCCCCCGGAGCCCCTGATCGCCCCCGAGCACCTCCAGGGCGTCGACCTCGGAAACCCGCCGCGCCTCCTCCTCAAAACCAGGAGCGTCAACGATCGGAATCACTTCCCCGAAGCCTTCTCCGCCCTCTCGCCGGAGCTCGCCCGGGCCCTGGGACAGGCCGGGTGCCGCCTGGTGGGGCTGGACACCCCCTCCGTCGACCCGTTCGACTCGAAGGAGTTGCCGGCGCACCACGCGCTGATCGCCGCCGGGGTGGTGAACCTGGAAGGCCTCCTGCTGGACGACGTCCCCCCGGGCCCCTACGAGCTCGCCGCCCTACCGCTCCGCCTGGAGGGACTGGACGCCTCGCCGGTCCGGGCCGTGCTCCGGACCTGACCTCGCGGTCGCTCGGGACCTCGGAGGCCTCGATTCACGGGAGCCGCCGAATGCCGTCCGCCCGCCGTTGCTTCGGACCACCCCCCTCCAGGGCGTTCGTGGCCATCCCCAACACGGCCGAGGCCGAGGACGCGGAGGACTCCGGCCAGAAGGCGTTCAACTACCGGACCGAGCCCATGTGGTTCCGGTTCGGCTACGCGCCGGACGCTCCCCTCGAGCAGGTGCGCTCCCGGGACGACCTTCACCTGGCGGTCTCGGACGACCTGATCGGGGACGACCCGCAGACTACCTCTTCCGCGACCTCGCGAGCTTCCAGTTCGACGGAGGCCTGTGGGGGATCCTGTGGGTGGTCCCGTGACGCCGTCCAGCCGGAGAGGCTGAACGGTCCGGAGGCGGCCGGCCCGGGCTCCGAGGGGCCCGGGCCGGTCGTCCCCCTTCCGACGGACCGTAAACGAACGGCAACTCCATCACTGACACCGTATCCAACAGTTAACGTTTTCTGGTTGGCAAAATCCCCCCGCGTATCAGGGCAAAATACTTTCGACTCCCCCAAATCGGCCCCCGAATCCTGGGCGGCGTTGCCGGTCGTTCGCAGCGATGGGGGCGTTTTCCAAGCTCGCCCGTTGGTTTTTGGTCTCCCAATCCACCGGACCGGCGCGATCACGGCACCTGCTCTGCAGCCTCCCGCAGCCGAGCCGACACTGTTGCGTGTCACCACGCCGGTCCGACGGGATGGCCTGCTGTCCCGGCCCCGGAGACGGGCTGGAGTGGGTCGGTTTCTGCCGACCCTGGACCTCCTCTCGACCGGACAACGCATCCGTCGCTGTCCTGCCCGCTACGGGTCCCGCCGGGGGCACCGGGGTCCGGGGCAGCGCGGAGAACCGACAAGGAGGTCCCATGACTTCGAGGTCCCCCCGCGGACGACTCCCGGTGTTGACGGCGGCAACGCTGCTGCTGGCGACCGGGGTCCTCCTCATCGCCAGCCCGGCCCAGGCGACGTGCAACCGCCAGATCAAGGCGGACGTCGTCGCCCTGGACCAGGTCTACTTCTGGAACCGCTACGGTGCGGTCCAGCCCCACGGCATGATCTACGCCCTCAAGCGGGACGTGGAGCCCATCGACTCGTCGAAGGGCCTGGAGCCGGGCAACGTCAGGCTCCGCGAGGACAAGCGGCCCCGGCCGCTCGTCCTCCGGATGAACGAAGGGGACTGCCTCACGGTCCACTTCACCAACCTGCTGAACCCGACGCCCGTCGACAACGAGCAGCCAGCCACCCGGACCGCTTCAGTCCACGCGATCGGCATGCAGCTCGTGGACTCCATCGCCGACGACGGCTCGTTCGTGGGCGCGAACGACAGCAGCCTCGTGGCCCCCGGGGAGAGCGCCAGCTACACCTTCTACGGTGAAAAGGAGGGCGGGTACCTCCTGTACAGCGGCGGTGCCATGCTGGGCGGCGAGGGGGACTCGGGCTCCATCGCCGCCGGCCTGTTCGGCTCGGTCAACGTCCAGCCCAAGGGCGCCGAGTGGTACCGCAGCCAGGTCACCGCCGAGGACATGAAGCTCGCCACGGTGGACCACACCGCCCAGGGCCACCCGATCCTGGACTACGACGCGGTGTATCCGACCGGACACCGGTTCGAGGGCCTGCCGATCCTCGACATGCTCCAGGGCCACGAGATCGTCCACTCGGACCTGACCGCCATCATCACGGGCCCGAACCGGGGCGACTTCCCGAAGGGGACTTATCGGCCCAACCCGGTCTACCCGAACCGCGACCAGTCCTTCCGCGAGTACACGATCATCTTCCACGACGAAACCGGCGCCGTCCAGGCGTTCCCGATCTTCAACGACCCGGTCTTCGAGCACACGACCCACTCCGGCCGCGACGCCTTCGCCATCAACTACGGCACCGGCGGCATCGGCGCCGAGATCCTGGCGAACCGCCTGGGAGTGGGCCCCGTGCACGAGTGCGCCGGGTGCAAGTACGAGGAGTTCTTCCTGACCTCGTGGGCCGTGGGCGACCCGGCCATGGTCGTGGACGTCCCGGCCAACGCGCCGTGCACGGTGGAGGACGTCCAGTCGGGCGATACCAGCGCGTGCTCGCCGGACCTGGGGCCGAAGGCGACGAAGGCCTTCTACCCGGACGATCCTTCGAACGTCTACCACTCGTACCTGAGCGACCACGTGAAGTTCCGCAACCTCCACGCGGGCTCGGACGACCACCACATCTTCCACCTCCACGCCCACCAGTGGCTCCACACGCCCAACAGCGACAAGTCCGCGTACCTGGACAGCCAGGCCATCGGCCAGGGGTCCTCGTTCACGTACGAGGCCACGCACAACGGCAGCGGGAACCGCAACCAGACGGTGGGCGACTCGATCTTCCACTGCCACTTCTACCCCCACTTCGCTCAGGGCATGTGGTCCCTGTGGCGGGTCCACGACGTGTTCGAGTCGGGAACGCCCCTGGACGCAGAGGGCCGGCCGGCCGACGGTTCCCGGGCCCTGCCCGACGGTGAGATCGCAGCCGGTACGCCGATCCCCGGCGTAGTGCCGATCCCCACCCGGTCCATGGCTCCCGCGCCCCAGGCCGACGTGAAGATCGTCGACGGCGAAGCCGTCGTCAGCGGGACCGGCAACCCCGGCTACCCCTTCTTCATCCCCGGCAAGGCGGGACACCGCCCACCCCACCCGCCCCTGGACACGCTCCACGACGGCGGCCTGCCGCGCCACGTGCTGACCACGGGGGAGACCATCCACGTGGAGACCCGCCTCGACTTCACCAAGGAGCTGGAGGTCGCCGAGGCTCACGAGCTCGACGAGAACGGCGAGCCGGTGGAGGTCGCGGCGATGGACTTCCACGCCCAGCGCTGGCACGAGAGCTTCCTGCCCGACGGCAGTCCGGGGAAGTTCAAGGCCAACGGCCTCCCGCCCTCGAAGGGCGCCCCCTACGCCGAGCCGTGCATCGACGACGCGGGCAACGCCGTGGGTAGCCCGCGGACCTACAAGGCTGCGGACATCCAGCTCGACGCGGTGCTCAACAAGAGCGGCTGGCACTTCCCGCAGCAGCGGATCATCGCCCTGTGGGACGACGTCAAGCCGACCCTCGACGGGACCCGGCCGCCGGAGCCCCTGTTCTTCCGCGGCAACACGGACGACTGCATCAGCTACTGGCTGACCAACCTGGTGCCGAACGTCTACGAGCTGGACGACTTCCAGGTCAGGACGCCCACCGACATCCTGGGCCAGCACATTCACCTGGTGAAGTTCGACGTCACGAGCTCCGACGGCTCCGCCAACGGCTTCAACTACGAGGACGGCTCGTTCAGCCCCGACGAGGTGGTCGAGCGCATCCACGCCATCAACGCCGCCGGCGGCCTGGAACTCCTGGACGGGACGCTCGCCGTCCTCGAGCCGGAGGCGCACCCGTTCTTCGGCTCGGGCCCCGACGCCAACGGTGACGGCGAGCCCGACTGGCTGGGCGCCCAGACGACCATCCAGCGCTGGTACGCCGACGACACCCTGGACCTGAACGGCAACGACCGGACGCTGCGCACGGTCTTCACCCACGACCACTTCGGGCCGTCCACCCACCAGCAGGCCGGCCTCTACGCCGGGCTCGTGGTGGAGCCCGCCGGGTCGAAGTGGCTCCACAACGAAACCGGAGAGCCGTTCTACACCCGCCACGACGGCGGTCCGACCTCCTGGCAGGCGGTCATCGAAACGGAGAGCTCGGACGAGAGCTACCGGGAGTTCCTGCTGGAGTTCGCGGACTTCCAGCTCGCCTACCAGGAAGGCTCGCATCCGGAGGTGCCCTTCGGCGCCGGCCCGACGGCTCCCAAGCCGTGGGACGGCGTGGCCCGCCAGCCCGGCGAAGGCTTCGACCGCCCGGACGAGGCGGTCAATCCTCCGGCCCGGGTCGAGGTGGGCCTGCCGTTCCTCTACGCCGATCCCATCGACGCCGGCGGCTGCCCGGGCGGTGTGAAACCCCCGTGCCCCGAGCTGATCTCGTCGGACGACCCGGGGACCTACTCGGTGAACTACAGGAACGAGCCCCTGGCTTCGCGGCTCCGCGACCCCGCCACCAACGAGCAGGCGGCCGGGGACGCGGGGGACCCCAGCCTGGCCTACTCGTCGAAGGTCAAGCGGGTGGACCCGGACCTGAACGTCCAGCCGGCCTTCTACCCGCCCCTGACCGGGGACGTCCAGGACCGGGACCCCTACACCCCGCTGCTCCGGACCTTCCTGGGCGACCGGGTGCAGATCCGGATCCTGGCGGGTGCCCACGAGGAGGAGCACAACTTCTCCATCCACGGGATCAAGTGGCTGTTCGAGCCCTCGGATCCCAACTCCGGCTACCGCAACTCCCAGGGCCTGGGGATTTCGGAGCACTTCGAGTTCATCGTGCCGCAGTTCCCGGGCAACTTCTCCGGCGGCTCGACGGCGGACTTCCTGTGGAAGCCGGGCGCCGCCGTGGGGGGCCAGTGGAACGGGCTCTGGGGGCTGCTGCGCTCCTACACGTCGGACGCCGCCGACCTGGTGCGGCTCTCCAGCAACCCGCCGCGCAACGACCTGCCCTCCGGGCACAACAAGTTCGACGGTGCGTGCCCGAAGAAGGCGCCGGTGCGTACGTACGACGTGGTGGCGGTGACCGCCGCCGACGTGCTGCCCCACGGGACGCTGATCTACAACTCCAGGCCCGACCCGGTGAAGAACCCGGACACGGGCGAGAGCCACAGCGGCCCGCTCCACGATCCGACGGCGATCCTGTTCGTGCGGGCGTCGGACCTGGATTCCAGCACCGGCAAGCTCAAGGACGGCGTGCCCGTCGAGCCGCTGATCCTGCGCGTGGCGGCCGGCGAGTGCCTGGAGGTGACGCTGCGCAACGAGTTGCCCAAGACCCTGCCGGACCTGGACGGGTACAACTCCTTCCCCAACGTCATCGACAAGTTCAACGCCAACCAGATCCGGCCCTCGCACCGGGTGGGGCTGCACCCGCAGCTCCTCTTCTACGACATCTCCCGGGACGACGGCTCCGCCGCGGGCTTCAACAAGGACCAGACGGTCCTGCCGGGCCACAAGCGGACGTACCGGTGGTTCGCCGGCGACGTCTGGGTGGACAAGGACACCGACAGCTTCCAGTGGGCGCCGGTGGAGTACGGCACCACGGGGCTGACCTCCTCCGACCCCCTGAAGCACAGCAACAAGGGGGCCCTGGGGGCACTCATCGTGGAGCCCGAGGGCTCGAAGTGGGAGGAGGACCCGAAGCAGCGGGCCTCCGCGTGGGGCAAGTCCGAGTCCACCGGGCTCTTCCGCGAGAACGTCCTGATCTGGCAGACCGACGTGAACCTGCGCTACGGGGACGGCTCGGCCGTCAAGCCGGCGCCGGAGAACGAGGATCCTGCCGAGCGGGGCCAGAAGGCCTTCAACTACAAGACGGAGCCGGTCTGGTTCCGCATGGGCTTCGCCCCGGAGACGTCCCTGGAGACGACCCGGAACTTCGATTTCACAAAGGCCTTGTCCAACGACCTCGTGGGCGGCGACCCGGAGACGCCGGTGTTCACCACCAAGGTGGGCACCCCGACGCGGCTCCGCCTGACGCACCCGGCGGGCCACGGGCAGATGAGCGTCTTCGAGCTCCACGGCCACATCTGGCAGGAGCTGCCGTACGTGGACGGCTCCAGCCGCCTGGGGTCGAACCCGCTCTCCGAGTGGAAGGGCAGCCTGCCCTACCACGGAGCCTCCAACCACTACGACGTGCTCCTGGAGCACGGCGCCGGTGGCGCCTTCGGCGTGACCGGGGACTACCTGTACCGGGACTACCCGCCCTGGCTGACCATGCAGGGCCTGTGGGGCATCTTCCGGGTGATCCCGTGATGCGCACCTGACCTGGCGCTGCGCGTCGGGGGGTGGGCCGGCTCGGATTTCCGAGCGGGCTTCCGGGTCGGCCGCCTCCCGACCTTTTTTCGCCGCGCCGGTGAGACGCAGAGACACCCCCGGGGCCGGACGGTCCCGGGGTTTCGCCCCCACCGGGGGCAGATCGAGGAAGGAGTTTTCGATGCATGCAGATCGCGCAGCACGAACGACGAGGCCGGCGCCGGGGGTGGCGCTGCTCTCGATCCTGGCCCTCTTCGGGCTCGGAGCCGTCCCCGCCGGCGCCGGCGCCCCCTCCCCGGACACGGCCACCGGCGACTCGGCCCCGGCCACGGCCACCACGGCCGGCCCCGAGGTCTTCCGGCGCCACCTGGAACGCGAGGGCGTCGCCGTGGACCTGGAGATCGAGCCGCTGCGGGAGGGCGGAGCCCTGCGAGAGGGTGAGCCGGTGTCGGTGCGCTTCCGGATCACCGACACGAACACCGGTGAGCCGCTGTCCAGCCTCTACCCGGCGGGGTGGATGGACCGCCTGCCGGACACGCCGGAGGAGAACCCCGACTCGTGCAAGCAGAAGGTGGAGAGCTTCGTCGGCGGGACCCTCATGGCCCAGCCGGAGCTCGACCTGAACGTCTACTACGTCCTGGCGCTCAACGACGACGCGTCGATCTCGGTGGTGGACCCGCTGTTCGGCTTCGGCAACTCGAAGCTCCTGGCCATGGCCTTCCTGGAAGAGCCGGGCTACGACTGGGCCCTGACCGAGGACCAGCGGCGCCTGTTCGTCTCCATGCCGGAGGCGGGGAAGGTCGCCGTGGTCTCCACCGCGGACTGGGAGGTCCTGACCAACATCGAGGTGGGCCCCAACCCCGGGCGCCTGGCGATCCAGCCGGACGGTGAGTACCTGTGGGTCGCCTACCGGGAGCCGCTGCACGGTGAGGACCGGTCCGGCGTCTCCGTCGTCGACCTCGAGCGCCTGCGCCGGGTCGCCCACGTGGAGACCGGCCGCGGCGACCACGACCTGGCCTTCAGCCGTTCCGGCCCCCACGTCTTCGTCACCAACCGGGCCGACGGCACGGTCTCGGTGGTGGACACCGGCGCCCTGGAGGTGGTCCGGACCGTGGAGACCGCGGAGGACCCGGTCTCCATCGCCCACTCGAGCGCCGGCGGCGCCGTCTACGTGAGCCACGGCGCGAGCGGCGTGGTCACCGGCCTGGACACCGAGAGCCTGGAGATCGCCGCCCGGATCGAGGCCGAGGCGGGCCTGGGCGAGATCCGCTTCGCGCCGGACGGCCGCCTGGGCTTCCTGGTCAACCCGGAGGAGGACGAGCTCCACATCATCGACGCCGCCGGCGGCAAGATCGTCCAGACCGGCGACATGGAGGCCGGCCCGAACGGCGTGGGCTTCTCCGACGAGCTGGCCTACGTGCGCCACCGGGACAGCGACATCATCCTGATGATCCCCCTGGACGAGGTAGGGCGGGAGGGAGCGCCCGTCCCGGTGGTGGACTTCCCCGGCGGCCAGCACCCCGCGGGGCGCTCGGCCCTCCCGAGCCCGGCGCCGGGCATCATCCAGGCCCCGGGCGCCACGGCGGTCCTCGTGGCCAACCCGGGCGACAAGTCGATCTACTTCTACAAGGAGGGCATGGCCGCCCCCATGGGGCACTTCAAGAACTACAGCCGCCAGCCCCGGGCGGTGAAGGTGGTGGACCGGAGCCTGCGGGAGATCGAGCCGGGCGTCTACGAGACGGCGGTCAAGCTCCGCCGCTCGGGGGAGTACGACCTGGCGTTCTTCCTCGACGCCCCCCGGATGGTCCACTGCTTCGACCTGGAGGTGGGTGAGAACCCGCAGCTCGCCGACGAGCGCAAGCGCGAGCTCGGCCCCGTCGGAGTCCGGTTCCGCCTGGAGGAGACCCGGGTCCCCCTGGGCGAGGAGGTCACGGTACGCTTCCAGCTCATCGACTCCGTGGAGCGGCGGCCCCGCCGGGGCGTGGAGGACGTGGAGGTCCTCACCTTCCTGGCGCCGGGCATCTGGCAGAAACGCCACGTGGCGGAGGAGGTGTCCGCTCCGGCGCCCCGCCCCGCGGAGACTCCGGACGGCTCGGCCACCGGGGACTCCGGCGCCGAAGCGGGCGCGGAGGAGGGCGGGCTCTACGAGGTCCGCTTCCAGCCACCCCGCCCCGGCGTCTACTACGTGTTCGTCCAGTCGGCGAGCCAGGGGCTCGCCTTCAACCGCTCCCCGTACGCCACGCTGAGGGTCGACGCGGCGGAGACGAAGGCCGAGGAGGCCGCGGTCCCCGCGCCGCAGACGACCGAAACGAAGGAAGGATCACGATGAGACCGACCACCGAGACCATCCTGCCCACCCGCCCCGGCCGAGGCAGAGCTCGGCCGCTTCACATCGGTCTGGTGGTGCTGCTGGCGTTCGCAGCACCCCTCGTGGCGCAGCACGAGGGCGACGGTGCCGATGGCGGCCACGGCGATCACTCCGAGCACATGGCCCGGGCCGCCGCCGCCGGCGGCGAGCCGGAGCAGCTCTCCGGCCTGAAGGTGCCGGACGTGGAGGTCGTCACCCAGGACGGCGAGAAGGTCCACTTCTACAGCGACCTGGTGGAGGACCGGGTGGTGGCCATGAACTTCGTCTTCACCACCTGCACCACCGTCTGCCCGCCCATGGGCGCCATCTTCGGCCGCCTGGAGCAGCGGCTCGGCGAGCGCGCCGGCCGGGACGTCCACCTGATCTCGGTCTCCGTGGATCCCTCCACCGACACCCCGGAGCGCCTGCGGGATTGGGCCGCCAAGTTCGGCCGCACCCCCGGCTGGACCCTGGTGACCGGCGACAAGACCACGGTGAACTCGCTCCTCAAGTCCCTCCAGGTCTTCACGCCGGACTTCGAGGACCACGCTCCCACGGTGCTCCTGGGAAACGACACCCGCGGCGAGTGGACACGGGCCTACGGCCTGGCCTCGCCGGACCGCCTGGCGGAGCTGCTGGACGGCCTGGCGGCCCCGGACGCCGCGGCGGAGGGGAGGTGAGCATGTTGCGCAGAGATTCGATCGTCGCCCCCTTGCTCGTCCTGGCCCTGGCCGGCGGGCTCGTCCTCCCCTGGAACGCCGCCCCGGCCGCCGCCGGCGAGGAGAGCGCCGAGACCGCGCCGGACCCCGAGCGGGCCCGCCAGGTCGAGGCCGCCCGGCGCTACTTCACGGACGTCGAGCTGGTGAACCAGTACGGCGAGCCCATGCGCCTTTACAGCGACCTCCTCCAGGGCAAGGTCGTGCTGATCAACACGATCTTCACGACCTGCACCGGGATCTGCCCGCTGATGTCGAAGTCCCTGGAGCGGATCCAGGAGAGCCTCGGCGGCCGGCTGGACGAGGACGTCCGCCTGGTCTCCATCACCGTCGACCCGGAGAACGACACGCCGGAGGCGATGCGGGAGTTCGCGGAGACGTTCAACGCCCGCCGGGGCTGGTACTTCCTCACCGGCGATCCGGACGACGTCGCCTTCGCCCTGAAGAAGCTGGGCCAGTACGTGGAAGATCCGGAGACCCACCAGGGCATCATGCTCATCGGCAACGACCGGACGGGCCTCTGGAAGAAGGCCTTCGGGCTTGCGAGCTACGAGGAGCTCAAGGCGGTCTTCGACTCCGTCCTGAACGACACCGGAGCCGGCGGCGCCGGCGGCCCCGGGGCGGGGAGCTAGGAGCTTGCACAGGGCGGCTCTCCCCGTCATCGCCGTCCTCTTCCTCCTCGGTGCCCTGCTCGGGGCGGCCGGTGCCGCCCAGCGGGCCGGAGCGGAAGAGGACGCGCGCCCACGACCCACCCCGCCGGCCGCCGAGACGGAGCCGGCGGAGCCACCGGCCCCGGAGGACGACTCCGGGGCCCCGGCTCCGGCGCAGCTCGAGGCCGGGCGCCAGATCTACCAGGACGGCACCAGCCCCTCCGGCGAGGAGATCCTGGCCGTCATGGCCGGGGGCACGGAGCTCCCGGCGGCGGCCCTGCCCTGCTCCGGCTGCCACGGCGAGGACGGCCGGGGCAAGCCCGAGGGCGGCGTGAACCCGACCGACCTGACCTGGGAGGCCCTGACCCGGCCCTACCACGTCGAGACCCAGGGCGGCCGGGAGCACGGCCCGTACACCCCGGCGCTCCTCAAGCGCTCCATCGCCATGGGCCTGGACCCGGCGGGCAACGAGCTCCACGTCGCCATGCCCCGCTACCGCATGTCCGCCGAGGACATGGAGGCCCTGGTGGCCTACATGCGCCAGCTCGGCATCGAGCGGGACCCGGGGATCGCCGCGGACCGCCTGCGGGTGGGCACCCTCCTGCCCCCCGCCGGGCGCATGGACGGCGTCGGCGGCGCCATCGAGGCGGTGCTCCGGGCGTGGGCCGCGGAGGTCGACGCCGGCGGGGGCCTCTACGGGCGGGAGGTGGACCTCGTGACGTTCCGGCTGCCCCCGGACCCGGACGGCTGGCGCGACGCCGTGACGGCGTACCTGGAGCAGGACCCGGTCTTCGCCCTGGTGGGCCCCTTCCTCGCCGGCGGCGAGGCGGCGCTCACGGACCTCGCCCGGGAACGCCGGCTCCCCGTCCTCGGGCCGTTCACCCTCCGCCCGGAGGTCGACGAGCCGGTGAACCCGTACGCGTTCTACCTGTTCTCCGGGCTAAAGACCCAGGCCCGGGCCCTGGTGACGCTCGCCGGCGAGCGCCTCCGGGCGGCTTCGGACGAGGGGGCTCCCGCTCCGGGAGCGGCGGACCCGGCGGGGCCCGAGGAGGAAGCGTCCGCCGAAACGCCGGAGCCCGACGAGGCACGGCCCCAGGCCTCGGCGACCCGGCCGCTTCCGGCCGGAGCCGTCGTCTACCCGGAAGGGGATCCGGGCCTGGAGGCCGCGGCCCAGGCCGCCCTCGAGCAGGGCCGGGCGGCGGGCTGGGCGGCCATCGAGGCACATCCCTACCCGGCCGGCGGCTTCGATCCCCTGCGCCTCGCTTCCACCCTGGCGACGGTGGACGCCCGGGCGGTCGTGTTCCTGGGGAGCAGCAGCGAGCGCCAGCTCCTGCTCCAGGGGGCCGAGCACTACCACTGGCGGCCGGAGGTCTACACCCCGGGCTCCCTGGCCGGGTCGGAGGCGCTGAGCACTCCACCCGACTTCGACGGCCGCCTGTTCCTCTCGTTCCCCACCCTGCCGGACGACCGGACGCCGGAAGCGGTGGCGGCGTACCGGAAGCTGGCGCAGGCCCACGAGCTCCCCACGGAGCGCCTGGCGACCCAGCTCTCCACCCTGGCGGCGGCCCGGCTCCTCGAAGAGGGGGTCCGGCGCGCGGGCCGGGACCTCAGCCGCTCGAAGCTGATCGCCGAGCTGGAGCAGCTCTACAAGTGGGACTCCGGCCTGGCGCCGCTCCTCACCTTCACCCCCAACCGCCGCGTCGGCGCCCAGGGCGCCCACGTCGTCGCCCTCGACCTGGAGGGCAGGACCTTCCGGCGGGTGGGGTGGGTGGCTGTGGAGGACGCCTCGCGCTGAATGGAGGTTGCCCCGGAATCCTACCTCGGGTAGGATTCCGGGCATGGCCACCGAGAAAGTCTCCCTCACCCTCGAAGAAGAGCTCGTGGCCGAGGCCCGCAAGGCTTCCGGCTCCCGTGGGCTTTCGAATTACGTCAACCGTGCCCTCGGGCGCCAGCTCCAGCACGAGCGCTTGACCCGGCTCCTCGAGGATCTCGAGGAACAGGCCGGCCCCATCGACGACGAGGTCTTGGAGGAGGTCCGCCGCGCATGGCCCGCCCCCGGCCACGAGACCGGCGAGCGCCGCAACGGCTGATCCTCGACGCGGGAGCGGTGATCGCCCTGTCCCGAGGCGAGCAGCGTGCCCGCGCGTTCCTGGCCCGCGCCCTGGAGCTGGGAGCATCCGTGGAGGTCCCCGTGGTCGTGGTCGCCGAAACGCTCCGCGGCGGACGGCGGGACACGCCGGTCCACCGGGTCCTCAAAGCAGTGGGCTCCGTGCCGGACGCTCGCGAAGACCACGGCCGGACCGCCGGCCGCCTCCTGGGCGCCGTCCGGTCGGACGAGACCATCGACGCCCTCGTCGTCGCCCAGGCCGTCGAAGCCGGCGGCGCCCAGGTCCTCACCGGCGACCCGGAGGACCTGGAACGCCTGGCACGGCCGCACCCGGAGGTGTGGGTTCAGAGGGTCTGAATGTCGAGTTTCCCGTCCTGGAGCCGTCACCCCGCCGGGACGGTCTCGCCGCGGACGACGAGGCGGCCGAGCTCGACGCCGGAGTAGTAGTGGCGGAGGATGTCCCGGTAGCCCAGGCCGCGGCCCGCCAGGGTGTAGGCCCCGATCTGGCACATGCCGACTCCGTGGCCCCAGCCGCCGCCGGTGAAGAGCCAGCCGGGCTCCCGGCCCGGGGCGTCCACACGCTCGACGTCGAACCGCGTGTCCGGCAGGTCCAGGGTCCAGCGCACCGCCAAGCCCTCCACCAGCTCGCTCCGGCCGGCCTCGCCCAGGAGCCGGAGCACCCCCACCCGGCCGGAGACGCCGCGCCGCACGACCTCGAAGCCCCGGAACCCCAACTCGGGGAAGCGCTCGCCCACCAGGCTCGCGATCCGCGCGTCGGTGCGGAAGCGCTGCCAGCTCCGGAGCCGGCTCGCGCGGCGGGGGTGCCGGTCCGGCCTGTGGGCCGTGGCAACCCCGTCCCGGGCCACCGCCGCCAGCTCGCCCTCCCAGAAGTAGAGGACCAGCGGATCCCCGGGGACCACGTCCAGGTCGGCGGCCACCAGGGCCGCCCCGTCCCGCTCGAAGGTCGCCAGGTCGACGGGGACGGGGTGACGCTCCAGGCCGGCGCCCCCGGCCCCCGGGAAGCCGGCGGCCCCCGAGCCTCCGTCCGGCTGGAGCGTCCCCGAGGTCCTGCGCAGGGCGACGAGCGCGTCCCGGCCGCCCTCTGCCACAGGCTCGGCCGCTTCGAGCTCCGCCGCCTCCGCCTCCACCGGCGCCAGCACGCCCAGCACGCCCTCCTCCAGGCTGCGCAAGCGGACCGTATCCTCCCGGAGCAGGCCCAGCGCCCGGGCCAGGCCCAGGATCAGCCGTTCCTGCTCCACCGCCTTCACCGGAGTCTCCGCCGCCCTCGCCACCCGGCCTCCATCCGCCGAGGGCACCGGCAGTGCGGCGGCGACATCGGGCCAGGGGTTGCCGTCGTCGAGGGCCCGCGGGTCCAGGGCCAGATCGAAGATGGAGCGGACGTAGCGCAGGACCTCCCCCGGCTCCAGGGAGCGCAAGCGGTCGCCCGTCTCGGGGAGGCCCGCCCGCCGGGCGAGCTGCCGCAGGCGTGCCTCCAGGGCCGCCCGGCCGCCGTCGCCCGCCTCGCCAGGGTCCGCGTCCTCGACCCCGGGTGTGCCCGTCTCCCCCTCCGGCGGCGGCACGAGGCGCCGGGTCAGGGCCGCCGGGAACGTCGCCCCGGAGGGGAGGCTGCCGGCGAGACGCAACGGGCCGCCCTCCGGGCACGGCACCCCGGAGAGGTACGGCGCGTCGAGCCAGGGGAAGATCAGCTCCGCGTCCTCGGTGTGGCCGCCGCAGGTGGCGCTGTAGAGGGCCTCCACCGGCGTGCCGTCGTGGAGGAGCACCTCTCCCTCGGTGGCCGCCACCGCCCGGTCCGACAGGGGGTGCTCCACCCCCACGCCGCCGTAGACCTGGCATCGCGGCTCGGCGCACAGGTCGAACCCCTCGGCGGCGAACTCCCCCAGGTGGCGCAGCGCGTACGTCCGAGCCGCCACCGCCTGGGCCTTGAGGGCCTCCAGGCGCGGGTAGAGCTCCGGCCCCAGCTCCTTCGGAACGACGCCCCGGAGGTACTGCTCCAGGGCAAGCTCGTTCACGAGGTTGAGGCGACCCCGGTCGTTCAAGAAGACCAGCAGCTCGCCGCGATACCGGCCCGAGCGCTCGGGCACCTCCATCCACAGGCTCTCGCCCTCGGTGGGCCGTAGCGCCAGCCAGCGCCCCAACACCCGGAACGACCGCTCGCCGGAGCGCACGCGGAGCGCCGGGTCCTCCAGGGCGGCCCCCTCCTCCACCAGCCACGCGCCGCCGAATCCGAGCTCCGCCAGGCGCCGCCGGGCCTCTTGCGCCTCGGCCCGGTCGGCGAAGCGCCCGGCACGGACCCGGTACAGCCCGCGGGCCGCGTCGAAGGCGGCCTCGGCCTCGAGCCCGGTCCGATCCGCCAGGCGCTGGGCGAGCTCGCTCGCCTGGGTCTGGTCCCGGAGCGCCGCCACCTGGACCCGGTGCTCCGGCGCCTGCGTGGCGGCCGCCGCCGGCTCGACCGTGAACGGGGCTTCGAGGGTCAGGGGCTCGCCGTCGACCGTGAGAGTGGCCTCCGCCTCGCAGCAGGGGACGTCGAGACCGGGCAGGTCACTCGCCAGCCCCACCCGGATCAGGACCTCGCCGTCCTCCACCACGGCGGGACGGAGAAGCCGCTCGGCCGGGGGTGGCGCCTCGGGGGGAACCAAGGCTGCGGCCGGCCCCGACGGCGGCAAGGGCACGGTCGGCTCCACGGCTGCCGGCAGCGCCTCGGCGGGCGCCACCAGATCCGGCGCTCCGGTCCCGCCCGGGGCGTCCCCACGGTCGGAGGCCTCCGGCGATTCCGCATCCGCCGGGTCCTGCGGTGAGGCCTCCGGCGGCGGGACCGCGACGCCGGCGATCCAGGCGCAGGAGAGGACGGCGGATCCGAGGGCGAGAGCAGGCGCGAGGCCGACGACGGCCCGGAGCGCCGGCCACCTCACCGGGTACCCTCCGCCGCCTCGGCGGCCACCAGGGAGGTGAAGCTCGCCAGGCCGTAGATCGTCAACACGACGCTGAGGAACCACTGGACGAGGGAGGCGAGACCGTAGGCGGCCAGCCAGACCGCGAACCGGTCCCGGAGCAGCACGTCCAGGCTCAGCTGCCCCATGCTGAAGGCGAGGCCGACGCCGAAGCTCAGGACCAGCACGACGAGGCCCACGAGAAGGCTCGCCCCCAGGCGCCGGCCCACGATCCGCAAGCCCAGGGCGGCACCCCGGAGCGGGCCGCTCCCTTCCAGTGCCACCGCCGGTTGGGCCGTGGCGTTCCAGAGGGCGTAGACCACCAGGCCGAAGAAGAGCGGGAGGGCTCCTCCGCAGCCGATCCCCAGGGCGGCGCCCCCTCCCCAGGCCTCCTGCCCCATGATCGCGCCCAGGATCAGCAGCACCACCAGGAGGGCGAAGACGCACGCCACCGCCAGGCTCAAGTGGAAGAACCAGAAGAAGCGCCAGACGTGGCGACCGCCCCAGCCGGCGAAGTCCCGCAGGCTGAGCGTGCGGAACCACCGCCAGCCGCCGGGGCGCCCCTCGGCCCCCGGAAGGGCCTGGCGCTCGGCGGCCAAAAGCACCCCCAGGATCCCGCCCTGGAACCATCCCCAGACCACCACCGCCAGGAGCCCGATCAGGACAGACGCCACGACGGCCAGCGCCAGCGGCCCCAGGGCCGCCGCCACCAGCTCGTCCAGGCCGGCGAGCCACTCCTCGAAGCCGGGACCGCTCCAGTCGCGCTCCAGCAGGGCCATGCCCCCCAGCACCAGGAACGGAGGCAGCAGGGAGAGCAACGCCAGCAACGTGAACAGCAGGTTCTGGAGGATGCCCAGCGGGACCAGCCCCCAGTTGGCCCGGGTCGACAGGAACCCCCGGCGGAGGCAGTCGAAGGCCGTCCGCTTCGCGGGCCGGCTGCTCTGGGGCGGGGGGTCGGGCACGGCGGTTCCGTCCGGGGGTCGTTCCGGGTGGGGGCTGTGGGCTCAGCCGACCAGGTGGCGCTCGCGGGTCTTGACCACCCGCCGGTAGTCCTCCACCGAGTCCAGGCGCACCTGCTCCGCCATCTCGTAGAGCCGCGAGACGAGCTGGGGCGAGATCCGCCGCTCGAGCAGCGTGTACTCGTCCTCCGGATCGGCTCCCCGGTCCAGGGACGCGGAGCGTCTCGGCCGCTCGGCTCCCCTTTCCCGGGAGGCCTGGGGCAGGCTCAGGCGGTAGTTCGTGGTGAAGATCGTCGGCCGGCGCTCGGTGTAGCGGCTGTTGATGATCAGGTAGAGGACGTCCTGCACCCAGGGGGTCGGCTTCTGGGCGCC
>JBKHJP010000379.1:0-4125 GCA_046538065.1 Thermoanaerobaculia bacterium | reverse complement strand
GAGGGCCGGCTCTGTGGTTTCAGTGGGTTACGACGGGTGGGTCAGGAGGTCTGGACTCAGGCCGGTGGCTTCCGTGGGTTCGTCGGGTCGAGAAACCCTGAGACTGCCTTCTATCCGTGCCGGACGCGTCGGTCGCGGGGACCGTCCGATCACCTGTTCCTGTGTACGCCGTCAGGCGGCGAGGGGAAGCGCCGGGGGGAGCGACCCATCTACGAGTCCGGTGATCGCCGAGGATCACCCGGGTGCGACCCGGTCAGCTCCCGCCGGCCCCAACCATCGACTGCCAAAGAACCAGAAGCTACAGCGTTCGTTGCGTGTCCCGGCGGAGCCTCAGGCAGCCTTGAGCCGGGCTCCGTCGGGGACTTCTCCGTGTTCGAGGTAGCGCCACAGTGCGATCAGGAGCTTCCGTGCGAGGGCGACGATGCCCACCTTGCGGTGGCGTGAGGAGCGCTTGCCCCATTCTTGCTCGAACCACAAAGTCAGCCGGCTCTGGGGCTGCCAGCGCCGCCACAGCCAGGCGAGCTCGATCATCACCGGGCGGATCCAGGCGTTGCCGGCGTGGCTGATGCCCTGCTCGCGCTGGCTGGTGCCGCTGTTGTACGGCGTTCCGCACAGGCCCGAGGCCCCGCCGACCTGCTTGCGGTTGCGGAACTCGCGCCAGCCGAAGAACTCCGCCACCAGGACCCAGGCAGAGTTGATCCCGAGGCTCGTCAGCTGCATCAAGAGCTGGATCAGCTCCAGCGACTCCTGGTGCGGCCCGTAGCTCGCCGGATCCGCCAGCATCGAGCGCCGCAGGGTCTCGAGCTCGTCGAGCTGCTGATCGAGCTGGTGCAGCCGCTCGAGGCCCAGATCGAGCTGGTAGCGCAAGAAACGCGGCAACGCCGAGCCGTCCCAGCAGCGCAGCTCCTCGACGGCAAAGCTCCCATCGATCCGCCCCTCCCAGGCGATCCCCTGGATCGCCAGCAGCGAACGCAACCGGTTCGACTCCGCCGTGCGTAGCTTCTTCAGCGTCGCCCGCTCGCGGTGGAGGTGCCGGAAATCCTCCGCATCGACACTCGGCACCCGCACCACGCTCCAGACGTTGACTTCCCCCAGACCGTAGCGCACCAGCATCCTCGAGAGCTTGTCCAGGTCCAGACGGTCCGTCTTTGCCCCCTTGCCCCGCTTGACCTCGATGCTCGACGACGCGACCGGCACGTTGTCCACCCCCAGAGACTCCAGGGCCCGGTGGACCGAGAACCCCTCCCGGCCCACCTCGTAGCAACTCATCACCTCGGCGTCCTCCGCCAGGCCGAAGCGCTTCTTCGCCCGAGCGATCTCCCGCTCCAACTCCGCCAGGTCCCACGCGGCGATGCCGCACCGACGAAGCTTCTGCCCCAGCCCCGCCCGGAACCCCAAGAGCCAGCTCGACTTCGACAACTCCAGAGCCAGGTACAACCGGCGCTCCAGGATCTCCTCCTCTCCGGGCGTATACTCGGCGCGGCGGGCTGCGGTCGTGGTCTGAGTACGGGCCATCGTGGTCTCCTTCCTTGGTCTGTTGACGATTCAACTGCCACTCACACGCACCAAGGAGCTTAGCCACCCCAGCCCGCCTCTCACCACCCCCCCACGAGCCCCTCGGCTCATGGGATCTACGGTTTCAACGAGGGCGGGCCCCAACCGGCGGTGAAAGGGTCGGGCCGGAGGCTCCCGCCGGGGGGACGTCGAGGCCGGCGTTCCGCGCGACCCGGGACGGACACCCGACCGCCACACGCGCCGGCCGAGCCGAAGCGCGCGCCCTGCGCCACAGAACCCACCGAGCGCGCGCTGGTCCCCCCGGCGGGAGCCTCTGGCCCGCCCCCCACCCCGGACGAGCCCGCGTTACAATCACCCCGCCCACCGGAGGCCCCCACCCTTGGCGTACACCATCGGCATCGACGCCCGAAAGGTCCAGGACTTCGGGATCGGCACCTACATCCGCAACCTGGTCGCCGGCCTGGCGGAGATCGACGACGAGAACTGCTACGTCCTCTTCACGGGCTCCCAGGGCCGCGACAGCTTCGACGGGCTGCCGGAGAACTTCCACATCGTGGTGGAGCGCTCCCCCGTCTACTCCGCCCGGGAGCTCATGGCCCTTTCGTGGCGCCTGTTCCGCCTCCGGCTCGACCTCTACCACGCGACCCACTACGTCCTCCCCCTGGCCACGCCGTCCCGGATCGTGGTCACCATCCACGACATCATCCACCTCCTCTACCCCCAGTTCCTGCCCAACCGGCTGGCCTTCTTCTACGCCCAGCGGATGATGCGCCGCAGCCTGTCCGGAGCGGACCGGGTGATCGCGGTCTCCGAGAACACCCGGTCCGACCTGACCGAGTACTTCGGCGTCGAAGGCTCGGGCGTCGAGGTCATCTACAACGGGGTGGACGACGCCTACCGCGAGAGACTCTCCGAGGAGGACCTGGACCGCTGGCTTCGCCAGCTCGACGTCCGCCGGCCGTACCTGCTGTTCGTGGGCAACCCGAAGCCCCACAAGAACCTGGACCGGGTGATCCGGGCCTACGCCCGGGCCTGCGAGACGGCGGAGATCGACGCGCCCCTGGTCTGCGTCGGCGACCGCACGGCGGCGCAGTTCAAGCTGCGCCAGCGGGCCCAGCAGCTCGGCGTGGGCGACCGGGTGCGCCTCCTGGGCCACGTGGCGCAGGAGGCGCTGCCGGCCCTCTACCAGGGGGCGAGCCTGTTCCTCTACCCCACCCTCTACGAGGGCTTCGGCCTGCCGGTCGTGGAGGCCATGGCGTCCGGCACGCCGGTCCTGACCTCGAACACGTCCGCCCTGAAGGAGATCGCCAGCGGCCACGCCCACCTGGTGGATCCCCTGGACACGGAGCGGATGGCCCGGGCCATCGTCCGGCTGATGACCGACCACGCCTACCGGGAGAAGCTGGCGGCGAAGGGGCTCGACCGCTCCCGGGACTTCCGGTGGCGGCTCACCGCCGAGCGGACCCGCCAGGTCTACCTGGACGTGCTCCGGACCATGGGGCCGCCGCCCTACATCGGCAAACGCCGCAACCCGTGCGAGGAACCCCGGCGGTGACGGACCCCGCGGCGCCGGCTCCGGTCGAGGAGGGAGGAACCCGCGTCGCCCTGGTGCACGACTGGCTCACCGGGATGCGGGGCGGCGAGAAGGTCCTGGAGGCGATCGTCCCCTTCTTCCCCGGCGCCCCGATCCACACCCTGTTCCACTTCCCCGGCACGGTCAGCCCGGCCCTGGAGGCCCACCCGGTCGTCCCCAGCTTCCTCCAGGGGGCGCCGGGGGTGCGGCGGCACTACCGGCGCTACCTCCCCCTGTTCCCGGCGGCGGTGGAGGACTTCGACCTGTCGGGGTTCGACCTGGTGGTCTCCACCAGTCACTGTGTGGCGAAGGGGGCGATCCCCGCGCCGGGAGCCCGGCACCTGTGCTACTGCCATACCCCCATGCGCTACGCCTGGGACCAGGAGCACGCCTACTTCCCCCGGCGCCGGGGGCCGGGAGCGCGAGCTCGGGGAATGCTGCTCTCGCGCCTCAGGGCCTGGGACGCCGCCTCCTGCCCGCGGGTGGACCGGTTCGTGGCCAACTCCCGTTTCGTGGCGGAGCGCATCCGGCGCTACTACGGCCGGGACGCGGCGGTCCTCCCGCCGCCGGTGGACACCGACTTCTTCACCCCCGAAGGCTGGCCCGAAGGAAGCGCACTCTGCATGAAGCGGCCGAGCTCTGCCTCGGCCGGGGAGGGCGGAGGGGAGCCGAGCTCTGCCTCGGCCACGGCGGGAGGACCGGGCGGCGAGCTCTTCGGCCCCGAAGGGAGCCGAAAGGTCGGCCGGACCTCCCGCGACTACGCCCTGGTGGTCTCGGCCCCGGCCCCCTACAAGCGCCTGGACCTGGCGATCCGGGCCGCCCGGCGGGCCGGCCTGCCCCTGGTGATCGTCGGCGGTGGGCCGGGCCTCGAGGCGCTCCGCAAAGAGGGGGCGCGGGAGGGCGGCGACGGCGTCGAGCTCCTGGGGCGGGTGGTGGGCCGGGAGCTCCGGGACCTCTACCGGGGGGCCGCCTGCCTCCTCCAGCCCGGAGTGGAGGACTTCGGCATCGCCCCGGTGGAGGCCCTGGCGTGTGGCACG
>JBKHJP010000378.1:0-4129 GCA_046538065.1 Thermoanaerobaculia bacterium | reverse complement strand
GTCCCTACACCGAGGAGGACGTCGTCTCCCGCGTCCGGGAGGGCCGGGTCGGGCGGGACGCCTTCGTCTTCCGCACCGGCATGGAGAACTGGGTGCCCATCGCCAGCCGGGACGAGTTCGCCGGCGCCCTCGGCCCGGCGCCCGCACCGCCGCCCCCGGGGTCCGTGGCGACCACGGCGGGGGCCCAGTCCGCCGCCGCGGCCACGGGCGGAGCCCACGAGATCGACTACGAGGTCTTCGGCGACGACATGCAGTTCGTGGCCATCACCCTCGATCCGGGGGAGGCGTGCGTCGCCGAGGCGGGAGCGTTCATGTACATGGACCCGGACATCGAGATGGAGACCATCTTCGGTGACGGCTCGGCGGGCTCGGAGGGCGCGGGGTTCATGGGGAAGCTGGTCTCGGCGGGCAAGCGCGTCCTGACCGGGGAGTCGCTCTTCATGACGGTCTTCGGCAACGGCGGCGGCCGGCGCCGGGACGTGGCCTTCGCCGCCCCCTACCCGGGCAAGGTCATCGCCGTCGACCTCCAGGAGCACGCCAACCAGCTCCTGTGCCAGAAGGACGCCTTCCTGTGCGCCGCCAAGGGGATCTCCGTCGGCATCGCCCTGCAGCGCCGGATCGGCGCCGGCCTGTTCGGCGGCGAGGGGTTCATCCTCCAGAAGCTCGAAGGCGACGGCCTGGCCTTCCTCCACGCCGGCGGCACGGTGGTGGCCCGCAAGCTGGAAGCCGGCGAGGTCCTGCGGGTGGACACCGGCTGCCTGGTGGCCTTCGAGTCGTCGGTGGACTACGACATCCAGAGCGTCTCCGGCATCAAGACGGCCATCTTCGGCGGCGAGGGCCTATTCTTCGCCCAGCTCACCGGGCCGGGTACGGTGTGGGTTCAGAGCCTGCCCTTCAGCCGGCTGGCGGGACGGGTGGTGGCGGCGATCCCCCGAGGGGGCAAGAACCGCAAGGGCGAGGGGTCGGCCCTGGGGGACCTGGGCGAGCTGCTGATGGGGAAGTGAGGTCAGCCGACCGGGGTCTCGATCTTGAGCATGCGGGCCCAGGCGGCGCGGAGGTTCTCCGGCAGGTCCAGGGCGGGGAAGATCTTCCGGACCTCCTCCCGGCTGACGTAGGCCCAGATGTCCTCCCACTGGGCGTAGCGCAGGAGGTGGGAGACGGCCCAGGCCCGGTCCTCCTCCGAGCCCTGGGCCAGGACCTTCCGGAGCTCCTCCTCGGTGACGTCGTGGTCGGGAAAGAAGTAGAGGGTCCGTTCCCGATCTTCCGACCCTGTGTCGCGGCCCGACGAGCTCATGGCGCGAGTATAACAGCAGGACCGGCCCGTTTGGGGGTTCCGGCCGGGGGGCCCCGCGGCACCGCCGCCGTCTCTTGACCGGCCCCCCGGAACTCGGCTAGATTGCCGCGAGCCGAAGGGCGCGCGGGCGTAGCTCAGTCGGTAGAGCATCAGCTTCCCAAGCTGAGGGTCGCGGGTTCGATTCCCGTCGCCCGCTCCAGACGCCGCACCGCGACAGGCGGCGCGGGCCTCGGATCGGTTCTGCACGCTCCCCTGGCCAGAGACCATCCCGCACGAACCTTCGGGCCGAGATCGTCCGTCGAGCCAACCCCGACCGAGCCGGAGAGACGCCCCATGTCGATTTTCCGCAAAGATCCGTCCGAGGAGACCCCGATCCAGCCGCCCGGCCCGACCGACCGCCGGCCGTCGAATCCGGCGCCGTCCGGCGCGCCCCGGGAGCGCCCGGTGACCCGGATCGCCGAGGGCACGCACGTGACCGGGGAGGTGGGCGGCGGCACGGAGCTGGTGGTCGAAGGGACCCTGGAGGGCAAGGTCGACCTGGACAGCCGGGTGGCCGTGGGCGCGTCGGGGGAGGTCAAGGGCGAGATTTCGGCCCGTTCCGTGCTGGTGGCCGGGCGGGTCGTGGGGAACGTCACCGGGACCGAGCGCGTGGAGGTGGGGCCGTCGGGGAAGCTCGAGGGGGACATCACCGCCCCCCGGGTGACCATCGCCGAGGGTGCGTTCTTCAAGGGCAAGGTGGAGATGAGCGGCTCACGGAGCCGCGGGACCCAGGGCCGAGGGACCAAGGCGCCGGGACCCGCCGGCGGCGGCAAGACCGAACCGGAGAAGACCTCGGGGGGAGGGGGCCAGGGCGCCGGCGAGCCCGGCGGCGGCAAGAAGGGGTCGGAGGACGACGCGTCGCCGGCAGGAGGCGCGTCTTGAAGGTCGGGATCCCCAGGGAGATCAAGGATCACGAGTACCGGGTGGGTCTCATCCCCGCCGCAGCCCACGCCCTGGTGGAGCGGGGCCACGAGGTCTTCGTCGAGTCCGGGGCCGGGGTGGGGAGCGGCTTCGAGGACGACGAGTACCGGGAGGCGGGGGCGACGATCCTGCCGGACGCCGACGGGGTCTGGTCCACGGTGGACATGATCGTCAAGGTCAAGGAGCCGGTGGGTCCCGAGTACGAGCGGATGCGCCAGGAGCAGCTCCTGTTCACCTACCTCCACCTGGCGCCGGTCCCGGAGCTCACGCAGGTCCTCCTGGACCGTCGAGTGACGGGGATCGCGTACGAGACGATCACCGACCGGCGGGGCACGCTGCCGCTCCTGACCCCCATGTCGGAGGTCGCCGGCCGGATGGCCTCGCTGGTGGGGGCGTTTTACCTCCAGAGGCGTTTCGGGGGCCGGGGGGCCCTGCTCTCCGGCGTGCCCGGCGTGCCCCCGGCGGACGTGGTGATCATCGGCGGCGGTATCGTGGGGCTGAACTCGGCCAAGGTGGCCTTGGGGATCGGTGCCCGGGTGGTGGTGCTCGAGACCAACCTGGAGCGCATGCGTTTCCTGGACGACGTCTTCAACGGCCAGGTCACCACCCTGTACAGCAACCGGTACAACCTGCTGGCGGCCCTGGCGCGGGCGGACGTCCTGATCGGGGCGGTGCTGATTCCGGGCCACTCGGCGCCCAAGCTCGTCACCCGGGAGATGCTGGGGCAGATGAAGAAGGGGGCGGTGGTGGTGGACGTGGCGGTGGACCAGGGGGGTTGCTTCGAGACCACCCGGGCGACGACCCACTCGGACCCGATCTACGAGGTGGACGGGGTGATCCACTACTGCGTGGCGAACATGCCCGGCGCGGTGCCCCGGACCTCGACCCTGGCCCTGAACAACGTCACCCTGCCGTACGTCCTGGAGCTGGCGGAGAAGGGCTTCGCCCGGGTGGTGGAGGACAATCCGGGGCTGCGGGCGGGGGTGAACACGCACGCCGGGAAGATCACCTGCGAGCCGGTGGCGGAGTCCCAGGAGCGGGAGTACACGCCGCTGGCGGACGTGCTGTAGCGAAGCGGCCCCCATCCAGGGACTTGCACGGACGGTAGCCCCCCGCCCCGGAGGAGGCCGGGAGCGGGTCGGGCTACGGACCGCGGCCGGCTGGTCGGACGGTTCGCCGCAGGGCCGGCCGCTCGGCTCGGCCCTCCCGCGGCCTTCGGAGTCTCCGCCCCGGCGGTGGCCCGGGTCGGGCCTCGACGTCCTCCGCCCGGCCCGCTCCCGGCCTCCTCCTTCCCCCGCGGTTCCCCTCTCGTCCCTCCGGCTCAGAGGCCGCTGTCGCACGAGGCACGCCCTCGTTGAAACTCCCGCCGCCTCCTCCGTCTTCCGTCCGTCTCGGCGGATTCGTGGGGAGCTCGCGACCGCGTGTAGGGGAGGAGCTCGTCTCCTCCCGGCCTGAGGGGAGGCGTGCACCCGGGCGGAGGCGAGCTCCGCTCCAACAGTGAACGGGTCGCCGCCCAGTCGCGATGCGCCGAGGCGCAGCCTGCGCTCGGGAAACGACCCCGGCCTTCTGCAACTCCTCTTGTGGACCCGCGCGGGAGGGGGGGCGGACGCAGGACGCGGCCCGGGTGGAGGACGTCGAGGCCCGACCCGGGCCACCGGATCCAAGGGCACCCTGCAGGTCGCGGGAGGGCCGAGCCGAGTCGCGGGCCATGCGCCGAAGGTTCCGACGTGCCCGCGACGGTCCGGAGCCCGGGCCGCGTCCTGCGTCCGCCGGGGGCATCCCGGCGAGCCCTACGGGAGCTCCGGGAAGGGCTGCTTCGTGACGTCCTCCCACAGGCGCCGGAGGTCCTGGGGGACCGGGGCCTCGAAGTGGGCG
>JBKHJP010000377.1:0-4132 GCA_046538065.1 Thermoanaerobaculia bacterium | reverse complement strand
GCGCATGCCCTGAGCAGCGTCGAAGGGCACGCCCTGAGCAGCGTCGAAGGGCACGCCCTGAGCAGAGCCGAAGGGTCGGCCGGGGTGGGAGGGGGGCGTGGGCCAAGAGCCGGGAGGGGAGAGGGCGGTCCGGGATCCCCCGGGCCGCCCTTTCGGCGTCCGTCGGTGACCCGGACCGGCCCCGGCCGCGCGCCCGGCACCGCATCCCGCCTGCCATCCGGGCGTGTAGGGGCGGAGCTTGCCTCCGCCCGGCGCCCAGCATGGTTCGGGGGCCGAGTGGGAGGAGACAAGCTCCTCCCCTACAGCCCGGTGTGTTGACCTCTTCGGGCACCCGGATGAGGACCCTCCCGCGCCGAAGCGTGGGGGGAAACGCGAGCGGCAAGCCGGGATGGGTTCCCCTCCTGCTCTTCGCTCTCCTGGTGCTCTGGCCGCTGCCGGGCGGCGCCGCGGAACCCGGCACCGTCGTCGTGGGATCGAAGAACTTCGAGGAGAGCCGGCTGCTGGCGGAGGTCTTCGCCCAGACGATCGAGGCGCGGACCGGCCTGGCGGTAGAGCGGCGGCTCAACCTGGCGGGGACCCAGGTCTGCTTCGAAGCCCTCCGCACCGGGGCCATCGACCTCTACCCGGAGTACACGGGGACCGGGCTGGCCTCCATCCTGGGCGAGGAGCCTCTCGAGCGGACGGGTACCGGAGCCGGCGGGGACGCCGCGGCGACCCTGGCCCGGGTGCGCCGGGCGTTCTTGGAGCGCTGGGACCTCCACTGGCTCGCTCCCCTGGGGTTCGAGAACGCCTACGAGCTGGCCGTGCCCCGGGCGCTGGCGGAGCGCCAGGATCTGACCACCATCACCGACCTGGTGCCGCTGGCGCCGGAGCTGGACGCCGGCTTCGGCTACGAATTCGTCGACCGGCCGGACGGTCTTCCCGGCCTTGCCGCCGCCTACGGGCTGTCGTTCGACTCGATCACGACCCTCCAGCAGGCCCTCAAGTACCGGGCTGCGGTGAGCGGCGAGGTCCAGATCCTCGACGTCTACACCACCGACGGCCGGCTCCTGACCTACGACCTGGTGGTCCTGGAGGACGACCTGGGCTTCTTCCCGCCCTACGAGGCGGCGCCCCTCGTGCGCGGCGCGACGATCGGGGACCACCCCGAGGTGGCCGCGGCCCTGGGGCTCCTGGGCGGCGCCCTCGACGAGGAGCGCATGCGGCGGCTCAACGCCCGCCTCCAGGAGGAGGGGGAGGAGCCGGCGACCGTCGCCGCGGAGCTCCTCCGGGACCTCGGCCTGGCCGGCGCCGATGAGGCCCGCCGCGCGCCGCTGCCCCGGGCCGAGTCCTTCGCCGGATACCTCTGGGCCCGTCGCTCGGAGCTGGGGCGCCTGACGGTGGAGCACCTGGGCCTGGCCGGCGCCGGCCTCGCCCTCGGGGCCCTGCTGGCGATCCCCCTGGGCATCGCCCTGGAGCGTCGGCGCGGGATCGCGGAGCCGCTGATCCGCTCCGTGAGCGTCACCCAGACGGTCCCGTCCCTGGCTCTCCTCGCGTTCACGGTGCCCTTCCTGGGGGTGGGGCGCGTCCCGGCGGTCGTGGCCCTGTGGGTCTACTCCCTGTTCCCCATGCTGCGCAACACCTACACCGGCGTGCGGGACGCCGACCCCCACGCGGCGGAGGCCGCCACGGCCCTGGGAATGACCCCGCGGCAGGTCCTCCTCCAGGTGCGCCTGCCCCTGGCGGCGCCGGTGATCATGGCCGGCGTGCGCACCGCCGCCGTCCTCACCGTGGGCACGGCCACCCTGGCGGCCTTCATCGGTGCCGGCGGCCTGGGCGAGCCCATCGTCGCCGGGCTCCAGCTCGCCGACACCCGCCGCATCCTCTCCGGCGCCCTCCCCGCCGCCCTCCTGGCCATCGCCGTCGACCTCCTCCTCGCCGGCCTCGAGCGCCTCGTCTCCCCCCGCGGCCTGGGGTGAGAGCTTGGCAATGAATCGCCGACCTACGCTTCACACGACCGGAAGAAACGCCCTCCCCGAGGTCGGATCGGAGCTCGCGGACTCCGTGCCGCGCGGGGTGGGGGCAGGGCAGGGGCCGGGGCTTCCGCGCAGGCGGCGGCAGCCGCGCCCGCCGATCGAGGCCGGGTAGACGAACCCAGCAGCGGAGCCACCGACGCAACCGACTCCACGCCCGGCACGCGGCGGCACGCCCGCCGCCTCCAGGCCTCGCGGTGGCAGCGCACCCGGCGGCCCGGCGGAGCCCGAGCGGCGGAAGTGCACGAGAGCCGAGCAGAGGGCTTCGGGGCCGACGCCGGAGCGGAACCCCCGGCCCCTGCCCGGGTGGACTCCGGTCCGGCCGAGGCCCCCGCCCGGCGCCGGCGGGAAGGGGTCCGGGAGTCCCCCGGCGGGAACCTCGAAGGCCGCGCCGCTCCCCGGCGCAGAGGGGGCCGCCGAGCAAGCCGCGCGCGGCCTGAGCGGAGGCGCGAGCTACACGCCCCATCCACCCATCCGCTCGCGCTATTTCCCGCCGGGGGGCTCCTGGACCCCGCCCACCCCGGTACGCCAGCGCCCACCCCAGACCGGCCAGCACGCCCTCAGTACGGCATCTGGTCCTCTTCCATGCCGAAGAAGTGCCCCAGCTCGTGGACCACCGTCTTCTTGATCTCGTCCACGGCCTCCCGCCGGCTCGTGCAGCAGCGCCGGATGGGCCCGGCGTAGATCACCACCCGGTCCGGCAGGGCGTCGTAGTACGTGTCGCGATCGGTGAGCGGCACGCCCTGGTACAGGCCGAAGAGCTCCCCCGCGTCCGGGTCTTCCGGATCCATCCCCACGCTCTCCAGGTCCTCCGCCGAAGGCTCCTCCTCCACCAGGACGACCACGTTGTCCAGGAGCTCGGCGAACTGCCCCGGGAGCACGTCCAGCGCCTGGGCGACCAGCTCCTCCACCTCGTCCGTGCTGAAGGCCATGGCGTCCGTATACCACGGCCCCGGCCCCTCGTGACAGGGCCCGGAGCGGGATGGTGACTCCACCCCGCCGGTCCGAGCGCAGGCCCCGCTACAATCCTCCTGATGGCCGTTCGACTCGACAAGTGGCTCCAGGTGGCCCGGATGTTCAAGACCCGCAGCCAGGCGACGAAGGCGTGCACCCGGTCCCGGGTGAAGGTCAACGACCAGAGCGCCAAGCCCCACAAGACCCTGGCCGTGGGTGACCGGGTGGAGATCGAGCGGAGCGACGGCTGGACCCAGGTGCTGGTGGTCCGGGACCTCCGGGACAAGCCGGTGCGCAAGGCGGAGGCCACCCTCCTCTACGACGACGAGAGCCCGCCCCGGCCCCGGCTGTCCGAGGTGGAGCGGCTGATGAAGAAGGCTCCGCCGGTCCGCCGCGAGCGGGGCAAGGGGAGGCCCACGAAGAAGGAGCGGCGCCAGCTCGAGAAGTGGCGCGGCGGCTGAGGGTGGCTCTCGCGCCCGTCAGCCCCCCAGGAGCTCCCCCACCGGTGCGAGGGGCTCCACCTCGTCGCAGACGATCTTGACGCTGGCGATCATGGGGACCGCCAGGACGGCCCCGAGAGCGCCCCTCGGCCAGCCGGTGTCCAGGCGGAGGGAACCGGCGGGCTCCCCAACTCCCGGCGTCCCCGCACGCCCGGCCCTCGGCTCCGGTTTCGGCTCCGGGTCCCGCAATGCGGAGTCTTGATCCCGGCCGGAGCCCGCCTCGGGGGGCGAGACTGTCAGGCCCGTCTTACCAGGTGGAGGATCAGGGAGATCACGAACACCGCCAGGAACACGTAGAACAGGATCTTGGCGACGTCCGTCGCCACTCCCGCGATCCCCGTGAACCCGAACAGCGCGGCGACGAGCGCCACGACCAGGAAGATCAGGGCCCATCTCAGCATGTCGTCCTCCCTCCCCGCTCTTTGCGGATCGATTGCGGTGCATGCGACGGAACACCGAAGGCGGCCGGCCGTGCTGGCCGGTCGCCGTTCGGGGTCAGGGCTTGCAAGCGTCAAGCCAAGGAGTCCGGGACACACCCCGCCGGATCGCCGGCTCGAGGGATCCGCGGAGCCCGGGGCTCCCGCCTCCGGACGGGCTGCCGGCAGGGGCTCTAGTGGCTTACTCCCCAGGATGTCCGAATTCTGCGGACATGTTCAGGCGGCGATC
>JBKHJP010000376.1:0-4169 GCA_046538065.1 Thermoanaerobaculia bacterium | reverse complement strand
CCGGCCGGGGGAGCCGCTCCGCCTGGAGGAGGTGCCGGTGCCGGAGCCCGGGCCGGACGACGTGCTGGTGCGCGTGGGGGCGTGCGCCGTCTGCCGGACCGACCTCCACGTGGTGGACGGCGACCTGCCGGAGCCGAAGCTCCCGCTGATCCTGGGCCACGAGGTCGTGGGCGTGGTCGAGGAGGCCGGCGCCGCGGTCCGGGGCCTCGCTCCGGGGGACCGGGTGGGGGTGCCGTGGCTGGGCTGGACGTGCCTGGAGTGCGAGTACTGCCGGAGCGGCCGGGAGAACCTGTGCCCGGAGGCCCGCTTCACCGGCTACACCCGGGACGGCGGCTACGCCGAGCACGCCGTGGCCGACCATCGCTTCTGCTTCCCCATCCCCGAGGCGTACGACGACGTGGGCGCCGCACCGCTCCTGTGCGCCGGGCTCATCGGCTACCGGACCCTGCGCCTGGCCGACGAGTCGGTCCCGGCGGGGGCCCGCACGGTGGGCCTCTACGGCTTCGGCGCCGCCGCCCACGTCCTGGCCCAGATCCTCGTCCACCAGGGCCGCACCGTCTTCGCCTTCACCCGGCCCGGAGACGCGGCGGGCCAGCGCTTCGCCCGGCACCACGGCGCACGGTGGGCCGGCGGCTCGGACCAGGCGCCGCCGGAGCCCCTGGACGCGGCGCTCATCTTCGCCCCGGTGGGCGAGCTGGTGCCCACCGCCCTCACCCACCTCAAGCCCGGCGGCGCCGTGGTCTGCGGGGGCATCCACATGAGCGACGTCCCCTCCTTCCCCTACCGGGACCTGTGGGAGGAACGGCTGATCCGCTCGGTCGCCAACCTGACCCGGGAGGACGGCCGGCGGTTCTTCGAGATCGCCCCCCGGGTCCCGGTGCGCACGATCACCGTCCCCTACCCGCTGGAGGACGCGAATCGCGCCCTGGACGACCTGCGGGAGGGCCGGATCGAAGGCGCCGCGGTGCTGCGGGCGGTGTGAGGGTCGGAGCCCGAACCACGGGCGGACGCGAGGTCCGCCCCTACACGCTGCCCGGATCGGTTTGTCGTTTCGAGCGGAGCGAAGCGGAGTCGAGAAACCTGGACGGGGGGCGGCGGCGGCAGACTGACCACCAGGGGAGGAGCTTGCCTCCTCCCGACCTCCTCCCGGGGCTTCATGGAGGAAGAGGTCGCCCCTGGCGTATGATCGCCCGGCACGACACCTGACAACGGATCGGAAAGGAGGGGGACGTGGTCTCTCTGGCTTCCCTGTGGCTTCCCGTCGTACTCTCGGCCGCCGCCGTGTTCATCTTGAGCGCCCTGGTCTGGATGGTGTTCCCCTGGCACCGCAAGGACTTCTCGGGCCTGCCGGACGAGCCCCGGGCCCGCGAGGCCCTCCGGGACGCGGCGCCGGGCATGTACACCGTGCCCCACGCCGCCCGGCGGGAGGACTACCAGAGCGCCGAGCACAAGAAGAAGCTCGAGGAGGGGCCCGTGGCCTTCGTGGTCACGATGCCCAAGGGCGACCCGTCCATGAGCCGCAACCTGTCGCTGTGGTTCGTCTGGTGCCTGGTGGTGAGCTTCACCGCCGCCTACCTGGCGAGCCGGACCCTCGCGCCCGGGACCGACTACCTCCAGGTCTTCCGGGTCACGGGGACGACGGCATGGCTGGCGTACTCCTGGGCCTCCGTCCAGGACGGGATCTGGTTCGGGCGGCCCTGGTCCCACGTGGCGAAGCAGCTCTTCGACGGCCTGCTCTACGGCCTGGTCACCGCCGGCTTCTTCGGCTGGCTCTGGCCCTGAGGGCGACCCCGCCGGGGCCTCAACGGCGCAGCGCGCAGTCGATGAGCTGGACGCCCAGGCAGATCGGGTAGGCGATGGGATCGTCCGACTGGTCCCGGCAGGTCTCGAACCGGCGCAGGAGGACGTCCCGGCTGAGGTCCCCGGCCGCCGGCCCGAGCCGGAGGGGCGCCCTGGCACCCGAGGGGTCTCGGGGGTCCTCCTCCAGGCGGCCGCTCCACAGGTCACGGCGGCGGTCGGTCCCGTCGGGGAAGAAGTAGAGCTCCAGCTCCATGCGGCGGCGCGACGGCGCGCCCGGCGGATCGGCGTCCACGCGAACCACGAAGTCACCGAACGCCAGCGGAATCGCCAGACACCCCTGGACCTTCGCCTCGTCGCTCGCTGCGCTCCGGAAGCAACCGAGCCGGCTCCCGTGGATGAAGAGGACCTCCGCCTCGGCCCCGTCCGGCTCCACGGGCCGCCAGCCCTCCCATTCGAAGACCTCGTCGAGCCGCGAGGTGCATCGCATCAGGTCCCGATACTGAATGAGGCTCGGCTGAGCCTCCGTCGCCGCAGTGCTCAAGATCATGGCTCTCCTCCCTCCCCTTGCCTCCTGTAGTACGCACTGACCGGGGTTTCCGGATCACAGGACCTCCCGCCGGAGCGGCTTGCCGGAGACCTCGGCGCCTTGTAGCCTTCCCGCCCCATGTCGCCCCTGGCCTTCGAGATCCGCCGCCTGAGCCGTCTGGCGGCCCCCATGGTCACGGCCCAGGTGGCGGCCATGAGCCTGTGGGTGGTGGACGTCATCATGCTGGGCCGGGTGAGCGTCCACGCCCTGGACGCGGCCTCGCTGGGGAGGCTCTGGCTGTTCGGAGCCACGATCTTCACCATCGGGCTCCTCCTGGGGCTGGACCCGGTGGCGTCCCAGGCGTACGGCGCCGGCGACCGCCGGGGGCTCCGCCTGGCGGGGCAGCGCGGGCTCTTCACGGTGGTCCTCCTGGCGCCGCTCTGGGTCGCCATCGTCCTGGCGACGGAACCGGCCCTCCTCCTGGTGGGCCAGGACCCGGAGCTGGCGGAGGAGGCCGGGCGCTACGTCCTGGCCCAGTCGTTCGGCCTGCCGTTCTTCTTCAGCTACATCGTCCTGCGCCACTGGCTCCAGGCCCAGGCCCGGATGAAGCCGGTCATGTGGGCCACGATCTCCGTCAACGGCGTGAACGCTTTCGCCAACTGGGTGCTGATCTTCGGCAACCTGGGCTTTCCGGCCCTGGACGCGGTGGGCGCCGGCATGGCCACGGGCATCGCCATGGTGTACCTGTTCGCCTTCCTGGCGTTCGCCGCCCACGCCCTGGGCCCGGAGAGCGTCTGGCGGCGCTGGGAGCGGGGCGTCCTCGACCTGCGGGCCCTGGGGAGGATGCTCGCCCTGGGGGCGCCGGTGGGTCTCCAGTTCGGCCTGGAGTACTGGGCGTTCAGCATCTCCACCCTGTGGGCCGGCTGGCTTGGGCCGGAGCCTCTGGCGGCCCACACCATCGCGGTGTCGATCTCGTCGCTCACCTTCATGATCCCCATGGGGCTGTCCTTCGCCACCGTGACCCGGGTGGGCAACCTGGTCGGGGCGGAGGATTTCCCCGGGGCCCAGCGCGCCGGCTGGGCGGCGATCTCCCTGGCCGCAGGCGTGATGGTGGCGAGCGCCACCGTGTTGGTCGTGGGGCGCCGGCTGCTGCCGGCGCTGTTCACCGCGGACCCGGCGGTGGTCGCCCTGTGTGCCGTGATCCTGCCGGTTGCAGGCGCCTTCCAGGTGGGCGACGGGGTCCAGGTGGTGGGCGGCGGAGTGCTCCGGGGGATGGGCCGCACGGTGCCAGCGGCCCTGTTCAACCTCCTGGGGTTCTACGGGGTGGCCCTGCCCACGGCGTACCTCCTGGCCTTCCGGGCCGACCTGGGTCTCGCCGGCCTCTGGTGGGGGCTCGCCGCGGGCCTGACGACGGTGGCCCTCCTGGTGGTCGCCTGGCTCCGCCGCCGGGGCCCGGCGAGCCTGGCGCCGGCGCAGTGACGCCTCAGACCACCGACTCTCAGGCCATGGCGGCGGCCCGGACGTCCGGGTGGGTCCGGACGAAGTCGATCAGCCGGTCCACGTAGGTGGCGAGGCGCGGGACCTCGATCCCGGTGCCGGCGAGGTCCCGGCGGGTGTTGTCGCTCAGGTAGTAGGTCGGGTGCGTGAAGTAGTCGATGGCTTCCGCCGGAATGCCCATGATCCGCTCCAGGAAGGGCACCCACTGGAGGGAGGCCTTGGCCAGGCCCGGCACCGTGGGGAGGCGGACCACCCGCTTGCCCAGGGCGTCGGCGATGGCGTCGAGCATCTCGTCGACGGTGGCGGGCTCCGGGTCGGCGAGCTGGTAGACCGTGCCCCGGGAGGC
>JBKHJP010000375.1:0-4171 GCA_046538065.1 Thermoanaerobaculia bacterium | reverse complement strand
CTCCCCACCCTCCGGCTCGGGGTCTTCGCCGGCGTCGGCCCAGAGGAGCTCCCGGAGGTCGAGCCCCAGCCGCGGCTCCAGGAGCTCGGCGCAGCGGTCGAGGGCGTCCCGGAAGACCGGCTCGCCCTCGTAGAGACCCCGGGCCATCCCCGGGTACTGCCCGCCGAGACCCGGGAAGAGGAAGGTCACCGGAGTGCCCTTCTCCTCCCGGAGCGCGCTCAGCACCTTCCGGGGCGTCCGCTCGCGGAGGATCGACACCCCGTCGTCCAGGTCGCGGCAGACGGCGATCCGCCGGTGGCTCATGGCCTTCCGGCCGACCTGCAGGGTGTAGGCGACGTCGGCGAGGTTCAGGTCGTCGTGGCGCTCCAGGTGGTCGGCCAGTCGGTCCGTCGCCCGCTCCAGGGCCGCCTCGCTCCGGGCGGACAGCAACAGGAGCTGGTACGGCTCTGCCGGTTCGGAGGGCTCGCGCTCCGGCGCCTCCTCCAGCAGGGCGTGGGCGTTCGTGCCGCCCAGGCCCAGGGAGTTGACGCCGGCCCGGCGCGGGCCGTCCCGGAGGGGCCAGTCGATGGGTTCCGTGTTGACGTAGAACGGGCTCTGCTCGAAATCGATGTTCGGGTTCGGCTGCTGGAAGTGGACGGTCGGGGGAATCCGCTTGTGCTTCAACGTCAGGATCGTCTTGATCAGCCCGGCCACGCCGGCGGTCCGGTCCAGGTGCCCGACGTTGGTCTTGACCGATCCCAGGGGGCACAGCTCGCGTGCGTCGGTCTGGCGCCGGAAGGCCTTGGTCAGGGCCGCCACCTCGATCGGGTCGCCCAGGGGGGTCCCCGATCCGTGCGCCTCCATGTAGCCGATCGTCTCCGGGTCGATCCCCGTCCGCTCCAGGACGTCGGTCACCAGCTCCGCCTGGCCGTCCACGCTGGTTGCGGTGTAGCCGGCCTTGACCGAGCCGTCGTTGTTCACCGCCGAGCCCTTGATCACGGCGTGGATCTGGTCACCGTCGGCCAGGGCGTCGTCCAGGCGTTTCAGGGCCACCAGGCCCAGGCCGTTGCCGAACACGATGCCGGACGCGCCGGCGTCGAAGGCCCGGATGTGCCCGTCCCGGGAGCCGATGCCGCCCTCCTGGAACTCGTAGCCGCTCTTCTGGGGCAGGATGATCGAGACCCCGCCCGCCAGGGCCATGTCGCACTCCTGGTTGATCAGGGCCCGGCACGCCAGGTGGGCGGCCACGAGGGAGGTGGAGCAGAAGGTCTGGACGGCCAGGCTCGGCCCCTTGAGGTTGAGCTTGTAGGAGATCTTCGTCGTCACCGAGTCCTTCTCGTTGCCGATGAGGATCGGGAAGGTGCCCACCGACTCCGCCAGCTCCGGGTTGCCGAAGATGTTGTACATGTAGGAGCTGATGCTGGCGCCGCCGTAGACGCCCACCGGCGAGTCGATCCGCTCCGGGTCGTAGCCCGCCTCCTCGAAGAGCTCCCACGCGGCCTCCAGGAACAGCCGGTGCTGGGGGTCCATGAGCTCGGCGTCCCGGGGCGAGTAGCCGAAGAAGGGGGCGTCGAAGAGCTCGACGTCGTCCAGGATGGGCCGCGCCTTGACGTAGTGGGGGTTCGCCAGCTCCTCCGGGTCCACTCCGGCATCCAGGAGCTCCTCGTCGGTGAAGAAGGAGATCGTCTCCCGGCCGGCGCACAGGTTCTCCCAGAGCTCCTCGACGCTCTTGGCTCCGGGGAACCGGCCCACCATGGCGATGACGGCGACGTCCTCGTTCGCCGGCGCCGCGGCACGCCGGCGGGAGGTCGAGCCCGCGCCGGGGGACTCGGAGGCGTCCGGCTCCTCCGGGGCGAGGCGCTCCGAGAGCGCCGAGACCGTGGGGGCCTCGAACAGCATCACCGGCGAGACCTCGGCCCCCAGGTCCCGGCCGAGCTCCGAGATGAGCTGCATGCCCAGGAGCGAGTTGCCGCCGAGCTCGAAGAAGTTCTCGTCGACCCCCACGTCGTCGCGGCCGAGGACCCGGGCCCAGATCTCCGCGACCCGGCGCTCGAGCTCCTGGCCCCGGGGCAGGTCGCCGAGCCCCTGCCCGGCCGCCCCGGCCGCGGCCTGGCGCATCGAGCGCAGCTCGACCCACTGGGCGAGCCGGGCGTCGAGATCCCCGGTGGAGATCACGACGTGGCGCAGGTCGTCCGAGCCCAGGATGCGGCGCAGGGTCTCCACGCCCTCTTCCGGGGTCAGGGCCAGCTCGACCAGCGTGGTGCCGAGGCCGCCGGTCTCCGCCCCCTCCTCCGGGTAGTGCCAGCTGTCCCAGTCGACGCTGATCCAGGACCCCCCGCCGGAGCGGTTCCGGTGGTGGGCGAAGAAGTCCATGAACAGGTTGGCCGCCGCGTAGCCGACGTAGCCCAGGCCGCCCAGGACCGCCGACAGCGACGAAAAGAGCAGATAGAAGTCGGGCTCCACGTCCCGGAGCGCCCGCTCGAGGACGTAGAGGCCGTGGACCTTCGGCCGGAAGTGGAGCTCGCACTCGCTCCCGTCGCTCTGCTGGATGGTCTGGAACGAGTCCTGGTCCAGGACTCCGGCGGCGTGGATCACGCCGTGGAGGGTGCCGAAGCGATCCAGGGCCTTCTGGACCACCCCCTCCATCGCCTCCGGGTCGGCCACGTCGGCGCTCGCCACGATCACCTCGGCGCCGAGCTCCTCGAGCTCCCGGACGGCGCGGATGGTCCGGGAGGTCTTGTCGTCCGACCCGTGCTCCTCGAGCCAGCGGTCCCAGTCCGCGCGCTCCGGCATCTCGCTCCGGCGGGTGAGGACGAGGCGCGCCCCGAAGGTTTCGGCCAGGTGCCTGGCGAGGGCCCGGCCGATCCCTCCCAGGCCGCCGGTGATCAGGTAGGCGCCGCCGTCCCGGAAGACCGGAACGTCGTCGCCACCCTCCAGCGGGTTGGGCTCGAAGCTCTGGATCCAGCGGACGCCCCCCCGGTGGGCGATCCACGCGTCCTCCGGGTCCCGGCCGAGCTCGGCCAGCACACCCTCGACGGACGCTTCGAGGCCGTCCCCCTCCAGCGCGCCGGCGTCCAGGTCGACGTGCCGGCAGCCGATCGTCGGGTGCTCCTGGGGGATGACGATGCACGGGCCCAGCACGGTGGAGCGCTCCGGGCAGAGGGCCTCCTCCCCCGTGACCTCCTGGACGCCGGTGGAGACGACGTCGATCTGGGCGCCGCCGGACCCCCGGCCCACGGCCCGGGCCAGGGCGGTGAGGCTGTAGAAGCCCAGGCGCTGGTGCCGGTCGAAGAGCTCCGGTCCCGGCTCCCCGTCGGCCTCCGGCGCCGCCGTCCAGAGGTGGACGAACCGCCGTGGCCGGTCCCCTCCGCTCCCGAGCTCCGCCAGGAGCTCCTCGTAGTCCTGTGCGGCGTCGGGCCGGACCGCGTAGACCCCGTCGCTCACCCGCCGGAACGCTTCACCGGGCTCCACCCGGACGACCTCGGCCGCGGACTCCGAGAGCCTGCGGGCCACTTCGGCGCCGGCCCCCTCGCCGGTGGCGAAGACGACCCAGGTCCCCTCGCTCTCCGGCACCGGCCCGTCCTCGCCGGCTCCGGCCGGGCCGGCCTCGCCCCAGGTCGGGAGGTAGAACCAGTCGCTGACGTCGGGCCGCTTTCCCTGGTCGGCCGGTCCGGCCGCGTCCGGCGCGTCGGTCTCGAAGCGCGGCTCCACCCAGTGGCGCTCCCGCTCGAAGGGGTACGTGGGAAGGGCGACACGGTGACGGGTTTCGCCCTCGTAGAAGGCGGCCCAGTCCGGGACCGCCCCGAGGCACCAGAGGCTCCCGAGGGCTCCCAGGAGCCGGGCCGCCTCGAAGCCCTCGCCCCGGGCCGCCGGCATGGAGCTGACGACGGCGCGGCTCCGCTCGCCGTCGCAGTCCGGGTGGAGGCGGGCGAACGAGCCCAGGCTCTGGCCGGGACCCACCTCCAGCAACAGCCGTTCGTCGCCCCGGAGGAGCTCTCCCACCGCCTCGCTGAACCGGACGGGGCGGCACATGTGACGGGTCCAGTAGCCGGGATCGGTGGCCTCCTCCGGCCGGATCCAGGTCCCGGTCACGTTGGACAGGTAGGGGATCTCGGGGGGCGAGAGCTCGACGTTCTCCACCAGGGCCGTGAGCTCGTCGGCCACGGGGTCGAGCATCGTCGAGTGGAACGCG
>JBKHJP010000374.1:0-4183 GCA_046538065.1 Thermoanaerobaculia bacterium | reverse complement strand
TGTTGATGATCAGGTAGAGGACGTCCTGCACCCAGGGGGTCGGCTTCTGGGCGCCGAGCTCGTCCAGGACCAGGACGTCCGCCCCCACGACGGGGTCCAGGATCTGGCTCTTGGACTCGGGCGAGCCGGGGTCGAAGGTGGCCTGGATCTGGTGGATGAGACTGGTGAAGTCGGCGAACCGCCCGCGGACGCCGTAGCGGCGGATGAGCTCCGAGAGGACGGCCACGGCCAGGTGGGTCTTGCCGGTCCCCGGCGGGCCGATGAACAGCAGCCCCAGCTCCCGGAACCGTCCGTCCGGCCCCAGGAACTCGTCCAGGTAGCGCTTGGCCCGCGCCCGGGCCTTGATCAGCCGGCCCTGGGCCTCCGACGGCCCGGTGACCCGGAAGTCCTCCAGGGTGCACTCGGCGTAGCGCCCGGGGATGCCGGAGATCGCCAGGAGCCGGCGGGACCGGTGGCGCTTGCGGCACTCGCAGGGACGGGCCGTCCCCGCTCCGTCGTCCTCCACGATCACCCAACCCCGGCCTTCGCACTCCGGGCAGGGGTCGTCCGGCGGCTGCGCCTCGGGCATTGCGAGGCGATCGTAGCACGCCGGAGCTGGCCGAAGCAGGCGGGCAGGAGCGGACTCGGCGCCCGCCCCCTGCGCCTCCCGGAGGAGGCGAGCTCCCCCGTCCACGGGGTCAGCCCCGGATCAGCCCCGGATCTTCATGCGCACCGCCGGGGGGCCGCTCCGCACGCGCACCAGGGCGTGGCGTCGGTCGATCCCGGCCTTCTTGTCCAGGACCTCCTGCTTGACGAACTCCAGCAGCCGGTCCACCTCGCCCTGCATGCGCTCCATCTGGTCCTGGAGGTCGAGGATCACCTCGACCCCGGCCAGGTTGACTCCCAGGTCCCGGGTGAGGGTGAGGATCTGCTCCAGGCGCCGCAGGGTCTTCTCGTCGTAGAGCCGGGTGTTTCCGGCGCTCCGGGCGGGGTTGATCAGGCCTTCGCGCTCGTAGAGCCGGAGCGTCTGCGGGTGGATCCCGAAGCGCTCCGAGACGGTGCTGATCATCACGTACTTCTGTTCCTGCTCGCGCTTGCGCCGCGCCATGGCCGTCAGTCTCCTTCCCCGCCGATCGCCACCGCGCCACCGGCGGGGTGCTTGGGCACCGTCACGGTCAGGACCCCGCGCTCCAGGGCGGCCGAGACGGCGTCTGCGTCGATCGCCTCGGGCAGCTCGAAGGCCCGGCGGAACGGGCCGTAGCTGCGCTCCATCTGGGCGAACGAGCCGTCCGACGGAAGGGGGCGGCGGCCGGTGAGCACCAGCCGCCGCCCGTCCGCGGCGAGGTCGACCTCGTCCCGGCTCACGCCCGGGAGCTCCATCGAGAGGACGAAGGCCTCCGCCGTCTCCACGACGTCCACCGCGGGGGCCCAGCCCCCGGGGGGCGCCGCGTCCCCGCCGGCCCAGCCGGAGCGCAGAAGCGCCTCCTCGAGCACCGCGTGGACGCGCTCCCGGAGCCGGCCGAGCTCCTCGACGAGCTCCCTGCGCGAGCCGGTCATGGACGCCCCACCGTCACTCCTTGCTCTCGTCGGCGTCCACGTACTCGGCGTCGATGACCTCCTCATCCTCGCCTTCGGCGGCACCACCGCCGGCGGCTTCGCCGCCACCGGCCTGGGCGGCCCCGCCGGCCTCGGCCTCCTGCTTGTACATGGCCTCGGCCAGGGCGTGGGAGGCCTTGGTGAGGTTCTCGGTGGCCGCCTTCATCGTCTCGAGGTCGTCGCTCTCCAGGGCCTTCTTGGCCTCGCCGAGAGCGCCCTCGAGCTCACCGATGGCGTCCGGGCCGAGCTTCTCCTTGTTCTCCTCGAAGGTCTTCTCCGTCGAGTAGACCAGGGTGTCGAGCTGGTTTCTGGCCTCGACGCGCTGGCGCCGTTCCTGGTCCTCGGCGCTGTGCTCCTCGGCCTCCTGGACCATCCGGTCGATCTCCTTCTCGTCCAGGCCGGAGGACGCCTCGATGCGGATCTTCTGCTCCTTGCCGGTGCCCAGGTCCTTCGCGGAGACGTGGACGATGCCGTTGGCGTCGATGTCGAAGGTGACCTCGATCTGCGGCACGCCCCGGGGCGCCGGCGGGATCCCCACCAGGTGGAACCGGCCGAGGGTCCGGTTGTCCCGGGACATCTCGCGCTCCCCCTGGAGGACGTGGATCTCCACCGAGGTCTGGTTGTCGGCGGCGGTGGAGAAGATCTCGCTCTTCTTGCTCGGGATCGTGGTGTTGCGCTCGATGAGCTTGGTCATCACCCCGCCCAGGGTCTCGATGCCCAGCGACAGGGGCGTGACGTCCAGCAGGAGGACGTCCTCCACCTCGCCGCCCAGGACACCGCCCTGGATCGCCGCGCCGATGGCCACGACCTCGTCCGGGTTGACGCCCTTGTGGGGCTCCTTGCCGAAGAAGTCGGTGACCAGCTTCTGGATCAGCGGCATCCGGGTCTGGCCGCCCACCAGGACGACCTCGTCCACCTGGTTCGGCTCGAGGCCGGCGTCCTTCAGGGCCATCCTGCACGGCTCGATGGCGTTCTTGACGATGGGCTCGACGAGCTGCTCGAGCTTCGCCCGGGTGAGCTTGATGTTCAGGTGCTTCGGCCCGGCCTGGTCCGCCGTGATGAAGGGCAGGTTGACCTCGGTCTCCTGGGCGCTGGAGAGCTCGATCTTGGCCTTCTCGGCGGCCTCCTTCAGGCGCTGGAGGGCCATGGCGTCCTTGCCCAGGTCGATCCCCTGGTCCTTCTTGAACTCCTCCAGGAGCCAGTCGATGACCACCTGGTCGACGTTGTCGCCCCCCAGGTGGGTGTCGCCGTTCGTGGCCTTGACCTCGACGACGCCCTCGCCCACCTCCAGGATCGAGATGTCGAAGGTGCCGCCGCCGAAGTCGAAGACGGCGATCGTCTGGTCGTTCTTCTTGTCCAGGCCGTAGGCCAGGGCCGCCGCGGTGGGCTCGTTGACCAGGCGCTCGACCTCCAGGCCGGCGATCTTGCCGGCGTCCTTCGTGGCCTGGCGCTGGCTGTCGTTGAAGTAGGCGGGCACGGTGATGACCGCCTTTTCCACCTTGGTGCCCGAGTAGTCCTCGGCCGCCTGCTTGAGCTTCTGCAGGACCATGGCCGAGATCTCCGGCGGCGAGTACTTCTTGTCCTGGACGGCGACCCGGCAGTCGCCGTTGTCCGCCTTCTCGACCGAGAAGGGCACCATCTTCATCTCTTCGGTGACCTCGTCGTACTTGCGCCCCATGAAGCGCTTGATCGAGAAGACGGTGTTCTGCGGGTTGGTGACGGACTGGCGCTTGGCCACCTGGCCCACCAGCCGCTCACCGCTCTTGGTGAAGCCGACGACCGAGGGGGTGGTGCGGTTGCCCTCGGCGTTGGGGATGACCTTCGCCTCGCCGCCCTCCATGACGGCGACGACGCTGTTGGTCGTCCCCAGGTCGATTCCGATGATCTTGCTCACGCTGCTCCTCCTTCAGTGATGCTCGACGTTCAGTGGCAGGGCCATGGTACAGACTTGAGCGGCACCATGGCAAGTCCCGGCCGCAGTCTATCTGACAAAATCGGACTAAGATTTATTCCGGGGAGCGGGACGGCGCCGTTCGACGATTCCCGGAAGGAACCGATCAGTCCAGCAGGACGAGGGGCGGGGCGCTGCTGCCGGGTTGCCGGTCCTGGAGAAACTCCGGATCGAGGAGGAAGTTGCCTGCGACGCTCTCGCGGAACTCCGGCCCCTCCTGCTCCCCGGTCGGGGGTGCGGCGCCCACCGGCCGGACGGCGTAGCTCGCCTCCCGGGACTCGTAGACCAGACTCCGGCCCCTGGAGTCGACGAGGTCGCCGGCGTCCAGGAGCCCCGCCTCCACCAGCTCCGGCAGCCGGTCCGGAAACCGGCCCTCCAGGAGGAAGAAGGTCTTCGCCGCCAGGTCCAGCTCCAGGAGGCGCGCCGTATCCGCCTCGCCATGGAAGGCGTCCCGCTCGGCGCCGAGCCACGGGAAGGGCAGGACGAGGGCGACCGGGCCCGTGGCGGCCGTCGCCAGGAGGACAGCCGCAGCGATCGCTCCCAGGACTCGGGCCAGCGGCGCCAGCCCGCGAGCGGGCCTGGCGGCCGCGGCCGGTTTCGGGGCGGCGGCCGGAGCCGACTCCAGCTCCGGTTCCGGCGCCACGGCCAGGGCGGGCG
>JBKHJP010000373.1:0-4187 GCA_046538065.1 Thermoanaerobaculia bacterium | reverse complement strand
GATGGGGAAGGCCCACTGGAGCCGGGCGGTGCCGGTCCACCCCTCGGTGGGGGCGATGGGGTCGTTGCGCCGGTCCACGAAGAGGTTCGGGACCAGGCTCGAGATCCGGATGTCCTGGTCCCGGCGCTCGATGACCTCCCCCGGCCGCTCCTCCGGGTCCTGGGAGACCGTGAGGGTGGAGTTGACGATCCGGTAGTCCAGGGCCAGGCCGTAGCGCCAGTCCCCGTCCCGGTAGACCGCCTCCACCTGGGCGACGGAGCGCTCCACCTCGTAGGCCTCCAGCTCCTGCTCCTGGAAGGCCACGGTGTAGAGCATGGGGATGTTGTACCGGGTGAAGTCTGGCTGGTCGAAAACCCCCCGGAACAGGCGCTCCCGCTCGCCGAAGCGCAGGTCCCCCTGGAAGGTGAGGGCGCGGCCGAAGAGGTTCCGGTGGCTGTAGCCGAAGAGGCCGGCGAGACCGTCGTCGGTGCTGTAGCCCACGCCGTAGCTCACCCGCCGGGGCCGCCCCTCCGTCACGCGGACGACGACGTCCCGCGTGGGCTCGGACAGGTCCGCCGGTCCCAGCTCCACCTCCACGCGGGAGAAGATCCCCAGCTCGTAGAGGTTGCGCTCGACCTCCAGCAGCCGCGCCCGGCTGACGGGTTCCCCGGACTCGAGCGCCGCCGCCCTTTCGATCACGTGCGGCCGGGTGCGGGCGTTGCCCCGGACGATCAGCCGGTCCAGGACGGTCTGCGGTCCCTCGATCACCCGGACGTCCAGGTCCACGAGGGTGCGGTCCTCGTTCCACTCCTCCCGGGCCGAGACCTGGGCCGAGAGGAACCCCTCCGTCTGGTAGAGGCCCCGGACGACCCGCAGGGTGTCCTCGAGGAGGAGGGGGTGGAACGGGCCGCCCGGCTCCAGGGGGATCTCCTCCCGGACGGCGCCCTCGTCGAAGGCGTCCACCCCCTGGAGGTCGAGGTCGGCCACCCGGCGGCGCTCCCCCTCCTGGATGGGGATCGTCAGGGTGAGCCGCTGGCTTCGGGCGTCGACGTCCGGGGGACCGACGGAGTACCCCCGGAAGCCCTGGAGGGCGTAGTACGAGCGGATGTTCTCCAGGTCCTCCTCGAGGGTGGCCTGCACGAGCCGGCCGCTGCCCAGGGTGAGGAGGCGCCGCTCGGTGGTTTCCATGAGCTCGGCGAGCTGCTGGCTCGAGACCGCCTGGTTTCCCTCGAAACGGACCTCCCCCAGGGTGAAGACGGGGCCGGGGCGGACCTCGAAGCGCAGTCGCGTGACCCCGTCGAGGGACTGCTCCTCCCAGTCCACCTCCACCTGCCAGTGGCCCTCCTCCTGGAAGAACCGTTGCACGCGGTCGACGGCCTGGAGGATCAGCGCCTCGTCGTAGCCCTGCTCGCCCAGGAACGGGAGGAGGTCGTTGCGCACCAGGCGCTCCCGGGAGACGCCGGCGATCTCCACCTCGATCCGGGGACCCACGGTCACCGGGAAGACGACCTCCACCGGCTCCTCCGGCCCGCCGTGGGTGGTCCGCGGCCGGCGCACCTCCGCCCGCCGGTAGCCCTCCTCCACGAGCCAGCCCTGGAGGCGCTCCCGGGCCTGGCGCACCGCCTCGGCCCGGTACGCGTCGCCGGTACCGAGCCCCAGGTGCTCCCGGAGGTCCTGCGGCTCGAAGGGGGCGAGCTCCCCCTCGAAGTCGACGGCACCGACGCGCGCGCGCGGCCCTGCGTCCACCCGGTAGGTGACCCGGGCGCGCTTGCGCGCCTCGTCCACGTCCACGTCCAGCCGGACGGAGGCGTCCAGGTAGCCCCGGCGCTCGAAGAGCTCCTGCAGGCGGAAGACGCCCCGGACGACGCGGCTTTCCAACAGGGTCTGGCCGGCGGAGAGGGGGAGCTCCCGCCCCGCCTCCCGGCGGCCGAGCCGGCCCAGGTCGCCCTCGACCTCCACGGCCTCGACCTGGATGGTGGCCCGCAGGACGACGACGGCGTCGACGACCTCGGTCGCCTCCGGCCCGGCATCCTCCGGCGGTGGCTCCACCGGCCGGAGCCAGAGCTCCACCTCGTAGGCCGAGCCGCTGGCCTGCAGGTTCCGCAGGCTCCGGCGGACGTCCCGCTCGTCCAGGGGCTCGCCGGGACGCAGGGTGATGAGCTCCCGGAGCTCCCGCACCGGACCCACCGGCGCATCGCTCCGGACCTCGATCCTCCGGACCACGGGCCCGCCGCCCGCCACCGCCTCCACCTCGGGGGCCGGGGGCTCCGCCGGAGCCTCGGCGGGAGCCTCCACGGTCTCCACCGGAAGCTCCTCCTCCTGCTGCGGCGCCTCGCCCGGTGGATCCTGCCCGAGCGCCGCCCCCGCCGCCGGAAGGACCAGCACGCCCGCCAGCAGGACCGCCGGACCACACGCCGTCCGGCCCCCTCGCCGCGCAGCCCTCAGAACCGCCGATCCCATCGCGCGTCCACCCGGTAGTTCTCGTCGCCGGTCGCCGTCAGCACCAGCGTCAGGTTCGCATCCACCTGCCACTCCACCTGGAGGAGGCTCCCTTCCGGAGCGGTGGGCTGCTCGGTGTAGGTCACGAAGACGTCCTTCGAGAGGCGCTTTCCCACGGTCACCCCCACGCCGGCGAGGGCGCCTCCCGCCTCGCTGCCCACCGGGCTGATCCGGAACCGGTCGAAGCCGAAGAGGGTCCCCACCCGTTCGGCGACCGCGGAGGCCGCCTGCCCGGCCAGGAACTGCTGGGCCGCCTGGGCCGCCGCCTCCTGTTCGCCGGGCACGAGGCTCCGCCCCCCCGGCACCTGCCCGGTGGTCAGCAGCGCCACCACGTCCAGGTCCGACAGCGGCGGATCGGACGAGACCTGGGCCTGGAGGTTCTCCAGGCGGCCGGAGAGGTTGAGCGTGACGTCGTACTGCCGGATCTCGGTGGTGGCCACCAGGTCGATGACCGGATCGATCCGGGCCGGGTTGGCGAAGGAGATCCGCGCCCGCTCGACCTCGAACTCGTTGTCCGAGTAGACCAGGGTGCCCTCCCGCTCGAACTCCACCTGGCCGAAGAGGATCGGCCGGGCCAGCGTGCCGCGGACCGTGAGGTTCGCCGAGCCCTGGAGGTCGGCGAGGTTGTTGCGCACCTGGACGGCGCCCGCGGGGGCCTGGACGTTGACGGCGAGCTGGGTCGTGCGCTCGATCTCACCGGTCTCCGCCACCTCCATGCGCTCGGCCCGCAGCGTCTGGCGCAGGAGCTGGAAGAGGCTCGCCTCCACCTCCTTGAGGTAGAAGGCCCGCTCCAGGTCGACGGTGCCCTGGACCACGCGGCCGTCCGGGGTGGAGGCCAGGGCCAGGGCGGCGTCCGTACGGATCCAGAAGCCCTCCGGGTAGCGCAGCGTGACGTCCTCCACCTGCGCCTGGAGGCGGTAGTCGGACCCCTGGGGCCCGTAGAGGCCCACCCGGCCCGACGCCTGGAGGGTGCCGCCCGCCACCCGGGCGTTCAGGTTGTCGAGGACCACCTGCTCCGGGTAGAAGAGGACCAGGGCGTCCAGGCCCTCCAGGCTCTGGGGGAAGCCCTCCGCCACCAGCCGGGCGTCCTGGAGCGCCCCCTGGCCGTTGAGCCGGGGCTCCTCCAGGGTTCCGGCCACGGTGGCCAGGGCGTTGAACCTCCCCTCCATCTCCACCCCCGGGGCGAAGAGCTCGACCCACTCGGTGGCGAAGCTCCCCTGGAGGCGGAAGTCCAGGGCGCGGGGCTCCGCCAGGCCCAGGCTCCCCTGGGCGAAGAGCTCGCTGCCGGTGTCGAGCTCCTCGAGGAAGAGGCTCTCCACCTGGAGCGCCTCGTCGCCCAGGCGGACCACCACGGGCTCCACGTTGCTGACGGTGTGCCCCTGGTAGTCCAGGACGAGCTCCGGCAGGCGCAGGCGCACCAGGAGGCCGTCCGGGCCCTGGAAGCTCCCGGAGACGGCGAGCACGCCCTGGAGGTTGCCGGTCAGACCCTCCGGCACCTGCGGCGCCGCCACCTCGGCGAGCCTCCCCAGGTGGTTGCTGGCGAGCTCGATCTCGAGGTCCGCCCGCTCCTGCGTGAGGAGGCCGCCGCCCTCGAGCCGGAAGAGCCCCGGCACGCCCCCGTCCACGTCGAGCCGCTCTCCGTCCCAGGCCACCTCCAGGAGGGCGCCCTCCCCGGGCTCGGCGATCGGGCGACCGGCGATGGTCAGCTC
>JBKHJP010000053.1:0-16982 GCA_046538065.1 Thermoanaerobaculia bacterium | reverse complement strand
TAGGCTCACGTGGAGGAAAAGGCGTAGAACCCAGCCCTTGCACCGGACGCCCGGCCTCGCCGGCCGCCGGTGAAGGGCAACCCCGTTCTACGGCCAAGACCATCAACTGTGGCCGAAGCTTCTGATCCCGAACAGGAAATTTGGCGGACCCAACTTCTACCCCTACTACCAGGACAGTGTCGCCGTCTCCGCCATAGACGCCTTGGAGGCGTTGGCGGGCTCGCTTCCTCGCCGCCACCGGAGACCCGTGGAGGCGCGGGCAGAGCTTCACCAGGATGAGCTGGAGGCCGCCCGGAGGTTGTTGCGGAGCGGGCGTCTGCCGCATAAGATCGACCCTCTTCGTCAGGGGTCGCCATGGCACATCCGATCCACCGCGTCACAGCAGTCGAGGTCATCGGCCGATATCGGCTCAGCGTCGAGTTCGCCGACGGCTTGTCCGGCCAGGTCGATCTGGAACCCATACTTCGGGGCGAGATCTACGGCCCGCTCCGGGATCCCGATCTCTTCGCGCAGGCCGCTGTCGACCCCGAAGTGCACACCGTGGTCTGGTCCAATGGGGCGGACTTCGATCCGGCAATCCTTCATGACTGGCCGGAGCACGAGGAGGCGATGAAGGGCCTCGCGCAGCAGTGGGACCTGGCCAGCGTCTGAAGAGGGCCAAGGAGTTTCAAGACAACTGGCAACGTGCCCGCCGCCGTGAGCCGCTGGTCAAGATCGATCCATTGGAGTAGCCATGATTCTGCGAGTTACAGATGCAAAGCTGGTTCGGGACTTCGTGGTGTGGGTACGGTTCAACGACGGTTCTGAGGGAGAAGTAGACCTCTCCGCGGAACTAGACGGCCCCATTTTCGAACCGCTCAAGGATCCGAAGATCTTTGCACAGTTCAAGCTGGATCCGGATTCCCACACTCTGGTATGGCCGAACGGCGCTGACCTGGCCCCCGAGTTCCTTCACGAACATGCGAGGGTCCGCGCATAACCCTTCGGTGAACCGGTCACGGCCCTGCGGGTCGGGCCGGTTGTTCGAGTTCTACATGCTCCATGGGCGCCGAAAGGAGACCCGCACCATGACCTCCCAGCTCGAGGAATCCTTCGAAGTCCTCGAACGCATGCCCGCCGCCCTGGACGCACTGCTCCGGGGAACAACTCCCTCGTGGCACCGCGGAGACGAGGGGCCGGAGACTTGGAGCGCCTTTGAGGTGGTGGGGCACCTGGTCCACGGGGAGGAGACGGACTGGGTGCCCCGGGCCCGGATCATCCTCAAGCACGGCGAGGAGCGGCCCTTCGAGCCCTTCGACCGGTTCGCCCAGCTCACCCGCTTCCGGGACTGGGCGCTGGGCGACCTTCTGGACCGCTTCGCCGAGCTCCGCCGCGAGAACGTCCGGACCGTGCGCGGCTGGGAGCTGACGGACGAGCAGCTCGCGCTGTGGGGCCGTCACCCGGCGCTGGGCCAGGTCACCCTCGCCCAGCTCCTCTCCACCTGGGCCGTCCACGACCTCAACCACGTCGTCCAGATCGCCCGGGTCATGGCCCGCCAGCACGCGGACCGGGTCGGCCCTTGGCGGGAGTTCCTGTCGGTCCTCCAGCGCTGATCTCCGGCGCACGGCAGCGGCGGTGCGGCGCCTTCTCGACCACTCCTCCGGGAGACAAGACCGTGTTCGACACCTCGACTCGCTGGTTCGCCACCACCCTCTTCCTCGCCACCCTCGCGCTCGGCGGGCTCGCCGTGGCGGCGGCCACCGAGGAGGAACCGGTGCCCCCGGCCACGGGCCTCTTCCTGATCCACGCCGAGGCCCCATCGCCGGACGCCCTCCCGGATCCCGGCCCGGGACGGTGGATCGCCCGGTACGACTACAGCTTCCGCGACCTGGAGGAACGGCCGGCGCCGAAGTACTTCCTCCTGGCGGAGCGCCCGGACGTTCCCCTCCTCCTGGCGGAGTCCCCGGAGACGGTGGAGGGCGAAGGGGGGCGGCCGGAGCTCCTCCTGCAGCTCACCGAAGATGTGGCGGAGGAGATGGAGCGCGTCACCCGGGAGAACATCGGCCGGAGCGCGGCGTTCGTGATCGACGGCGACGTGGTCACGGCCCACAAGATCCGCACGGTGATCGAGGGCGGCCGCATCCAGCTCTCCCGTTGCACCGACGACGCCTGTGAGGTCATCGCCGTCCGGTTGGAGCAGCTCCGTTGAGGGAGTGCCCCGCCGACCGGCTGGAGGCGGTCGCCCCGTTCAGGACTGGTCGAGCTCGAAGGTCCGACGCTCCCCGTCGGCCGCCACGTAGGAGAAGCGGCCTGTGGTGGGGGGGCGATCTCCCGGGGCGCAGGTGAGGACGATCTCGATGGGGACGCGCTCCCTTTCGAGGCGCTTCAGGACTTCGTAGGCCCGCTCGAACCGGCTGGTGCCCACCTTCGCTCTGGCCCGCTGCCGGAGCGTCGGATCGACGAGGTTGACGGTATACGTCGACTTCGGGTTGCGGCCGTCCCACAGGATCAGGCTGTTCCTGTAGACCTTGTTGACCCAAGCCTGCGTCGCGACCCGCTCTCCATCCTTCCCGCAGTCCCGCTCGAGGACGGTGGCCAAGGAGACCTCACGGACGGGCTCATACCCGAGGCCGGCGCAGGCGGGCAGGAGCAGGAGCGAGGAGAGGAGGGCTCCCTGGAGGAAACTTCGAGAACGCTGATCGGCCCTTGCCATGTCGCACTTCTCCAATAGCAAGGCTTGTGCCGATTTGCGATCCTCCGGCGGCCTGTGTGCAGTAGGCTCCGGCGCCCTGGTCTGAAAGAAGACCCCCGGCCGGCTAACCTCCCTCGCCGGAGGAGCCCTCCCGCTCCAGGTCCTCCAGGAGCGCCCGGACGTCGGCGGCGTCCCAGGCGTCGGGGGCGAGCTCGAGGTAGCGCTCCAAGGCCTCGCGGGCCGCTTCGGTGCGCCGGAGCTCGAGGAGGACGAGACCCTTCAGGTGGTGGGCCCGGGCGTGTGCGGGATCGGCCTCGAGGACCCGCTCCACCGACTGGAGCGCGGCGTCCGGGTCGTCGTGGGCGTCGTAGCGCATCCTGGCCCGCGCCATCAGGCCCGGCACCGCCAGCCGGGGCGCCCGCTCGGCGAGCTCGTCCAGGGCCCGGGCCACTTCCCCGGCCGTGCCGGTTCTCCGCACGCACTCGTAGCGGATCTGCCAGAGCTCGGGGTCCGCCGGCTCGAGCTCCCGCGCCGTCTCCCCCTCCTCCAGGCTCTCCTGGCACCGGCCCTGCTCGAAGAGCACCTTGGCCAGGGCGGCCCGGGCCGGCCCCATCTCCGGGTCGATGGCGAGGGCCGCCCGGAACCGCTCCTCGGCCCGGCTCCACAGCGTCTTCTGGGCCGCCTCGACCCCTTCGTTGTAGATCGTGGTCGCCGCCCGCCGGCGCGCCGCCGGCGAGGCGTCCTCCGGAACTTCCGCGGCCTGGCGCGTCAGCGACTCCTCCGAGCGGAGGGTGAAGTCCAGCTCCAGGACGCCTCCTTCCGGGCGCCTGGCGGGCCGGTCCCGTTCGTCGTGGGAGCGGGTCTCGATGGGCCGGACGTCGTGCTCGGCCCCCTCGTAGCCGTCGCGCTCCAGGCGGAAGACGTGGGAAAGGTTGCCGTGGAGGAGGAAGATCCGGTACCGGCCCTTCCGGTCCGTCTCCTCCTGGAGCTGCCGGTCGGAGCCCTCCCGGGTGACGGTGATCCGCACGCCGTCCAGGGGTTCGCCGTCCTGGTCGAGCACTCGCCCCTGGACCACGACCTCGAACGCCTGGGCTCCCGGGAGGGGGCCGCCGGAGAGCACCAGGAGCGCCAGGGAGAGGATCAGCGGGACGAGGAGCGACGGGACCTCGGGACGGGGGTGGTGGCACGCTCTCATGAGGGACCTTCTCCGAGCGTCGATGCGAGCGCAAGGACGAGCTCGTCCCCATCCTACAGGGCGGGCGGCGGGCCTTTGAGCACCGGACCGGGGGCGGGGCCCGCCGGCCCCCCCTCCCAGGCCCCTCGACTCCGCTCGGGGCGACAAAGAAGTTCGCCCGGGGCGACAAAGCACATCGCCCGGGGCGGCAACGGGCATCGCCCGGGGCGGCAAAAGGGCGAACGGTCCTGGAGCCCGGAGCCGCTGGGCTTCAGCGCGCCCCGGGCGGCCCCTGGAGGAGACCCAGCCCCGCCTCGTCCACCCGGGCCTTGAAGTCCGCCACCTCCTCGGCGAAGACGCGGTCCACCTCCGCCGTGGCCTCGTCCGTGGCGTTCCGGGCGATCTCCAGGTAGCGGAGCTGGGCCGGCGTCGGGGCGTCCCACGACGAGCCCAGGGCCCGCAGGGCGTAGGAGACGTCGGACCAGGGGTCGTCCTCGGCGGTGATGCCCTTGGTGTCCGGCGGCGTCCAGAGCTTCGCCTCCAGGGTGTCGAGCTCCTCTTCCAGCTCACCGGCCGCCTTCAGGAGCTCGCCGTACGGGCCGGCCTCCTCGCCCTCGCCCTCGCCCTGGCCTTCGCCGTCCCCGGCGGCTCCAGCCTCGGCTCCGGCCCCTTCGCCTTCGCCCTCCTCATCGTCCTGGGCCTCCTTCGCCTTCGCCCGGATCCGCTCCATATCCGCCCGGGCGGCGCGAATCCGCTCGATGGAGGCGGTCAGGCGCTCCCGGAGCTCGCCGGCCTCCAGCAGCGCTTCGTACTTCGCCTGCCGGTCCGCCTCGGAGCTTTCCAGGCGGGGGTCCGGAAGGATGCGCACCTCGTCCGACGCCTCGGCGTCGCCGTAGCGCACGGTCACCGTGTAGACGCCCGGCGGCACCTCCACCCCGCCCCGGGCCCAGAAGGGCACCTCTTCGCCGGTCTTGGGGCGTTCGAAGGCGTCGCGCTCCAGGCTCCAGACCACCCGGTTCACCCCGCGGGTGACCGGCTCCTCGAGGGTCCGGACCACCTCGCCGGAGGCGTCGGCGATCTCGATCGTCGCCATCGGCCGGTCGTCGCCGGGCCTGCCCTCCTCGTCGGCCTCCGGCTCCTCCTCCGCGGCGGCGGCCTCCTCCCCGCGCTCCTCGGCGCCCGCGGCGGCTGCCTCCGCGGCGGCGGCTTCGCGGCGCTCCCGACGCTCCGCCTCGGCGCGCTCGCGCTCCACCGCCTCGTCCGGGTGGGGCAGCTCGGCGCCGGCCAGCGCGAAGGTGATGAACGCCCCGTAGGGCTCGTTCTCGCCCCGGAACTCCGTCGCACCCGGGAAGCGCGAGGCCGGCGTCTGGGCTACCTCGTGCTGCTGGGCGTCGGAGAGGGGGAACAGGTGGAGGGGCGCCTCCAGGGCGGCCGGGTCCAGGTCCCGGAGCGGAGTGACGTCGTCCAGCACGAAGATCCCCCGCCCGTGGGTGCCCAGGACCAGGTCCGCCTCGCGCTCCTGGAACGCCAGGTCCATCACGGAGACGGTGGGCACGCCGTGGGTCCACTCCATCCAGTCGCCGCCCCCGTCCAGGGAGACCCACAGGCCGAACTCGGTCCCCAGGAAGAGGAGGTCCGGGTCCACAGGGTCCTGGACGACGGACAGGGCGTAGCCCCGGACATCGTCGGTCGAAAGCCGCGTCCAGCTCGCGCCGTAGTCGTCCGTCCGATAGACGTAGGGCGTCCAGTCGAAGCGCCGGTGGTCGTCGAAGACCACGAAGGCGGTGCCGGACTCGTGGGGCGAGGCGTGGACGTGGGGGATCCAGGTGTGCTTCGGCACGCCCCGGACGTTGCCCTCCACGGAGGTCCAGGTCCCGCCGCCGTCGCGGGTCACGTGCAGGCGGCCGTCGTCGGTGCCGGCCCACAGGACGCCGCGCTCCACCGGCGAAGGCTCCAGGGCGATGATGGAGGTGAAGTTCTCGGCCCCGGTCGCGTCCGGGGTCAGCCCGCCGCTCTCCGCCTGGCGCTGCCACTCCGGCCGGTCGGTGGTCAGGTCCCCGCTGATCACCTCCCAGGTCTCGCCCCGGTCGGTGGAGCGGTGGACGAACTGGCTGCCGAAGTAGATCGTGGCCGCCTCGAAGGGGTCCTGGGCGAAGCCGGCGTTCCAGTTGAAGCGCAGCTCCACCGCCTCGCCGTCCTCGCCCTCCTCCCCGGAACCCGTCTCGGGGCCCTCCTCAGAGCCGGGCGGCGCCGGGCGGATGTCCTTGCGCTCGCCGGTGCGGAGGTTCCAGCGCACGAGGTACCCCTCCTGGGACATGGCGTAGCCCTGCATGGGGTCATCCGGGAAGGGGGCGGTGTCGAAGCCGTCGCCGAAGCCCACCTCGTCCCAGTGGAGGGTCCGGATCCCGCCGTTCTCCCACACCTCCGCCGGGCCCTTCCAGGAGCCGTTGTCCTGGAGCCCGCCGTAGACGTTGTACGGTACGGCGTCGTCCACCCGCACGTGGTAGTACTGCGCCAGCGGCAGGTTCCGGGCGAAGCGCCACGTCTCGCCCCGGTCGCGGGAGACGTAGACCCCGCCGTCGTTGCCGTCGACGACGAAGGTCGGGTCCGCCGGGTCGATCCACAGGGCGTGGTGGTCCGGGTGGGCCTCCCGGAAGGGGACCAGGGTCTCCCAGCTCCGGCCGCCGTCGATCGAGACGCTCATGACGGACCACAGGCTGTAGATCCGCTCCGGGTCGGCGGGGTCGACGAAGATCCGGGAGTAGTAGAACGGCCGGTTGCCGATCTCGTCGTCGGTGCTCCGCTTCTCGAAGGTCCGGCCACCGTCGCCCGAGGCGTAGAAGGCGTTCTCCTCCGCCTCCACCAGGGCGTAGACGACCTCCGGGTCCGACGGGGCGAAGGCGACCCCGATCCGCCCCAGGTCGCCCTCCGGCAGGCCGTCCTCCGGCGTGACCTCGCGCCAGCTCTCGCCGCCGTCGTGGGTCACGAACAGGCCCGAGCCGGGACCGCCGGAGCGGAAGAACCAGGGCCAGCGCCGGTGGTCCCACAGGGCCGCGACCAGCTGGTTCGGGTTCGACGGGTCCATGGCCAGGTCGGCACAGCCGGTGGTGGGGTTGGCGCCGGGGAGGACCTTCTCGAAGGTGGCGCCGCCGTCGGTGGTCTTGTAGACGCCGCGCTCCTCGGTGCCTTCCCAGGAGCTTCCCAGGGCGCAGACGTAGGCCACGTCCGTGTCGCGAGGATCGAGGAGGATCTCGTCGACCTTCTCCGTCTCCTCCAGGCCCAGGTGGCTCCAGGTCTCGCCGCCGTCCAGGGACCGGTAGACGCCGTTGCCCACGGAGGCGCTGTTCCTGGGCGACGCCTCGCCGGTGCCCACCCAGAGGACCTCCGGGGCCGTGGGGTCGACGGCGATGGCGCCGATGGACGCCACCGGCTGGTCGTCGAAGAGCGGTTCCCAGGTCACCGCGCCGTCCACCGAGCGCCAGAGGCCGCCAGAGGCCGAGCCCACGTAGAGGACGGGCGGGTCGCCGGAGACACCGGCCAGGGCCGAGATCCGGCCGCTCATCCCGGCGGGCCCGATGGAGCGGGCCTCCAGCCCGGCCAGCAGCGCCGGGTCGACCGAGCCCTCCTGGGCGGCGGCGGGTGCCGGGGCGGCGGCAGCGAGGCCCACGGCCAGGCTCAGGCCCAGGGCGAGGAGCGCGACGTGGACACGGGTGAGGGTGGACGACGCACGGGTCTTCTGCTGCATGCTGGCCTCCAATGGATCTGGGGGAACGGCTCGAGCCGGAACCCCATCATACCCGGTCGCCGGAGGCCGGGCACGCCGGCGGCGGCTCCGCCCCGGCCTCGCCGCAACCTTCACCCCGGCCGGCCGTACAATCCCGGGAAACGGAGACAACCGGGGGGAGTGGGGGCGCGCGCGGCCCGGGCCGTCCGGTCCGGCCGATCCGCCGCCGCCGCCCCCCCGAAGCCTGCATCACCGAGGAGGAAGCCGATGAACACCACGAAGCGTGACCGCCTCGCCCTCATCCTGGTCCTGGTGGCCCTCCCGCTGTGCGGGACGCTGCTCGCGGCCCAGGACGGCGAGCCCACAGTGGACGAGCTGATCGAGAAGAACCTGGAGGCCAAGGGTGGCCGGGCGGCCCTGGAGAGCGTGGAGAGCGCCCGGGCGAGCGGGATCATGACCATGGGAGCCGGCGGGCAGGACATGGAGGCGCCGTTCCTCATGGAGTGGAAGGCCCCCAACAAGGTCCGGACGGAGTTCACGCTTCAGGGGATGACGGGCGTACGGGCCTTCGACGGCGAGACCGGCTGGATGCTCATGCCCTTCATGGGCAAGACCGAGCCCGAGAAGATGACCCCTGAGGACACAGCCATGATCCAGGAGGAGGCCGACTTCCGGGGGCGGCTCTTCGATCCCGAGGAGAAGGGCTACACCGTGGAGTACGCCGGCGAGGAGGAGATCGAGGGAACGCCCACCTACAAGCTGACCCTGACCAGCGAACAGGGGGACGTCACCCATTACTACCTCGACCAGGAGTACTACCTGGAGATTCACACGAAGGCCGACCGCACGCTCCGCGGCCAGGACATGACCGTCGAGACCACCATCAGCGGTTACAAGCCGGTGGGGGACCTGATCCTCGCCCACTCCATGGACCAGGCGGTGACCACCGGCCAGGGTGGGATGGGGGGCGGCTTCAGCCTGGCGATCGAGGAGGTGGAGCTCAACGTGGACCTCCCGGACGAGCGCTTCACCATGCCGGAGCCCGAGGACGGAGATGAGGCCGGCGAGAAGGAGAGCGGCCGATGACGGGAGGGCTCGCCCTTCGGACCGGCCGGAGCCACCGGCCCCGCCGGGGGCTCTCCGGACGCGCCTGGATCTTCGCCGCTTCGGGGGTCCTGGGCCTCCTCACCTTTCTCGCCCCGGCGGCCGAGGCCGCGGAGGAGGCCCCGGTCCTGCGCTCGTCGGACCTGGGGGGCCTGGCGGCCCGGGCCATCGGCCCGGCGGTCATGAGCGGGCGCATCGCCTCGATCGATGCCAGCATCGACGGGGGCGACCTGACCCTCTGGGTGGGCACCGCCTCCGGCGGCGTCTGGAAGTCCACCGACGGCGGCGTGACCTTCGAGCCGGTCTTCGACGACCACGAGCAGTCCATCGGCGCCGTCCGTGTCGATCCGTCGGACCCGGACACCGTCTGGGTGGGCACCGGCGAGTCCTGGGCCAGGAACAGCGTCTCCATCGGCCGGGGCGTCTACAAGACGACCGACGGCGGCGAGAGCTGGACCCTCATGGGCCTGGGCGACACGGAGCGGATCGCCCGCATCCGGGTCCACCCGGAGGACGGCGACACCGTCTGGGTCTGCGCCACCGGCCACCTGTGGGACGCCAACGAGCAGCGCGGCGTCTTCAAGACCACCGACGGCGGCCGGACCTGGAGCCAGGTCCTCTCCGTGGACGAGGACACCGGCTGCGCCGACCTGGCCATCGACCCCCAGGTGCCGGACGTCCTCTACGCCGCCATGTGGCAGTTCCGGCGCTCCCCGGACTTCTTCGAATCCGGCGGCCCCGGCTCGGGCCTCTACAAGTCCAGCGACGGCGGCGAGACCTGGGCGGAGCTCACCGAGGGCCTGCCCGAGGGCGAGAAGGGACGGATCGCCGTGGAGGTGGCCCCGTCGCGGCCCAACCGGGTCTACGCCACGGTGGAGGCGGAGGAGACCGCCCTCTACCGCTCCGACGACCTGGGCGCCACCTGGGAAGAGGTCAACACCTCCTTCAACGTCACGGCCCGGCCGTTCTACTTCTCCCGCCTGGTGGTGGACCCCGAGGACCACCGGACCGTCTACAAGCCGGGCCTGTCCCTGGGCATCTCCACCGACGGCGGCGAGTCGTTCACGTCGTTTCTCTCCGGCGGCTTCGGCGGCGGCGTCCACGCGGACCACCACGCCCTGTGGATCGACCCGCGGGACCCGAAGCACCTGGTCCTGGGCACCGACGGCGGGCTCTACGTCTCCCACGACCAGGGGCACACGTTCCGCCACGTGCGCTCGCTGCCGGTGTCCCAGTTCTACCGGGTGAGCGTCGACATGGAGTGGCCGTACAACGTCTACGGGGGGCTCCAGGACAACGGCTCCTGGACCGGCCCCTCCCGGAGCGCCTCCGGGATCGAGAACCGGGACTGGGACAACGTCGGCTTCGGCGACGGCTTCTACACCTTCCGCGACCCGGCGGACCCGGACTACGTCTACTCCGAGTACCAGGGCGGCCAGATCGGGCGCCTCCACCTGCCCACCGGCGAGATCCGCGAGATCAAGCCGTACCCGCCGGAGGGCGAGGAGGAGTACCGGTTCAACTGGAACACCCCCATCGCCTTCTCGCCCCACGAAGAGGGGACCCTCTACCTGGGCGCCCAGAAGCTCCTGCGGTCCCGTGACCGGGGCGAGTCGTGGGAGGAGATCTCCCCCGACCTGACCACCGACAACCCCGAGTGGCAGCGCCAGGAGGAGTCCGGCGGCCTGAGCACCGACAACTCCACCGCCGAGAACCACACCACGATCTACGCCGTCAGCGAGTCGCCGGTCCAGGCCGGGGTGATCTGGGTGGGTACCGACGACGGCAACGTCCAGCTCACCCGCGACGGCGGCGAGACGTGGACGCGGGTCTCCGACGCCATCGAGGGCCTGCCGGAGCGCCGGTGGATCTCCGACGTGACGGCTTCGCCCCACGACGCCGGCACCGCCTTCGTCACCGTGGACGCTCACCGCACCGGCGACATGGCCCCTCACGTCTACGCCACCACCGACTTCGGCGCCACCTGGCGCTCCCTGGTCTCCGAGTCCCTGGAGGGCTACGCCCACGTGGTCCGGCAGGACCCGGAGACCCCGGACCTCCTGTTCCTGGGGACGGAGCTCGGCCTGTGGATCTCCCTCGACCGGGGCGGCCACTGGGTGCGGTTCGAAGGGAGCTTCCCGGCCCAGGTGGCGGTCAGGGACCTGGCGATCCACCCCCGGGACGGCGACCTCGTGGTCGCCACCCACGGCCGGGGCATCTACGTCCTGGACGACCTGACGCCGCTCCGGCACCTGACCGGGGACGTCCTGGGCCAGGACGCGGCGCTCTTGCCCACGCGGCCGGCGGTGATGGTCATCCCTTCGCCCCAGCAGCAGTTCAGCGGCCACGGCGAGTTCGCCGGCCCGAACCCGCCGGAGGCGGCGGAGATCGCCTACTACATGAAGCGCCGCCACCTGTTCGGCGACCTGAAGGTGGAGATCTACGGCCCGGAGGGCGAGCTGCTCAAGACCGTGCCCGGGAGCAAGCGGCGCGGCATCAACCGGGTGAAGTGGCCCATGCGCCTGGCGCCGCCGAAGGTGCCCCCGGCGACCAACCTGGTGCCGGCCTTCGAGGGGCCCCGGGCGCTGGAAGGCACCTACACGGTCCGCCTGGTCAAGGGCGACCAGACCCTGGAGGGCACGATCGAGCTGGTGCCCGACCCGCGTTCTCCCCATTCGAAGGAGGACCGGTTGCTCCAGCAGGAGACGGCGCTCGAGCTCTACCGCATGCTGGAGCGCCTCGCCTACATGGTGGACGCCACCGTGGACCTCCGGGACCAGGCCCGCGAGCGCGCCGATGGCCTCGACCGGCGGCGCCTGTCGCGCAGGCTGGAGGAGTACGCGGACGACCTGGAGAGCCTCCGCACCGGCCTGGTTTCCACCAGCGAGGCGGGCTGGCTCTCCGGTGACGAGAAGCTCCGGGAGCACCTGGGGGCCCTCTACGGCGGCGTGAGCTCCTACACCGGCCGGCCCACCGGGAGCCAGCTCGATCGCCTGGAGGTCCTGGGCGGGCAGCTGGACGAGGCATTCGGCCGCTTCGAGGAGCTCGCGGAAGGGCGCCACGAGCTCGACCGGGGCCTGGAGCGGGCGCAGCGGGAGCCGCTGGTCCTCCTGACCCGGGAGGCGTGGGAGGAGCGCCAGGCCCAGGGCGGTTCCTGACCGCCGTTCACCCCGCCGATCCCTGCTGGTACCGTCCGGCGGGCCCCCTTGCGGGGGCTCGCCGGGCCGTCTTCCCCGGTCCGCCGCGCCCCGCCCTTCCGGCGTCACGTCTCCAAGGAGGGTAAATATCGTCTTCCTGCCTTCCGTTGCCGTGCAAGATGCCACTTCCTGCGGTCTGTTCCGTGAATCCGCAACTCGTTGACCTTCAACGACTTATGCTTGCATTTCAATGTCTTCCCCGGTAGATTCCACCCATGGGCACATTCGAGGGACTGGGAAAGGCGCTGCGCTGGGTCCGTCAACGGCAGGGCAAGAAGCAGTACGAGGTGGCCGCCACGGCGAAGATCACCAAGGCCATGCTCTCGTCCTACGAGAACGAGAAGCAGCGGCCGGCGATCGACACGCTGGAGCGGATCCTCGGGGCCCTGGAGATCGATGTGGACTACCTAGCCTACGCCATGAGGATGACCCGCGGCGACGGGGAGGCCACGCCGGACGGGCCGCCCCAGGGCGGAACGCTGCCGCGCCCGGGGATCGAGCCGTACTACGACCTGGAGCGGCTCCTGGGCCTGAGCCGCCGCCTGGAGCCGGCGGAGGAACGGGCCGTGGCCCAGATGCTGGAGGGCTTCCACAGCCTGCTGGGCTACATGCTCCGGCGCGCCGGCGAGCTGGACCGCCGGGGCCGGAGCGGCGGCTCCAACCCGGTCCCCGACGGTGCCGAAGGCCCGGACGAGGCCGGGGAAGAGACCTCCGGTCGTTCGGCGTAGGGCTCCTTCGACCGCTCCAGCGCCGACCTCCTGGAGAGTTGCCGCAAGAAGCGATCGAGGGCCGGCGCCGGTCATCGGATCGAGCGTTTCGCCGCCGGATGAGGGAACTTTTCCTTACCACACGTAACTCACTGAAAACACGCGGTTTAGACTTGCATTGACGCCCGCTCTGGCGGTATCTTCGCCGGGTGCCAGTATTTGCGGGACTGGGCAAAGCCCTCCGTTGGATCCGGGAGAAGCGGGGCCTCCGGCAGTACGAGGTGGCCCGGACGGCCGGCATCACCAAGGCCATGCTGAGCGCCTACGAGACGGGCAAGCAGCGCCCCTCCCTGGAGAGCCTGGAGAAGGTGCTGGGCGCCCTGCGGGCGGACCTCACCACTCTGGCCCGCGCCCTCGACCACGTGAACGAGCGGCCGCCGTCCCAGGCCGACGTGTCTCCGCCGCCGGCCGCCCAGGCGCAGGACGTGCGGACGGTCCTCGGGCTGGAGGAGATCACCGCGGAGGAGGAAGAGGCCTTCGCCCGGATGCTCGACGGCTTTCACCGCTTGATGCGCTACCTCCACCGGGCGGGCCGGGAGCTGGGGGAGGGGGAGAGGCCGGCGCCCGAGGCAGGCCGGGGCCGCGGGGAGGAGGCGGCGGGGGGAGGGGAGCCGCCGGCGGACACCGGGTGACGGAGCCCCGCCACCGAGACACAACGCGCGACGGGGCGTCAGGTTCCCGGCATCTCGGAGCGGATTCGGGGGGGAGGGGGCCGGGCTGCCTCGCCGAGGGCACGATCCATGCTTGCACTCCTTGCATGAATTGTCGTCTTCTTTTCCGATCCGCAGCTCTCCTCAGCCTCGCGCTCTGGCTGACCTTCCCGGCCGGCGAGCTCCACGCTCAGCCGACCGGTGTCGACGTCGAGCTCGAGCGCGTGGCCTCGGGGCTGGACTTCCCCACCACGGTCGTCCAGCCCGCCGACGGCACCGGGCGGTTCTTCGTCCTCGAGCAGCCGGGCCGGGTCCGGGTGGTCCAGGACGGCGAGCTCCTCCCGGAGCCTTTTCTCGATTTTTCCAACCAGGTCTCGTGTTGCGACGAGCGGGGCCTCATCGGGCTCGCCTTCCACCCGGACTTCGCGGCCAACGGCGAGCTCTTCGTCCACTACACCGACCTGGCCGGCGACACCCAGATCGTCCGCTACCGGGTCTCCGGCGACCCGAACCGCGCCGACCCGGGCAGCGCCGAGCCCCTCCTGTCCCTGGGCCAGCCGTTCGCCAACCACAACGGCGGGCAGCTCGCCTTCGGGCCGGACGGGTTCCTCTACATCGGCCTGGGCGACGGGGGCTCCGGGAGCGACCCCATGGACAACGGCCAGGACGTCACGACACTGCTGGGCAAGATCCTCCGGATCGACGTCGACCGGACCGACCCGGGCCTGGCGTACGGCGTGCCGCCGGACAACCCCCAGATCTCCGACGAGCCCGGCGCCCGGCGCGAGATCTGGGCCTACGGCCTGCGCAACCCGTGGCGCTTCTCCTTCGACCGCGCCACCGGCGACCTGTTCATCGGCGACGTGGGGGAGAACCAGCGCGAGGAGATCGACCTGGCCCCCGCCGGCCAGGGCGGCCAGAACTTCGGCTGGCGGCTCAAGGAAGGCACCCTCTGCCACGTCCCGTCCACCGGCTGTGAGCGCGAGGGCCTGGTGGACCCGATCCTGGAGTACTCCCACGACCAGGGTTGCTCGGTGACTGGAGGCTTCCGCTACCGGGGCTCCGCCAGCCCGGCGCTGACCGGGGTCTACCTGTACGGCGACTTCTGCAGTGGCCTGCTCTGGGGGGCGAACCAGGACTCCGCCGGCGTGTGGCGGACCACCGTCCTGGACGACACCGGGCTCCAGATCAGCAGCTTCGGCGAGGACACCGCCGGGGAGCTCTACCTCACCCACTACGACGCGGCCCCCGGCGGAGCCCTCTACCGCATCCGGGCGACCGGCGGCGACGGCGGGGGCGACGACGGCGGGGGCGACGACGGCGGGGGTGGCGACGGGGGCGGCGGGGACGACGGCGACCCGCCGCCGCCGCCGGGTGAGTTCCTGAGCGACCCCCGGGTCCCCGGCTTCCGCTTCAAGGTCGCCATCACCACCGGTGGTGAGCCCCAGCCGGTCCGCCTGGAGCCCGACTGCGTCCCGCAGACGGCTTGCATCTCCGGGGCCCTTCCGGGCCGCTCCGAGCTCTTCCTGCGGGTCGTGGGGTCCAGGCCCAACGGTCGGCTCTGGCCCGTCCTCGTCCGCTCCTCCACCTCGACGATCGAGGTGTGGCTGGAGCAGACCGCCACCGGCGTCCTTCGCTACTACCGGCTGGACGGCGCGGACCCGGGGAGCCCGCGGCTCGACGGGGACGTGGACCGCTCGGGGTTCCCGCCGAACCGGTGACCCGGTAGGGGCCGCCCTTTGCGGCCCCCGCCGGCCGGAGGGTATGGGGCGGCCGGCGCCCGTGGGGCCCGCCAGTCCATGGCGAGGCCCCCATGTCGCCGGGCGCCGGCCCGGGACCTACGCGTGCACCGGGCGCGTTCCCGAAAAGCCCACCCAGAGGGCGTGGATCACGCCCGGCAGCCAGCCGATCAGGGTCAGCAGGACGTTGATCAGAAGCTGCACGCCGAACCCGGTCTGGAGGAACACGGAGATCGGCGGGAAGAGGATGGCCAAGACCAGTTGCAGAAGGGACATGGAAGCTCCTTTCCCCGAAGCGCTCGGGTGGATGGGACAAGATTGGACGGACTCCAACGCACGGCGTCCAGGGAGTGCAAGGGGGCTGCCAGTGTCCGGGAGGCCGGCGGGACCGGCCGGGAGCTTCCGCCCGGCGCCGGTCCCTCCCGCCCGGGGTCAGGCCGCCTCGAGGAAGGCGTGGAGCGCGCGGCGCTCGGCGGAACTCCAGCCGTAGAAGCGCACGGCCCCCAGGCCGAAGCCCTGCTGCTTGCGCACCACCACGGCGGGCACCCGGGCGAAGGCCGTCTCGTCGCTCAGCCGGAACGTCAGGAAGACCTCCGAGCCCACCGGGATGTCCTCCGGCAGGGTCAGGGCCAGCCCCTCGGGGCTGACGTCGATGGCCGAGCCGGCCCAGGCCAGTCCGCGAGGGGTGTCGGACACCTCCGACAGTCGCCGACGCTGCTCGTCCGACAGCTCCACGGCGACCACCAGCTCGGGGACGGGCCTCCTGGCGAACCTGCGCCGGTCCGCCGCAACGCCACGCACGCGGGGCTCTGCGAGGCTTTCAGTGCTCTGATCCATTGTCGACCTCCGTCGGTTGGTCCAGTCTACCACTGCTTCGGTAGCGAAAGGTTTCGCAAGGCCCGGGCCAACCCGGCCGGGGAGCGACCTCGTCGTCTGGACGGCGCTGTCGTGTAAACGACCGAACCCGCGCAGTTCCCTCGAACCCCGCAAACCCCGGAACCGCCGCCGGCATGAGCTGCAAAGGGGGACGAGTCATGCCGACCGGCGGTACGGGTGATCGGCACCGCCCGGCCTGCGCCCCCCATCCCATCCCGGCGGCGGAGTCCCTCGTCCCGGTCAGAGTGGACGGCCTCACCCTGGGGCCCACGGAGCACCTGCTCCAGGTGAGCGTCCACTGCCTGCCCTGGAGCGACCAGCCGCCGACCCACTGGGCTGCCGACGGCCCACATTTCCCGGCCCGGGCCGGCGACCGGATCGACAGGGACCAGTTGGCCGATTACGCTCGAGTGGAATGCCCGACCCTCCAGCTCGCCGTGGCCCTGGGCTTCCTCCGCCACGCCCTCGACCAGCCGGTCACGCAGAGCGTCCCCGATCGCCTCCGCGCCCGCCCCGCCGGCCGGCAGAGCGCCCCGAGCTCCCGGGGGCGCTGGTGACCAAGACCGTGCGTCGGCTGCGGGGTTAGCGGGCGCCCGGAATGAATCCGCTCCATTAGCCCGACGGCGCCTACCGCAACCCGCCCCACCGGTGCAGACACCTCGGGGTGGACCTCCCGCCCGGCTGCTTCTGGACGATCACCAGCCCGGTCACCTCCGGCAGCGGCTACATCCACCCCAACTCCACGACGTACGTCGCCATCGCCGAAATCGGCTGCGGCGAGACCGCGTGCGTCAAGCTCTGCAACCCGAGCGTCGGGCTGTGCTGGAACTGCTTCCGGATCGGCGCCCGGGCCCTGGCGGCCAAGGAAGCCAAGGCCAGAAGGGCAGCGGCCACCTTGACTGGCGATCCCGCTCACGCTAAGATCCGTCATATCCTGAAGCGGGAGAACAAGTCACCAGTCGCTCAGCCAGGTTGCGTCTACTCACGATCTCCGCGTAACCGTCCTCCCATCCCACGCTAGTCACGATAACGAGAAATTATCTTGGCCAGCAGCTCGGACTTCGTGCAACCCAGATGGAC
>JBKHJP010000052.1:0-17048 GCA_046538065.1 Thermoanaerobaculia bacterium | reverse complement strand
CGAGCTCCGCCTCGGCCGAACGCCGCAGGGACCACGGCGGCCCCGCCGCACCGCAACCGCCAGAAGCGAGCCACCGGCGCATCGCGCCGGATCTCAGGAGTTTTCCTTGCATTCGAAGAGTCTTCGCGGGCCGGATGCGCCGGTGGCGGCGGGACGTCGGACACGTCGCGTTACGGAGGGGTTTCCATGCTGGTTCGGAAGGACGTTCAGAGGATGGGCAAGCGGGTGTCGCGGGGGTGGCCCGGGAACCGAGATCACCGGATGGTGGTGGGCGCTGTAGCGCTCTTCGCCGGGATCCTTTCACTGAGCCCGGTCCCGGCCGGGGCCGCTCCACCGCCGGGCGGAGCGGGGCCGCCGGAGACTGAAGCGTCCGTCCCTGGCGGCCCCTTCGCGGACTTTGAGCTCGAGCTCGCGGCGGGGAGGTACTTCGCCACGTGCGGGCGCCAGGGGATTCACGACCTGGCGATCGCGCCGGACGGCAACGTGGTGACCGCCGGCTTCTCGCGGCGGAACTGCGAAAAGTTCAACGATGCGGCGATCGACGTCCACAAGGTCTTGGCTCCCGAGTTGCGGTTCAGCTCCAGTCTCGATCAGCTCATCGTCCCCTTCGACGATCTGGCGAACGGGGTGGCCGTGGATGTACAGGGCAATGTCTACATCACCGGAGTTGCGGGCCATGACCTCTTTCCCGTGGTGGATGGGCTCCAGGGCAAGGTCGCGGGTGGCTTCGACGCCTTCGTGATGAAGCTCGACCCGACGCTCCAGACGATCCTCTACTCGACCTTCCTCGGAGGCACCGGCGACGACGTCGGCACCGACATCGCCGTGGACGACGAGGGCCGGATCGTGGTGGTGGGGACCACCGACTCGGTGGACTTCCCCACGGCGTCCCCGCTCCAGGGAGGGCTCGCCGGCGGGCGGGACGTCTTCGTCACCGTCTTCGAGCCCGACGGCTCGGAGCTCGCCTTCTCCACCTACTTCGGGGGCGCGGAGGACGAGCAGGGCAAGCGGCTCGCCGTGCTCCGGGACCGGATCTTCCTCACCGGGCTCACGAGCAGCCCGGACCTGCCGACCCGGGTGCCGGGGCGCGGCGGGGGCGGAGTGCTCGCTTCCGTCTACGGCGGCGGCCCCTCGGACGCCTTCGTCGCCCGGATCGACCGGTTCCGCCGCCTGGGGTACGCCGGCTTCCTGGGCGGCTCCGGGGAAGACGTCGGCTACGACGTGGTGGTGGACCGCAGTGGCTCCGCCTTCGTCACCGGCACGACGAATTCCACCGATTTCCCGACCTTCCGGGCGGTCCAGGACGCCCTCGCCGACCCGGCGGAGGCGGACGCCTTCCTGGCGCAGCTCGCCCCGTCCGGCTCGCGGGCACGGTACTCGACCTACCTGGACGCGGCGGGATCGGCCGTGTGCCAGGGCCGACACGGCCGGTTCTGCACGGCGGTCGCCGTGGACGAGGACGGGACGGCCTTCGTGGCCGCCAGCGGCTTCCCGGCGATCGCCGTCTCGAAGAACGGTCGGCGAATCCTCGACAGGTTCGCGCTTCCGCTGGATTCCACGTCCATCGCTGTGGCCCCCGACGGATCGGTCTACGTGGGGGGCGCGACCCAGAACTTCACCTTGCCGTTCATCGGTGCGGACAGTATTCCCAGGCGGATCTTCGTGGACCACGGAGGTTGGCTGGTCCGGCTGACCCGAGAGCCCGAATAGGGTCCTCGGGCTTAAGCCGGGTCGCCTTTTCCCGATCGGGGCTCCCGGGGGCCCTCCTGGGCACCGGCCCTCCGTGACCGCGCCAGCGCCCGGAACGCCACGTCGGAGCTTCCCTCACTCCGCCCGCAAGGTCTCCTGGGGGTCGATGCGGGCGGTCTGGCGGGCCGGGAGCCAGGTGGCGGCGAGGCCGGTGGCGGCCAGCAGGGCGGAGACCGCCGCCAGGGTGGCCGGGTCGGCGGGCTCGACCTCGTAGAGGAGGCTCGCCAGAACGCGGCCTCCCGCCACCGAGCCGGCGACGCCCAGGCCGATGCCGGCGAGGATCGTCGCCATGGAGCCGCCGACGACCAGCCGCTGGACCCGCCGGGGCGTCGCCCCCAGGGCCAGCCGGACTCCGAGCTCCCTCCGCCGCTGGGCCACGGTGTAGGAGACGACGCCGTAGATGCCCACCGCGGCGAGCACCAGCGCCACCAGGGCGAAGCCGCCCAGCAGCGTGGCGGAGAAGCGCTCCCGGGCGACGGAGGCCGTCACCACCCGGTCCATGGGCCGGACCCGGTACGGCACCTGGGAATCGATCCGCCGGACCACGGCGCCCAGGGCGGTGGCCACGTCCTCGGCGGCGCTCCGGGTGCGTACCACGAGGTCCCCGGCCTGGAGCCGGTACGGCCGCTGGAGGTGGTGGAAGTAGACCGTGGGCCGGTCGGAGGCGGTGAGATCCTGCTGGCGCACGTCGCCCACCACCCCCACGACCGTGGCCCAGACGTCCTGGTCATACAGCGGGTCCATGCCGCCGCCGGTGAGGCGCTTGCCGAGGGGGTCCTGCCCCGGCCAGGCCGTCTCCGCCAGGGCCCGGTTGACCACCACGGCGTGGGGCGCCTCGGCGTGATCCCGGGGGGCCAGGTGCCGCCCCGCCAGCAGCGGGATCTCCAGGGTCCGGAAGTAATTCGCGTCGGCCACGCGGTACTCGGCGTCGATCCGCGGCGCCGCGCCCCCCTCGACCTCGATGGATCCGTTCGGGCCCGAGTCGTCCAGGGGCAGGTGGGAGACCACCCCCGCAGTGGCCACCTCCGGGTGCGCCCCGAGCTCGGCGAGGGCCTCGCGGAAGTAGTCCCGGCGATCCTCCGGCTCCGGGTAGAGCGACGCCGGCAGGTGGACGGCCACGGCGGTGACCCGCTCCGGGTCGAAGCCCGGGTCCTCCTGGAGCGTCTGCCAGAGGCTCCGCATCAGCAGGCCGGAGCCCGCCAGCAGCACCAGGGCGAGGGCCACCTCCGCAGCCACCAGCGCCTGCCACGCCCGGCGTCGCCCCGGGCCGGCGCTCGCCGTCTCCCCCCGGTGGAGGGCCCGTTCCGGGGCGCCGCGGACCAGGCGCAGCCCGGGGAGGACCCCGAACAGCACCGCCGTCACCACCGAGGCCGCCAGCGTGAAGGCCAGGACCGGGCCGTGGAGGCCGATCGCCTCCACCCGGGGCAGGGCCTCCGCCGCTTCCGCGGTCACCAGGCGGACCACCAGCCAGCCCAGGCCCAGCCCCGCCGCCGCTCCGGCCAGGGCCACCGCCAGGCTCTCGGTGAAGAGCTGGCCCAGCAGCCTCCGGGGCGAGGCTCCGAGGGAGACCCGCACCGCTATCTCCCCCTCCCGCTCGATCCCCCGGGCCAGGAAGGCGCTCGCGAGGTTGGAGCAGGCGACCAGGAGCACCAGGGCCGCCGCGCCGAAGAGGAGGAGCAGCGGGCGGCGCACCGGGGCGGTCAGGTCCTCCAGCAGCGGGACGAGCCGGGCCTCGGCCGCCAGGTACTCGGAGAGCTGGGGGTCCTCGCCGCGGTGGGGCTCCACGATCCCCCGGGTCACGGCGTCGAGCTCGGCGTCGGCCTGGGCGGGGCTCACGCCGTCCGCCAGCCGCCCCACCACGCTCCAGTTGTGGGCGGTGCGGCTCTCCGTCCGGGGGAAGAGCACCATGGGGAACCAGACGTCGGTGTCGGCCGGGAAGTCCAGCGACGGCGGCATCACCCCCACGACCCGCAGCTCGAAACCCCAGACGTCCAGGGTCCGGTCCTCGATCGGCCCGCCGCCCAGGTGGCTGCGCCAGAACCGGTGGCTCACCACCGCTGCAGGGTCACCGCCCTCACGATGCTCCTCCGGAAGCATCGTCCGGCCCCGGAACGGCCGGACCCCCAGGACGTCGAAGAACCGCTCCGAGACGGCGGCGCTCGGGGCCAGGGCCGGCCGCTCGGCGCCCAGGACCGTCGTCGTCACGCTCGAGTACGCGGCCAGGGCCTCGAAGCTCTCCGTGCGCTCCACCCAGTCCCGGAAGTTGGCGCCGGCGACGCTCATCTGGGAGCCGGTGGCGTTGACCTCGTAGACCTCCACCAGCCGGTCCGGCTCCGGGTAGGGGAGCCGGGAGAGGACCACGCCGTAGAGCACGCTGAAGGCCGCGGTGTTGGCACCGATCCCCAGGGCCAGGGTGAGCACCGCAAGGGCGGCGAAGAGCGGCCGGGCGGCGAGGTTGCGCCACGCGGAACGGGCGTGCTGGCGCAGGGCGTCCAGCAGCGCGCTCAGGCCGCGGCGCGACGGCGAGGGTGGGGCGGGAGCCTGGGGTCCGGGCATGGTCGGCCTCCTCGGGTTCGGTGCCGGAGCGGGTGGCGGCCGCTCGGGGGTGCCATGAATCGTGACACCCAGGAGGCACTACGCCCCGGGAAGCCGAGAGTTTCCGGAACCCCTTTCAGCGCCAGCGTGGACGCTCCTTCGAGGTGAGGCAGCTCGCAGGCTGGACGTTGCGGGAGATGGGAGTGCCCGAGGAGGGCACCGGGCGTCCTTCGGGGCGAGCGCCGCAAAAAAAGGGTCGGTCGCCGGAAAGGAGAGCTGCCCCTGCGGTCCCGACGACCGACCCGCTTCACCGTTGCGCCGCACTTCGGCGCTGGCGAAGAGTCCACTCGCTCCGTACCTACGCAAGGCCCGGCAACCTGGATTTCTTTGCGTGAAGGAAACCTCCGGATCCGGAAGCTCTGGACCATGCCATCAGAGCTCGTACCGGAGACCTGAGGAGGTCTGCGCGGCCGGCGCGCCCGGTCCTACTCCTGCCGGAGGACGGCCGCGGGCTGGGCGTGGCTCGCCCGCCGGGCCGCCGGCAGGGCTGCAGCCAGGGCGACGCTCAGGAGCGCGGCGGCCACGGCACCCAGGATGAGCGGGTCCGCCGGGTCCACGCCGTAGAGCTCCTCGCCCAGGGCGTCGGCCGCGACCAGGGCCAGGGGAGCTCCCAGGGCGAGCCCCAGGACGACCCGCCGCAAGCCCCGGCCCACCACCAGGCGTACCACCCGCGGGGCGTCGGCGCCCAGGGCCATCCGGACCCCGATCTCGTGGAGGTGGGTCCGGACGAAGTAGAGGAGCGTCCCGGCCAGGCCGGCGGCGGCCAGGGCGAGGGCGAGGGCACCGAAGAGCGCGGTGAGCGACGCCGCGACCCGCACGGTGCCGATGGAGCGGTCGAGCTGCTCGGCCAGGGTCCGGGCCTGGAAGACCACGACGTCCGGCGTCCGCTCGGCCAGGGCCCGGCGGACCTGGAGGCCCACGGCGGCTGGATCGCCGGCGGCCCGGACGTGGAGGACCGTCTCCGGCGAGGGGTTCTGGGCCACCGGGCGGTAGAAGTGGACCCTGGGCTCCTCGTCGAGGGCCAGGTACTTCATGTCGCTCACCACCCCGACCACCCGGTACGGCTCGTCGTCGCCGCCCGGGACGATCGTCTGACCCACGGCGTCGCGACCGGGCCAGAAGCGCTCCGCCATGGTCTGGTTGACGACGGCGACCCGCGGCGCCTCCGGCCCGTCCTCCGCGGTGATCCCCCGGCCCCGGAGCACCGTCAGACCCAGGGCCCGGAAGTACCCCGGGGTCACGTCCCGCAGGTCCGCCTCGAAGCCGTCCTCGCCCGGTGGCGGCTCCCACCCCGGGACCTGGACGATCGTGCTCATGCGGTTGCCGGCCAGGGGCACCGGGCGGCCCAGGGCCGCTTCCTCGACACCGGGAACGCTCCGGGCCACCTCCACCAGCCGCTCCAGGGCCGGCAGGGCTCGCTCCGGAGACGGTCCGTCGCCGACCCGGACACCGGCCGCCCAGACGCGGCCGGCGTCGAACCCGGGGTCGATCCGCCGGAAGCCGTCCAGCGAGCGCACGTGGAGGGCCGCCACGACCAGGAGGGCCAGGGACAGGGCGATCTGGGAGACCACCAGGCCGTCCCGCACGAGGGCGCCTCCGCCCCGGCCCGCGGCCGGGCTCCGGCCCTGCTTCAGGTGGGCCTCGGCGCCGGTCCGGGTCGCCAGGAGCGCCGGCGCCGCCCCGGCGGCGAGCCCGGTCAGGAGCGCCAGGGCGAAGGCGAAGGCGAGGACCCGGCCGTCCGCCGACAGGTCCAGGTCCTGGGCGATCGAGCCCAGGAGCGAGGCCTCCACCAGGAGCCGCAGGGCGTTGCCGCTCCAGGCGACCACCGCCAGGGCCGCCGCACCCCCCGCGAAGGAGAGGAGCAGGCTCTCCGTGAGGACCTGCCGCACGACCGTCTGACGCTTCGCCCCGAGGGCGAGCCGGACGCCCAGCTCCAGGCGGCGGTCCGAGACCCGGGCGAGCTGGAGATTCGCCACGTTGGCGCAGACGATCACCAGGACCAGGGCCACTACGGCCAGGAGGCGCGTGGACAGGCTCCGGACGTAGCTCCGGACGCCCGGGGACATGCCGAAGCCCTGGGCCACGGCGACCTCCCGCCCGTCGTAGATCTCCGGGTGCTCGGAGCGCACCCGGGCGAAGATCGCCTGCAGCTCGGAGCGGGCCTGGTCCACCGTCGCCCCCGGCGCCAGGCGTCCGAAGTAGGACAGGAAGACCACCCGGCGGTCCGCCAGGAGGTCCACGGGCCGCCGGGGCGGCATCACCTGGTGGACCATGGTCAGGGGCGCCCAGAGCCCGATCCGCCCCAGGGTCTCGTGCCCGCGAAAGCCCTCCTCCGCGACTCCCACTACCCAGAGCGGTACGCCGTTGGCCTCCACCGTCCGGCCCACGGCCTCTTGGGGCGAGCCGAAGAGCTCCCGGGCGGTCCGGTGGGCGAGGACGGCCACCGGGGCCTCGCCGGGGCGCTGGGCGTCCACCGGTCCCAGGAGACGACCGGCCGCCGCCTCGGTACCCAGGACCTGGAAGTAGTTCCCCGTGACCAGGGAGCCCGTGCTCCAGCGGCCGGCTTCGCCGCCGTCGGCCACCCGAAGCTCCAGGTCTCGGGTGTACTCCGCCACCAGGGCTTCTAGGGTCTCGGCGGCGGACAGGTCCCGGTACTCCACGAAGCCGAAGGTGTCGAAGCCGTCGCCGTCCTGCATGCGCCCGACGAGGACGAGGCGCTCCGGTTCCTCGACCCCAGGGAGCTCCTTCAGCAGGAGCCCGTTGACCAGGCTGAACAGGGACGCCGTGGCGCCCAGGCCCAGTGCGAGCACCAGGAGGGTGGCGACGGTGAGCCCGGGGCGGCGGGCCAGGACTCGGACGGCGTGGCGGAGGTCACTCGGGAGGGAGGTGAGCATGGTGGCGCTCCTCTCGGCGTCGTTCGCCGGGAGCGGGTCCGCAAGGCTCCTGCCAGCCCCGGAAAGGCCCGCTACACGGGACTCCGGGCCTTCGGGCCGGCTCGGCGTGCCGTCCGCTCCCGGCACGAGCGGTTCCAGGACCGGACGGGTTCGCGGTTCTCGACCCTGACGGTTCCTCACCCCACCAGCCGCTGGAGCGTGGCGACGCAGCGGCCCAGGTAGCCGCGGCCGAAGAGGTTGAGGTGGTTCAGCAGGTGGTAGAGCTTGTAGATCTCCCGGCGCTCGGCGGAGCCCGGGGGCAGGGGCCAGGCTTCCTCGTAGGCGTCGTAGAAGCTCCGGTCGAAGCCGCCGAAGAGCTCCGTCATGGCCAGGTCCGCTTCGCGGTGGCCGTAGTAGGCCGCAGGGTCGATGAGGACCGGCTCCCCGGCGTCGTCGGACATGTAGTTGCCGCTCCACAGGTCGCCGTGGAGCAAGCACGCGGGCTCCTCCGGCAGGTCGATCCATTCGTCCAGTCGGTCCACGAGCCGGTCGCCCAGGTGGTCGAGCTCCGGGCCTGAAAGCCCGTTCTCCCGCGCGAGGCGGAGCTGGTACCCCAGCCGGCGCTCCCGGAAGAACTCGACCCAACCCGCCGCCCAGCCGTTCGGCTGCGGGGTCGAGCCGATGTAGTTGTCGTGGGGGAAGCCGAAGGGGGCGGCGCCGTCGTGCACCGTCTTGCGGTGGAGCCGGGCGAAGCCGCGGCCGAAGACCTCGAAGAAGCCCGGCTTCGGCCGGCCGGTGGGGACCGCCTCCATGACCAGGAAGGCCGTCCCGTCCGAGCGGCCTGCGACGGGATCCCGGGGCACCCGGAGGGCTTCCGGCGCCGCCAGGGCCTGCAGGCCCTCGGCCTCCCGCTCGAAGAGGTCCGGCGGCGCCGAGGGGTTGCTCTTGGCGAAGAGCCGGCCGCCGCCCTCCAGGAGGAGGATCTCGGCGCGGTTGATGCAACCGCCGCCCACCGGGGTGGTGTCGGCGATCCGGACGGCCCGTCCGGTGGCCTCCCGGACGGCGTGCTCGACGGCGGGTCGGAGGGTGGGGTCCATGGTCTGCTGTTACAGCAGCTCCTCCAGGATCCGCGGGCAGGCCTCTTCCAGCAGGTCCAGCACCTCGTCGAACCCCCGCTCGCCCCCCCAGTACGGATCGGGAACGTCGGCGGGGAAGCCCTCCGGGAGAAACTCCGAGAGCAGCCGGATCTTCTCGGCCATCGGCGGGCCTTCGGCGACCGCCGCCCCTTCCGCCAGCTCCCTGAGGTCCTCCAGGTTGCTCCGGTCCATGGCGATGACCAGGTCGAAGCGCTCCAGGTCCCGCAGGCTCACGCGGCGGGCCATGGAGGTGAGCTCGTAGCCCCGGGCGGAGGCGGCCTGCTGCATCCGGGGGTCGGCGGGCTCGCCGGCGTGGTACCCGATCGTTCCGGCGGAGTCGACCTCCACCCGGTCGTCGAAGCCGCTCTCGGCGAGGCAGGCCCGGAAGACCGCCTCCGCCGAGGGCGACCGGCAGATGTTGCCCAGGCAGACGAAGAGGACCCGGGCCGGGTTGGGTCGGGGCGCGGTGTGCTCGGTCATGGCCTCCATGGCGATGTCGCGGTCGCCGGATCGCCGGCATCGGGCCGGGCCGGGCGGCGGCTCCGCAGCTGCGCCATTCTAAACCGCGCCGCCCCGGTCGCCGCGCCGCCGGGTGGGAGGGTCGGCCTGGTCCGGGCCGGTCCGTGTACTATCCCCGGCGACCCCACCCGGCCCCATTCGGGCCGGCCCGCGGCGGCCGGCGGGCCGGCGGGTCGCGGAGCTTCGGGCCACGGACGGAGACAGCCACATGGCGACGGTCAACCGCGCCCCGGTGGACTACCGGGAGCTGATGAAGAAGGTGGAGCAGGCGGTCGAGGCGATCGAGCGAGGCGACGACACGGTCCGCACGATCCACGACGCCGTCTCGCTGATCATCGACAAGTTCCGCGACGAGCTGGGCCTCTACGCCGGGCGGCTCTACCGGCGCCAGGGCAAGTCCTTCGTCCTGGAGAGGGTCTTCGGCGACAGCCGCGAAACCGCGGTGGGGATTCGGGTCCCGGTGACCTACGAGCCGGTCCAGATCGTCCTCGACGCGGGGCTCGTCTACATGGACGCCGGCGACCCCAGGTTCGATCGCGAGTTCGAAGAGCGGGTCGGCGTGGAGCAGTTCGCCGCCATCGAGGTGGCGGACGACCACATCCTGGCCTTCAACGTGGCGCCGGGGCACGACCGGGAGGACGTCCTCTTCTCCCTCGGGATCCTGCGCCACAGCCTGAACCAGAAGGTCCGCGAGGAGCGCATGCAGGGGATCTTCCGGGAGGCCCGGAGGATCCAGGCGTCCATCCTGCCGCGGCGGGTCCCGGCCTTCGGCCCCTTCGACGTCTGGGGGAAGAACGACCCCATGGAGAGCGTGGGGGGCGACTTCTTCAACTTCGTTCCCCTGTCGAGCAAGATCCTGGGCCTGGCGATCGCCGACGTGTCGGGCCACGGGCTGCCCGCGGCCCTCCAGACCCGCGACATCCACATGGGCCTGCGCATGGGCCTGGGCCGGGATTTCAAGATCGTCCGCACCGTGGAGCGGTTGAACCAGATCATCCACGAGAGCACGCTGACCAGCCGCTTCGTCAGCATGTTCTACGGCGAGCTGGAGCTCCACGGGACCTTCATCTACGTCAACGCAGGCCACCCGCCGCCGTACTACCTGGGGGCCGACGGCTCGGAGCGCCCATTGGAAGAGGGCGGGGCCGTCCTGGGCCCCGTGGCCGACGCCACCTATGAGCGGGGCTTCGTGACCATGCGGCCCGGCGCCCTCCTGGTGCTCTACACCGACGGCGTCACCGAAACCCGGGACCGCAACGGCGGGCGGTGGGAGGAGTACGGGGTCGAGCGCCTCCTGGAGGTGATCCGTTCCCGGCGGGAGCTCACGGCGGAGGAGATCGTCCAGGCGGTCTTCGACGACCTGGACCGCTTCGGCGGGGACCGGCCGCCCCAGGACGACCGGACCCTCCTGGTCGTCCGCTACCCGCCGGAGGGTTGATCTCCCCGTTGCGCGTTCTCCTGGTCGTCACCCGTCATCCGTGGCCGCCCCGGCGGGGCGACCAGGTCCGGGCGGTCCAGATGCTGGAGCTCCTGGGGACGGGCCACGAGGTCACCCTCCTCGCCCCCGCCGCCCCCGCCGGCGCGCCGCCGCCGGCGGATCTCTCGGCCCGGCTGGTGACGTACCGCCCGCCGGGCACGCTCCGGCGGCTCGCCGGGGTGGTGCGGGCGGCGCTCTGGGGGCTGCCGCTCCAGGCGGGCCTGTTCGAGAGCCGGGACCTGGGCCGGTGCCTCCGGCGCCTGGCCCCGGAGGCGGACCTCGTGGTCCTCCAGCTCGTGCGCCTCGCGCGCCACATGCCGGACGTGCCGGACCGGCCCGACGGCAGCTCCGTTCCCCGGGTGGTCGACCTGGTGGACAGCCTGGCCCTGTCCACCGGCCGCCGGGCCCGCTACGACCGGTGGTGGCTGCGCCCGTTCCTGCGCCTGGAGGCGGCGCACCTCGCCCGCTGGGAACGGCGCTTCGTCCGGAGCTCGGCGGCCACCCTGGTGGTCTCGGAGCGGGATGCCCGGTCGGTGGCTTCCCGCCTGGACGATGCCTCGGCCCGGCGGCTCCGGGTGGTGCCGGTGTCGGTGGCGGCGCCGGCGCCGGCGCCGGAGGGGTCCCGGGCCGGGTCGGCCTCCCCCGCCCCCCCCGGCGGACGCCCCGTCCTGGCGGTCACGGGCAACCTGGGCTACTTCCCGACCGTGGAGGGGACGCTCTGGTTCCTGCGGGAGGTCTGGCCGGCGCTCCGGGCCGCCCGGCCGGAGACCTACCTGGTCCTGGCCGGAGCCCGGCCCCCGCGGGTCCTGGTGCACGAGGCCCGGAGCCGGGGCGCCGTGGTGGAGCCTTCGCCGCAGAGCATCGGGGCCGTCCTGGCCCGGGCGACCCTGGCCCTGGCCCCCATGCGGTGCGGCGCCGGCGTGCCCTTGAAAGTGCTGGAAGCCTGGGCCGCCGGGGTGCCCGTCGTGGCCACCTCCTGGGCGGCGGCGGGGACCTCCGGCCGGCCAGGGCAGGACCTGGCGGTGGCCGACGGTCCGGAGGGGTGGCGTCGCGCCATCCTGGATCTGCTGGACGACCCCGCTCGCCGGGAGCGGATCGCCGCCTCGGCCCGCCGGCGCCTGGTGGCGGACTACTCGGTGGACGCGGTGCGCCGCCGGCTGGACGAAGCCCTGGAGCTGGCCCGGGAGTGACCCGGGCTGGCCCGCCTCCGGCGTAAACTGAGCTCATGGCGCGAGCGGCGGAGCGAAGCCTCGGTACGGTGGCCGCCTTGCTGGCGGTGGATCTGGGCGTCCGGTGCCTGGGCTACGGCACGATGCGGCGGCTCCTGCGCTGCCGGCGGCGGCCCGAGGACGTCCGAACCCTCACCGGGGCCGACCGGGCCGCCGCCCGGCGCCTCGCCGCCCGGGTCGAGGGCTCCTCGTCCCTGCGCGTCTACCGGGTCCCGTGCCTCCCCCGGGCCCTCCTCCTGGAGCGCATGCTCACCGCCCGGGGCCTGCCCGCCCGCCTCCGGATCGGGGTCCGGCGCACCGCCGGCACCGTCCGCGCCCACGCCTGGGTCGAATGCGCCGACCAGGTCCTCGACCCGGATCCCCTGGTGGAACGCCGCTTCCCCACCCTGACCCCATAGGCTGCGCCTCGGCGCACCGGAGCCCCTCGGAACCGTAGGGTGCGCCTCGGCGCACCGGGAAGGGTGACGGAGCCCTCGCCTGGTGCGCTGAAGCGCACCCTACATGAACTGTCCGCACCCACTTGACACTCGCGCACGGCCGTTCTACACTGTTAGCACTCGCGGTGGGTGAGTGCTAACAGCCCCGCCGCGAGGATCCACCCAAAGAGCGTTGGAGATTCTGAGTACGGGTAGAACCCTCATATCCTTCAAGGAGGAATTCGCCGTGAACATCCGTCCACTGCACGACCGAGTTCTCGTCAAGCGCTCCGAGCCCGAAGAGCAGGTGCGGGGCGGGATCATCATCCCGGACACCGCCAAGGAAAAGCCCCAGGAGGCCGAGGTCATCGCCGTCGGCCCCGGCAAGCTGGACGACGACGGGGACCGCATGCCCATGGACGTCAAGCAGGGTGACCGCATCCTCATGGGCAAGTACTCCGGCAGCGAGATCAAGATCGACGAGGAGGACTACGTGATCCTCCGCGAGGACGAGATCCTCGCCGTCCTCCAGAGCTAGACCAGAACAGAGCTTTCGACATTCGCCTTCAACCCATCCATTCCATCGAGCAGATTCGAGGAGGAGCATAGACATGGCCAAGCAGATCACCTACAGCGAGGAGGCGCGGACCGCCATCCTCAAGGGGGTGAACAAGCTCGCCGACGCCGTCAAGGTGACCCTGGGTCCCCGGGGCCGCAACGTCGTCATCGAGAAGAAGTTCGGTTCCCCCACCATCACCAAGGACGGCGTGACCGTCGCCAAGGAGATCGAGCTCGCCGACGCCCTGGAGAACATGGGCGCCCAGATGGTCCGCGAGGTCGCCTCCAAGACCTCCGACGTGGCCGGTGACGGCACCACCACCGCCACCGTCCTGGCCCAGTCGATCTACCGCGAGGGCTCGAAGAACGTCACCGCCGGCGCCAACCCCATGGAGCTCAAGCGGGGCATCGACGAGGCGGTCAAGGCCGCGGTCAAGGCCATCGAGGAGATCGCCAAGCCCGTCGAGGGCACCGACATCGCCCACGTGGGCACCATCTCGGCGAACAACGACCGGGAGATCGGCGGCATCATCGCCGACGCCATGGACAAGGTGGGCAAGGACGGCGTCATCACGGTCGAGGAGGCCAAGGGCCTGGAGACCACCCTGGAGGTGGTCGAGGGCATGCAGTTCGACCGCGGCTACCTGTCGCCCTACTTCGTGACCGACGCCGAGCGCATGGAGGCGGAGCTGGAGAACGCCGTCATCCTCCTCCACGAGAAGAAGATCTCGAACATGAAGGACCTCCTGCCCACCCTGGAGCAGGTGGCCAAGCAGGGCCGGCCGCTGGTCATCGTGGCCGAGGACGTGGAGGGCGAGGCCCTGGCGACCCTGGTGGTCAACAAGCTCCGCGGCACGCTCAACGTGGCCGCCGTCAAGGCACCGGGCTTCGGCGACCGGCGCAAGGCCATGCTCCAGGACATCGCGACCCTCACCGGCGGCACGGTCATCACCGAGGACCTGGGCATCAAGCTCGAGAACGTCACGTGGGACGACCTGGGCGAGGCCAAGAAGATCACCATCACCAAGGACGACACCACCATCGTCACCGACTCCGACGATCCGAAGCGGCGCGAGGCCGTCGCCGGCCGGGTGGCCCAGATCCGCACCCAGATCGAGGAGACCACCTCCGACTACGACCGCGAGAAGCTCCAGGAGCGCCTGGCGAAGCTCGTGGGCGGCGTCGCGGTGATCCGCGTGGGTGCGGCCACCGAGACCGAGATGAAGGAGCGCAAGGCCCGCGTCGAGGACGCCATGCACGCCACCAAGGCGGCCGTCGAGGAGGGCATCGTCGCCGGCGGCGGCGTGGCCCTGCTCCGGGCGACCGCGGCGGTCGAGAAGCTCGAGCTCGGTGGCGACGCCCAGATCGGCGTCAACATCGTGCGCCGGGCGCTCGAGGAGCCGACCCGCCAGATCGCCAACAACGCCGGCCAGGAGGGCTCCATCATCGTGCGCGAGGTCCTCGGGACCAAGGGCAACGACGGCTTCAACGCCTCCACCGGTGAGATGGGGGACCTGGTCAAGGCCGGCGTCATCGACCCGGCAAAGGTGGCCAAGACGGCCCTGCTCAACGCCGCGTCCATCGCCAGCCTGATGCTCACCACCGAGGCCCTGGTCTCGGAGGTCAAGGAGGAGGGCGAGAGCGAGGGCGCCGCTGCCGGCGGCGGCATGCCGGGCGGCATGGGCGGCATGTACTGAGCCCGCTCTGATCCCGGCCGGCCGGCTGCGTGCCGGCTCGCCGGCAGAGTACAATCGGGCCGGGTGGCCGACGGAGGCCACCCGGCCCTTTCATTTCTCGACGAGCCTTGCACGACCCTCGCTGACAACCCAGGGAGACCCTCATGCTCGCCAGCGACACGTTGATAGACGCCTTCAACGCACAGGTGGGGCGCGAGCTCGGCGCCTCGCACCAGTACATCTCCATCGCCTGCTTCTTCGAGCGGGAGAACCTCCCCGAGCTCGCCCGCTTCTTCTTCCGCCAGTCGGAGGAGGAGCGCGACCACGCCATGAAGTTCGTGGGGTTCATCAACGACGTGGAGGGCGTGGTCCGCGTGCCGGACGTGGAGGCGCCCAGGACCGAGTTCGCGTCGGCCGAGGAGGCCGTGGGCCTGTCCCTCGAGTGGGAGAAGGAGGTCACCCGCCAGATCTACGACCTGGTGGACATCGCCAAGGACGAGTCGAACCACATCGCCATGCGGTTCCTGGACTGGTTCGTGACCGAGCAGCTCGAGGAGGTCAACACCATGTCCACCCTGCTGGGCATCGTCCAGCGCGCCGGGGAGGACGGCCTGCTCCACGTGGAGGACTTCCTGGCCCGGGAGCGGGGCAACATCGGCCCCGACGCGGCGGAGTAGGGTGCGGGGCGGCGGCGCTCGCCTCCGCGCCGCCTCCGGCGCGTTCACCCCAAAACGCCTGCGTCCCCCCCTCGGCGCCTGTAGGGGGTAGGGGCGGAGCTTGCCTCCGCCCGGGGTTCGGTGGTCGCTTCCGCCCGGGCGGAGGCAAGCTCCGCCCCTACAGGCACCGAGGGGGCCCGTGCCACGGGAGTGTGCGCCGTACGCACCGATGAGGGGCGGCCGCGATCCCGGGCGGAGGCTCAGTGCACCCAGGGCCCCTGCCGGGGCTCGTCCCCGCCACCGCCCTGGTCCCCGCCGTCGAGGACCCGGAGCTTGCGCTTCCTGCGCTCGCGGTCGAGCTGCGCCTTGAGCCGCCGCTCCTCCGCCTTGAGCTGCCAGCGCCGGAGCACCCGCCCCAGGCCGCCGGCGGTGAGCACGCTGTACGTGCCGCCCACCACGACGCAGATCCCCACGAACCCCGCGAGGTCCTTCGTTCCCAGGAACGCGATGAAGGCGAAGAGGATCTCGATCCAGAGGAACCACCGCGCCTGGATGGGCAAGACGAAGAAGAGCAGGATCGTGGCGTGGCGGTGCAGGGTGGCGAAGGCGGCGATGGCGAAGGCCAGGAGCGTCCGCTGGCCCTGCATCAGGGTGAACGCCGGAGCGGCCGCGCCCCCCGGCGTCACCAGCCGGGTGACCAGCTCCACCGCCACCGCTGCCACCCCGGCCAGGACCACCACGGTTCCCAGGGTCCGCCAGAACCGCCGCCGCCCCAGGCTGTAGTAGACGTCCCGGCCGAACCAGTAGAGGATCAGGAGCTCCAGCAGGATCCAGATGCTCGGCCCGCCGTAGCCGGACAGCGGATACGTCACCACCTGCCAGACGAACCCCCGCTGCCAGACCTCCGGAGTGAGGCGCAGGAGGTAGGGGATCAGGTCGAGCCCCCGGAAGAACTGGAACGAGAAGGTGGCGAAGACCACCGCCAGGAGGATCACCAGGTCCCGGGGGGCCGGGGTCATGGGCGGCAGGCCGATCCCGCCGGGCCCCCCGCCGCCGGACCAGGGCCCCCGAGGTGTGGGTCGTCGGTGCATGGCCGGTCGATCTTACCGGGAACCCCCGGGCTCACCCTCCCGGGTCCGTGTTTCTGTCTCTTCTATTTCTGTAAATCCTGTGCAGCCACCGCGGCCCCTGCCGCCCTCATGAGCAATATGGGAATGTTTCTATTACACCTCTCCAGTCAGCTGCCGGCTTCCGCAGGCTTCGCAGGAGCCGAACCGGACGCCCTGCGTCCCGTGAGGCGACGCGTAACTCAGGAGCTCCCAGCGACTTGCGCTGCGGTGCCTGGGGCCGATGGCCGCGACGACCGGCTCCTCTCGGCACGGGGGTTCGCCTGGTTCTCCGCATCGGTTGGGAGGATATCCGAACTCGTTGTCGGACGAACACCGACCGGACCGTAGGAATCTGCTATCATTCCACTTCGGAGCCCTTTTCAAGAGGCCGTGATGTCGAGAGCTTGCTTTGACGCAAATCTTCAGAGACCAGACCACGTGCTCCTGCGCGAGCTCGACGGTCAGGCGGTCCTCCTCAACCTCGAGACCGAGACGTACTTCGGCCTGGACGAGGTGGGCACCCGCATGTGGACCGAGCTCGTGTCGGGCGCTTCCGTCGACCGCGCGTGCCAGCGCCTGCAGCGGGAGTTCGACGTGGACCCCGGCGTCCTGCGCGGTGACCTGGAAGCGCTGGTCACCGAGCTCCTGGCCGCCGGTCTGCTACTGGAGCGCCGGACCGATTGAACTCCATGGTCCGCCCGGTGCGTCGTCGTCTCCCGGCGAAGACGGCCCGTTCTTTTCCACCCGATCCAGAGTTCCAGGTGAACCGTCGGCTCCGACAGTACGTCAACCAAGGAGCGTCCCGATGAGCTTTTTCGACCGCCTGCGCCCCCTCGTCCGCCGGACGGGCGGGACCCTCGCCTGCCTTCTCGTCGCCGCCGCGGGGAGCGTCACGGCCCAGACCCCGACGGTGAACGGCTGGTACTTCGGCGACGGCGACGACGCCCTGTATCTGCCGTACGACGTCTCGGAGCACGGCAGCGTGCTCTACAACTACCTGGACGTCCCCACGTCGACGCTCTACGTCGCCCTGGTGGTGGACCACAGCGTCAACG
>JBKHJP010000372.1:0-4212 GCA_046538065.1 Thermoanaerobaculia bacterium | reverse complement strand
GTCCGGGCGCATGGGGGTTGCAGGCCGTCTCCGGCGTTGCTCGTCGTCGACGATGCTACGGCATCGCCTCCTCCTCGCGCCTTGGATCCGACCCGCAAGACCCATGCGCGCGGCCCTGGATTTCTGCCGCGCAGACTCCTCGGCGGGCCTCCGCCCGCTAGCCAATCGTGTAGGGGCGGAGCTTGCCTCCGCCCGTGGTTCGAAACGGTTCCGTGGTCGCTCGAGCACGGGAGGAGACAAGCTCCTCCCCTACCCGCTCCCTGGAGAATCCGCGCGCCGCTCGACGAGTCTCGGAAGTGGTACATCAGATGTCCCGTCCCAGCGCCGGCACGATGATGCGGAGCTGGTCCATCAGGCGCTGGAACTGGTCCGGGTACAGGCTCTGGGCGGCATCGGACAGCGCCCGGTCGGCGTCGTGGTGGACCTCCAGGAGGAGGCCGTCGGCGCCGGCCGCGACCGACGCCCGGGCCATCGCGGCCACCTTGTCCCGGATGCCGATGCCGTGGCTCGGGTCCGCCATGACCGGCAGGTGGGAGCGCTTCTGGACCACGGGGATCGCCGAGATGTCCATGGTGTTGCGGGTGGCCGTCTCGAACGTCCGGATCCCCCGCTCGCAGAGGATCACCTCCGGGTTGCCCGAGGACGCCACGTACTCCGCCGAGAGGAGCCATTCCTCGATCGTGGCCGACAGGCCTCGCTTGAGGAGGATCGGCTTGCCGGCGGTGCCGAGCTCCTTCAGGAGCACGTAGTTCTGCATGTTGCGGGCGCCGACCTGGAGGATGTCGGCGTAACCGGTCACGAGGTCGATCTGCGAGGGGTCCATGACCTCGGTCACCACCAGCATGCTCTGCTCGTCGGCCGCCCTGCGGAGCAGCTCCAGGCCCCGCTCGCCGAGACCCTGGAAGCTGTACGGGCTCGAGCGCGGCTTGAACGCCCCGCCCCGGAGCACCGTCGCTCCCGCCCCCCGGACCGCCTCGGCGGTTCGCCGGATCTGCTCTTCCGACTCCACCGAGCAGGGCCCCGCCGCCACCACCACCCGGTCACCCCCCAGGACCACGCCCCCCGGCAGCTCCAGGACCGTATCCTCCGGGTGGAAGGACCGGGAGACGACCTTGTACGGCGTCGAGACGCGGACCACGTCCTCGACCCCCGGCAGGAGCCGGAGCTCGTTCCGGTCGAACTCGGGTTGCACGCCCACCGCGCCCACCACGGTCCGCTCGGCGCCGGTGGAACGGTGAACGTCGAAGCCGTGGCGGACGAGGGCGTCGACGACGCCTTCGATCTCCGCCCGGCTGGCCGTAGGCTGCATCACCACGATCATGGGACCACGCTCCTGCCCGGGGGGTTCACGGACCGGCCGCCGCGCCGGTGGGACCCGGGCGCACCGGCAACCGGAGTGGATCCGGCGCGGGACCGGCGAGTATACCCATACCTACCCCTCAGGGGGGGTGCGACCCGGCCCCGCGGCCGGTACACTCGGTGCAACGGACGGGAGGGGCACCCATGGTCGAAAGCTTCGTCACCGAGTTCCGCCGGTACCGCGAGATCGCCGAGAAGGCCCTGCGGCAGATCCCGGACCGCTCACTGAACCGGGTCACGGCCCCGGACGGCAACTCCGCCGCCATGCTGGTGCGCCACCTGAGCGGCAACCTCACGTCCCGGTTCACGGACTTCCTCACCAGCGACGGTGAGAAGCCCTGGCGCCACAGGGACGCCGAGTTCGAGGAGCGGGAGTACGGCCGCGACGAGCTCGAGGCGATGTGGGAGGAGGCCTGGGACGTGGTGGACCGGGAGCTGGCGGACCTCCAGGACTGCCACCTGCGCCTCCAGGTGACGATCCGGGGCCACTGCCTGACGGTCCACGCCGCCCTCTCTCGGGCGCTGGCCCACGTCGCCTACCACGTGGGGCAGATCGTGCTGCTGGCCCGGATGACGGCGCCGGAGGAGTGGCGCTGGATCAGCATCCCGAAGGGGCGCTCGGAGGAGTACAACCGCGCCCTCCAGGACGACAACCTGGGGACGCTCGCCCGGTAACCGGCCTCCGCTCCTTCGGGAGCGCCGCCTCTCTACCGGCATCGGCGTCAGCGGTCGTCCGGGCTAGCCCCGGGCTAGCCCTCGCCGGTGCGCTCCAGGCGGCGGTTCTCGTCGATCACCCGCTCGAACAGGCGCCGGATCGCCTCCTCGGACAGGGGACCCCGGTTGATGGACTCCACGTGGGCGACGACCTTCGCCTCCCGGTCCGGCTGGTAGATCGGAGCACCGGTGCGGCGCTTGACCTCGCCGATCTCCAGGGCCCAGCGAGCCCGCTGGTTGAGGAGCTTGACCAGGACCGCGTCGACCTCGTCGATGTTCCGCCGCAGGCGCTCGATCTCCCGCTCCTCGATGCCGGTCCGGCGCTCCGGGGCTTCGCCCCCCGTCTCCCCCAGGCCCGCGCTCATGCCCGGCGCCTCCGCCGGGCCGCCGTGAGGGGCTCGGCCAGCTCGTGGGCTCGCCCGGCCAGGCGCTCCGCCAGTCGCTCCGGCGGCTCGTGGGCGTTCTCCTCCACCACCCGGACGAGAGCGCTCCCCACGACGACGCCGTCGGCGAAGCCGCCCACCGCCGCCACCTGCTCCGGGGTGGAGATGCCGAAGCCCACGGCGACGGGCAGGCTTACCCGCCGCCGGACCCGCCGGACCTCCTTGGCGAGGGTCTTCGTCAGGAGCTCCTGCTCGCCGGTCACGCCGGTGCGGGAGACGTAGTAGACGAAGCCGCTGGAGACTTCGCCGGCCCGCTTCATCCGTTCGCTCGTGCTCGTGGGGGCGAGGAGGAAGATGCGGTCGAGGCCGGCGCGCTCCAGGGCCGGCAGGTAGGCCTCCTCCGCCTCCTCCGGCGGCAGGTCGACGCACAGCACGCCGTCGACCCCCGAGCTCGCCGCCTGCTCGGCGAAGAGCTCCACGCCCCGGGCGCGGACCGGGTTGAAGTACGAGAAGAGCACGATGGGCACGCCCAGGCCGTCGCGTACCGACGCCACCACCTCCAGGATCCCCGCCAGGGTCGTGCCGGAGGCCAGTGCGCGGCCTGCGGCCCGCTGGTTGACCGGGCCGTCGGCGACGGGATCGGAGAAGGGCACGCCCAGCTCGATGACGTCGGCGCCGGCAGCGGCCAGCGCCTCGAGCAACCGCGGGGTCGTCTCCAGGTCCGGATCCCCGGCCATGAGGAACGGGATGAACGCGGCGCGCCGCTCCTCGGCGCAGCGCTCGAACACCCGGTCGATGCTGCTCATGGGCAGGCCCCCACACGACGCACGGGCAAAGGACCTCCCCTTCGATACTCAGGAACTGTCCGGTCGTCAATCATCCGATCTCTCATCCGTTTCCGAGCTCGCCGTGCTCGGGGGTTCTGCGCCCTCGTCATCTCGGCGTGGCAGCTCCCGGGCGCCGTGGGGGCGCTCCCGGGGCTCGGCCCGGGGGATCTCCGCCAGGGCCTTGCGCCGGTCCTCGATGGACTGGAGCTCCCGGGCCTCCTCCTTGGCTCGTTGCCGGGCGCCCTCCCGGTCGAAGGCGATGACCGACTCCACGTCCTTGTCGCCGCGCCCGGAAAGGTTGACCAGGATCACCTTCTTCGGCGACAGGCTCGGGGCGTGGCGCACCACCTCGGCCAGGGCGTGGGCGCTCTCGAGCGCCGGCAGGATACCTTCCGTCGACGCCAGCAGGTGGAAGGCGGCCACCGCTTCGGCGTCGGTGGCGGTGGTGTACTCCACCCGCCCCTCGTCATGGAGCAGGACGTGCTCCGGCCCCACCGCAGGGTAATCGAGGCCGGCCGACACCGAGTGGGTGCCGGAGATCTGCCCCTCCTGGTCCTGGAGCACCAGGGTCCGGGTCCCGTGGAGCACACCCGGAGCGCCGCCGGCGAAGCGCGCGGCGTGCTCGCCCAGCTCCAGGCCCCGCCCGCCGGCCTCGACGCCGATCAGGCGCACGTGGGGCTCCTCCAAAAAAGCCGAGAAGATGCCCAGGGCGTTCGAGCCTCCACCGACGCAGGCCACCACCAGGTCCGGCCCCCGGCGACCCTCGCGCTTCCGGAGCTGTCGCCGGGCCTCTTCGCCGATCACCCGGTGGAAGTCCCGCACCATCCGCGGGTACGGATCCGGTCCCAGGACCGAGCCCAGCACGTAGTGGGTGGTCCCGACGTTGGTGACCCAGTCCCGGAGGGCCTCGTTGATGGCGTCCTTGAGGG
>JBKHJP010000371.1:0-4223 GCA_046538065.1 Thermoanaerobaculia bacterium | reverse complement strand
GAAGGCTTCGCCTGAAGGCGAGGGCTTCCAACCCTCCCCGAATGAGACAGTGAGCGGTGGTTCCCGGGCGAACGCGCTGTCCCGTGCCCACTCCAGGCGGACCGTACCCTCCACGTAGCTCTCACCGGATTCCGCGGCCGGGCGAACCGCCCCGGACGGCCTTGCCCAGCTCCATCCAGGCCAGGCAGGTGCGCCGCAGCTCCGACTGGCGGCGTAGACGCCGGGTCACCGCCTCCGGGGACATGTCCACCTTGGCGGCGAGCCGGTTGGCCGTCCTGAGGTCGCTCATCCGGCTCAGCTCGCGCAGACGTTGGGTCACCGCTTCGGGCGACATGTCCACCGAGGTCATCGGTCCAGCTCCCCCAGCCGTTTCACGTCGGCGAGGTCCTGGTCCCGGCCCGCCCAGGTCTTCATGCGGATCAGGGCGTCCCGGGAGATGACCCAGGCTCCGGCGAACGAGGCCTCGACTCGCCGGCGCGAAGCCCAGATCTCTTCCAGGTTGGCATCGACCAGCAGGAGATCGAGCGTCAACGTCTCCTCATCGGCGATCTTGGACAGGCGCCGGATTTCCATGCCGTCGGGAAAGCGCATCGGGTGCGCCTCGAAGACGAATCCCAGCTCGCGGGCCACCTCGGTGACCCCATCGAGGGACTCCGGGCGGATCAGCAGGTCGATGTCCGTCGTGGCCCTGGGGACACCGTGGACGGCCAGCGCCACCGCGCCGACCAGGGCGTACTCGACCTCCCGGCGCTCGAGGGCCAGCAGGAGCTGGCGCGTTTCCTCGAAGAGATCGAGGGAAGGAGAGGGGCCCGCCATGGCCGCCTCAGGATATCGCGCGACCGAGGGCGCGCGAACGCCTGCTAGCGCGGGCGGATCGTGGGCATCGCGCCGCGGATGCTGCCGCTGCGGAATCGGATCGCGCCCCTCGCCAGGGCATCGGCGAGAGCGGCGGGCCCCAGGCGGCAAAGGTCCTCGCCCAGGAGCACGCACGTCCCCGCCTCCTCCGGCGGCAGAGCGCCCACGATCGCGTCGGCGTGCGCCAGAGCCTCGTGCCAGTGCCGAGCCAGCTCCGAAGCGTCCGGCGGCGAGCCGACGAAGGCCAGCTCTGCGACCTCCTCCGCCGCGAAGCGACCCATCCGGGCGGCGTGCTGGAGGATCAGCGCGGGGCTGAAGCCCGGGTCCTTTCCGCAGGCGGCCCAGGCGAGGTACCCGAGGGGCTGGAGGCTCCGGTCACACTCCAGGAGGTCGACCCAGTCGCGGACCTCCCGGCGGCCCACGAACGCCAGCAGCTTGTTGGTCGCGAGGTCGAAGGGGTGGAGCGCCAGCCCGAGCTCGGCATGCTCGACGAGGGGGAAGAAGCGAAACGCGCTGTCCCGTGCCCACTCCAGGCGGACCGGACCCTCCTCGTTCGAGACCTCGGCTTCGACGAACCCGGGCCGCTCCCGCACCACGTGCACCGAGTACCCGGAGTCCTCCAGCCGCTCCCGGTCGGCCGCCCACGCGGACTCCACCGCCTCCTCGGTGTCGTGGAAGAGATCGATGTCGCGGGAGAGCCGGGAACCACCCAGGAGCTCGTTGAGGGCTACCCCACCCGCCACGTAACTCTCACCGGATTGGATGCGGTGCTCGGCTAGGAGTCTGCAGACCGCTCGCTGGAGGTCGGTGAGAGCCATCGTCGAATCCTCGCCGCCCGGACGAAGCCGTCACGGTCGCCGTGGCGCTCGATCTGCCGCAGGACGCGCAAGGCTTGCTCTCGCGTCTCCGGGTAGTAGTCGGCCCGGAGGAACCACAGGCAGCGGGTCCGGTACTCGTCGACGAGGCTACGGAGCTCTTCGTCGAGGAGCGCAGGTTCCGGAGGCGCGGGGCTCGTCATCGGGAAGCCAGTATACCGGCGGGGTCCAGGGCCGGCGCCGGGCGGATCGCGGTGAGGAGCCGTTTCGGGCAGACGTTGGACGGCCACTGCGACCTCGTAGCGAGGTTATACGCCACCACGGACCGGTCCTTGATCAGCCGCTCGGGGTCGGTCAGGCCCTGCTCGATGGTGGCGTCGTCGACCGCGGCCAGACGGATGGCTCCCTGGCCGGCCGAGTCCTCTGGGTCGTCGGACCGGCCGGCCTGGAGCACCCTAAACCCGGAGCACCGTCAGGAGGTCGACCCGCAGGCACCCTCCGTGTACTCCGTGATCCCGTCGCAGCGGGCGTAGCAGGCGTTGGAATACGTGACGCCGTTGCTGCCACAAACCGGGTCGTAGACGTCGGGGCAGTTGCAGTCTCCCCCAGCGGCGACCTCGATGGGCTCCACCTGCACCTCGACGGACGGAGTCTCGGCCGCGCGAGGCTCGCAGACCTCGGGCGCCGGCGCCTCAGGGGCCTCGGCCGCGACCGCAGCGGTCTCCGGGACGGCCGGCTCCGGCGGAGTGATACCGGCGGCGGCGGGCCAGGCGGCCAAGACCACGAGCAGGGCGGCAGTGGTGACGATGGCGTTCTTCATCATCGACTCTCCTCGGCAAGGAAGGCGGCGTTCCCGCCATCCGGTCGCAGCGTGAGGGCCAGGCCGCGCGCCCGGCTCCCTTGAAAGCACAGTGCTCCCCGAAGCGTCCGCGAAGACGCTGCCCGGGCGAAAGGGACTCAGGAACGTCAGGGAGTCGGGTCCAGGCGCGCGGCCTTCGAGAGCTCCGTCCGTAGCTCCGGGGAGAGCCGCTCCATCCCTCGCTGCATTTGGGCCCTGCGCTTCCGGCGGACCGCCGCCCAGGCCCGGCGGAGGTCCCGCGGCCGGTCTTCGACGAGCACCTCCAGCAGGGCTCCTGCCTGGGCCAGGTCCTTCCTTGCCCGCGCGTGCAGGGCCGCGGGCCTCCGGTCGGCGAGCCAGAGCTTGTGCAGGGCGAAGCGCGCCGGGTCCGGCACGTTGACGAGCACGCCGGCGCCGTAGAGGAGGACGGCCTGGATCGTCTCTTCCAATAGGTAGTCCAGGAACGCAAGGGGCCGGGCAGCCGCTCTGAAGCGGCGCAGGACGACCGGTTCCTCGGTCGAGCGCCCCCGGCGCGGCGTCACCAGATCGACCCGCAGGTCCCGCCCGCGGACGGTGAACGAGGTGCTGGGCTCGCGGGGATCGAACCCGGGGACCCCGAAGAACCCCCGATCCGTTTCTCGGGGCGCGGCCGGCACGTCCGCCCGCGGCTCGTCCCGGCCGACGCCCACGGCCAGGTGCGGATCGTGGGCGACGTCGATGTCCTCGGTGCGAACGTGGCGCCCTCCGAAGGCGACGCCGAGAACGTTCGCCAGGCAGGCGAAGGCGTGGGTTCCGACCAGCACCCCACCCAGGCGGAAGACCCCCGAGGCGGTGAGGGCCTCGATGACCCGCCCCGGGGCGCCGGCGGTCGGCGTCGCTCCCCCCGCCACGAGCATGTCCACCAGCTCCGAGCGGCGCTCGGCGTCCGCCCTGCGCTCTCCTCGAGCCTCCCGGACCCGTTCCATCCAGCTCAGCAGGGCGGGGGATTCCGGCCCCAGGTACCTCTGCTCCCGACGCCCCGCGACCGAGCGCTGGAGGTACCAGTACGTGTTGCCCTTAACCCGCTTCGAGACGAACGACCCCGGAGGGGGGAGCCCCCGGGCGACCGCCTCAGCGTCCGCCGCGACGACCCGGTCGAACAGCTCGGCGAACAGGGTGTGAACGGTTTCGGGCAGACGTTGGACGACCATGGCGACCTCGCAGCGGGGTTATACGCTATCATGGCTGATCAAGCGTATAACCGCAGTGCAGACAACGGCGCCACCAGGACGACCACCAGGACGAGAACCTCTTCACGTCAAGCGGTTCAGGAACCGACCCGCCCGGCCTTGCCCAGCTCCATCCAGGCCAGGCAGGTGCGCCGCAGCTCCGATTGGCGGCGTAGACGCCGGGTCACCGCCTCCGGGGACATGTCCACCTTGGCGGCGAGCCGGTTGGCCGTCCTGAGGTCGCTCATCCGGCTCAGCTCGCGCAGACGTTGGGTCACCGCTTCGGGCGACATGTCCACCGAGGTCATCGGTCCAGCTCCCCCAGCCGTTTCACGTCGGCGACACGCCCTTGGCGGTAGGAACGCTTGAGTTTTTCATCGAGGTCGCGGTCTGCTAGGGTGTGCGTCATCACTTCTTGACGTACGGCTGGAGCGGCCTCATGTACCGATTCCGGGCTTGGGGGTCTCCATTTAACCGGAGTAGACTTGCCCGGTGAGCTACCCGCGT
>JBKHJP010000370.1:0-4225 GCA_046538065.1 Thermoanaerobaculia bacterium | reverse complement strand
CCCGGGTCGGGCCTCGACGTCCTCCACCCGGCCCGCACCCGGCCTCCTCCTTCCCGCGCCCCCGGGCTCCGGACCGTCGCGGGCTGGTCGGACGGTTTTCCGCAGGGCCCGCGCCTCGGCTCGGCCCTCCCGCCGGCGTTCCGGGTGTCCCACCGTATGGTGGCCCGGGTCGGGCCTCGACGTCCTCCACCCGGCCCGCACCCGGCCTCCTCCTTCCCGCGCCCCCGGGCTCCGGACCGTCGCGGGCTGGTCGGACGGTTTTCCGCAGGGCCCGCGCCTCGGCTCGGCCCTCCCGCCGGCGTTCCGGGTGTCCCACCGTATGGTGGCCCGGGTCGGGCCTCGACGTCCTCCACCCGGCCCGCACCCGGCCTCCTCCTTCCCACCGCCCGCGGCTCCCGGGGGCAGGGCCGTCCGTCCGCGACGACCTTCCGTGCCTGAAGCGCCATCCGGCTGAGGATGCGTGTAGGGGCGGAGCTTGTCTCCGCCCGGGACGAAGCCGCCGTGACCGCGGGAGGAGGCAAGCTCCTCCCCTACAGGAGTTCCGGGGGAGCTATTCTGGCCGGGGCCGCCGAGGGGTGACCCTCGATCCGCGCGAGGTTGCGCCGCAGTCCAGGGTTCGGTGACGACCTGCGCTGGCGTCCGGGCCATACCGAAGTGGAGAGCGGTCGATCCGCGCCGGGAGGGGGAGGGAGGAGGGCGCACGGGGGCCGGGCGGAGGACGTCGAGGCCCGACCCGGGCCACGGACCTGCCGGACACCCCTGTGCGCAGCGGGAGGGCCGAGCCGAGGCGAGGGCCAGAGGCTGAGGAGTCCGAGCAGCCCGAGCCGGTCCGTAGCCCGGCCCCCGTGCGCCCTCCTCCCGGGTGGGGGCTCCCGGTCCATGGCCCAACGCCCTCGCCCCCTCCTCCCGGTCGGGGGGCTCGGTCCGGAGCCCGGCACCCACGCTCCGCCCGCCCCCGGTCGCCCCGTCCGGCGGGCCTGCGATACATTCGACCCCGCCATGGCGAGCGAAGCGCCGAAGGCCACCGTCCTGGTGGTGGACGATGAAGCCTCGATCCGCGAGAGCCTCCGCATGATCCTCGAGTACGAGGGCTACCGCGTGGACGAGGCGGAGGGGGGCAAGGCCGCCCTGGCTCGTCTCGGCGACCGCCGCCCGGACGCCGTCCTCCTGGACATCAAGATGCCCGAGATCGACGGCCTCGACCTCCTCACCGCCTTCCGGGAGCGCGGCTACGAGATGCCGGTCCTCATCATCACCGGCCACGGAGACGTCACCACGGCGGTGGAAGCCACCCGGCGGGGCGCCTACGACTTCCTGGAGAAGCCCCTCCAGCGCGACCGGGTCCTGGTCTCGCTGCGCAACGCCATCGAGGCCCACCGCCTCCACGCCGAGAGCCGGACGCTGCGCCACGAGCCGGACGAGCTCATCGGCTCCTCGGCGCCGATCCGGCGCCTCCGGGAGACGGTAGAGAAAGCCGCCCCGACCCCGGCCACGGTGCTCATCCTGGGCGAGAGCGGCACCGGCAAGGAGCTGGTGGCCCGGGCCATCCACGCCCGGAGCGCCCGGGCCGAGCGCCCCTACGTCCAGGTCAACTGCGCCGCCATCCCGGACGAGCTCATCGAGTCCGAGCTCTTCGGCCACGAGAAGGGGAGCTTCACCGGCGCCGTCCGGCGCCAGACCGGCAAGTTCGTCAGCGCCGACGGCGGCACCATCTTCCTGGACGAGATCGGCGACATGTCGCCCCGGACCCAGGCCAAGGTCCTGCGGGTGCTCCAGAACGGCGAGGTCGAGCCGGTGGGCTCGGAGAAGGCCGCGCGGGTGGACGTGCGGGTGGTGGCGGCGACCCACCGGGACCTGGCGGAGGAGATCGGCGCCGGCCGCTTCCGGGAGGACCTCTACTACCGCCTGAACGTCATCCCGATCCGCACGCCCCCCCTCCGGGAGCACCTGGACGACCTGCCCGTCCTGGTGGAGTACTTCGTCCGGCGCTACGCCGAGCAGAACAACTACCGGCCCAAGAGCTTCTCCGAGGAGGCTTTGGAGCACCTCAAGACTCTGCCCTGGAAGGGCAACGTCCGGGAGCTCAAGAACCTGGTGGAGCGGCTGCTGATCCTCGCCCCCGGCGACGAGATCACCCGGGAGGACGTGTTCCGGGCCACCGGCGGCGCCCGTCCCGAGCTGTCATCGAGCCTGACGTCGCTCAAGACCCTGCGGGAGTTCCGGGAATCGGCGGAGCGCCTGTTCCTCCTCCAGAAGCTCGAGGAGAACGACTGGAACGTGACCCAGACGGCGGCGGAGATCGAGACACCCCGCTCGAACCTCTACAAGAAGATGGACCAGTACGACATCCGGCGGGAGGACCACACGTGACGCTGGAGCCCCTGACGCCGGAGGAGGTCGAGGAGCTCCTCACCGGGAGCGGCGCCCTCGTCCGGGGCCACTTCGAGCTGTCCTCGGGCCTCCACTCGCCGGCCTACGTCCAGTGCGCGCTGCTGCTCCAGCACCCGGAGCGCGCCCGGCGGGTGGCGCGCGCCCTGGCGCGGCTGCTGGCTTCGCTCCGCCCCCAGGGCGTCGTGGCGCCGGCCCTGGGCGCCCTGGTGATCGGCCACGAGGTGGCCGAGGCCCTGGGCGTGCCGTTCCGGTTCACCGAGCGGAAGGACGGCGTGATGACCCTGCGGCGCGGGTTCCGGTTCGATCCGGGGGAGCGCCTCGTGGCGGTGGAAGACGTCGTGACCACCGGCCGGTCCACCCTGGAGGCGATCGAGGTGGTGGAACGGGCCGGCGGACGCGTCCTGGCGGTGGGGTCGATCGTCGACCGCACCGGCGACCGGAACCCGTTCGGCGTGCCGTTCTTCGACCTCCTGGACCTGGACCTGCCGGCGTGGCGGGCCGACGCGTGCCCCCTGTGCCGTGACGGCCGGCCGGTGGACAGACCCGGCAGCCGTCCGGTCCGGGCGGCAGGCACCGCATGAAGCGGCCGAGCTCCGCGCCCTGCCCGGAGCGACAGGAGGAAGCCGAAAAGTCCACCCAGGCGGGCGGCAGCGAGCGCGTGAAGCGGCCGAGCTCTGCCTCGGCCGGGGGCGGCCGGGGACACACGACACCGAGTGGCCGGGACGACCACGGGAGACCGACGATGACGACCACCACCGAAGCACCATTCACGTACACCGAAGAAGAGATCCGGAGCTACCTGCCCACCGGCTGGAACCTGGTGGGAGAGCCCGAGGGCCGGTGGAACCCCAAGAAGAAGGCCTGGACCCTCCGCGTGGAGGACTCCGCGGACATGCGCTGGGACCTGGCGGTCAAGGCCCGGGACGCGGAGGAGAACGGGCGCATCGAGGCCCTCCGGCTGGCGGTGGATCGCCTCTACCGGGAGCGCCTGGGTCGGCGGACCCGCGGGCTGGGGTTCTGACGCCGGGGAGGAGGCGAGCTCCTCCCCTACAGGCGACTTCGGGCTTTTGGGCCGGGGAGGAGGCGAGCTCCTCCCCTACAGGCGACTTCGGGCCCTTGGGCCGGGGGGGAGGTGAGCTCCTCCTCTGCAGGCGACCCGGGGTGAGCCTCCACACCGTGTCGGGGCGGACCTTGCATCCGCCCGCTGCGGCTCCGTTTGCTAGGATTCGCCGCGGCGCCGGCCCGGACCGACGGCGCCGAGCTCACCCCACCGAACCGATCCGATCGAAGGAAGACCCCCATGCGCATCGAGCTTTCCGAGGAACAGCAGCTTCTGCAGGAGACCGTCCGCCGCTTCGCCGACGAGGTGGTCCGCCCCCGGGCGAAAGAGATCGACGAGACCGGCGAGTTCCCTCGAGCGTTCTTCGACCAGGCCGGGGAGCTGGGCCTGGCCGGCGTGTCGGTGCCCGAGGAGTACGGCGGCGCCGGCATGGACGTGGTCTCCTACTGCCTGGTGATCGAGGAGATCAGCCGCGTCTGCGCCACCAGCGGCGTCATCCTGTCGGTGAACAACTCCCTCGTCTGCGACCCGATCCTCCAGTTCGGCAGCGAGGAGCAGAAGAAGGAGGTCCTGGCGCCCCTGGCGAGCGGCCGGAAGCTGGGCTGCTTCGCCCTCACGGAACCGGGCGCCGGGAGCGACGCCGCCGCCCTGCGGACCACCGCCCGCCGGGACGGCGACGACTACGTCCTCGACGGCAACAAGGTCTTCATCACCAACGGCACCCACGCCGACGTGGCCCTGGTCTTCGCCACAGTCGATCCCGAGAAGAAGCAC
>JBKHJP010000051.1:0-17094 GCA_046538065.1 Thermoanaerobaculia bacterium | reverse complement strand
GCCGCGTGGGCCCGGCGGGGCCCGCTCCGCCGTTGGCTCCGGCGCGGGGTTCGTCCACCCGGCCTCGATCGGCGGGCGCGGCTGCCGGAGCCGGCTCGGAATCCCCGGCCCCTGCCCTTCCCCCCGCCCCGCGGAACGGCAGGTTGGAGCCCTTCACCCGCATGCGGCGGGCGGTCTGAGAGCCTGTAAAGACTTCCCGGCGGGTTGCTCGGGTAGGGATGATTGGGCGGGAGCGCCGAGAGTCAGGAGCTGGGGAGCTCCTGGGCGACCGTGGGGCCGACCCCCCGGTCGGCGGGGACGGCGGGCTCGCCGGTGGCCAGGCGGCGCTCCAGGGCTTCGACCGCTTCGGCCACTTCGTCCCGGGTGAGCTTCGCGCCGGGGCCCTCGGCCTCCACGCGGGCGAGGGTGCGCCAGGCGAGCTCCACCGGCAGGGCGGTGAAGGCGACCACGCCGGGTGGGGCGTTCCCCTCCTGGAGCAGGCCGACGTACTCCCCGGCGACGGCGAGGTCCCGGCGGGCGAGGCCGAACACGGTGGCGGGGTCCACCTCGGCCGGGAGGTACCGCCGCCCGGCGCGGGCGTCGGCGGCGGAGTCCTTGAGGATGTTGACGAGCTGCAGGGCCTCGCCGAACCGGGCGGCCCGGGAGCGGAGCGGGCCGGCGAAGGGAGCGAGCCCCGGCTCCGCCTCCAGGAAGAGGCCGGTCAGGAGCTCCCCCACGATGCCCGCCACCACGTAGCAGTACCGCCGGAGCTCGTCCAGGTCCCGCAGCGCCAGGTGGCCGGAGGCGTCGTGGCGCTCGACGAACTCGGCCATGCCCGCCGCCGTCCGGCCGGTGTGGCGGGCCACGATGGCCCGGCCTTCGGCTCCCAGGGACCGGTGGGCGTCCAGGACGGCGGGTGTGGCCGCTAGCAGGTCCAGGTAGCCGTCGTGCTCGATGGGGGGCTCGCCGGCGGTCCAGGAGTCCGCCAGGTCCCGGGCCTCGGCCAGCAGGTCGTCCCCGCCGCCCCGTCCGGAGGCCTCCACCAGGCGCCGGAAGTCGCTCAGCGCATTCAGCCGGCGCTCCTTCGGCCAGTGCGTGGCGTCCTCGAAGGTGTCGGCGATCCGGAACAGGAGGTAGGCCAGGGTCACCTCCCGCCGCAAGGGTTCCGGCAGTCGCGGGATCGACAGCGCGAAGGTGCGGCTGGTGCGGAGCAGGAGGTCTTCGAGGTCGGTCATGGAGGCAGGTCCCGGGGTCCGAAGGGGAGGCTATCAGAGGGATCGCGGGCCTCTTCAAGCGCCGAAGCTCCACGGGGGAGCTCCACCGGTCCGGCCTCCGGGGCGGGGTGACGCGCCGGAGCGGCCCGCTACCCGCCGGCCACCCGGGTGCCCCCCACGGCCTCGCCGCGGAGGGCGGCACCGAGGCGGCCCGGGACGGTGGCGTCGAAGATCGTCGACGGCACCCCCAGACGGGCCAGGGCCAGGGCGGCCTCGAGCCGGTGGCGCATGCCGCCGGTGACGTCGGTCCCCGCCGAGGCTCCGGCGGCCGCCAGGGCGTCGTCGGCCCCGTCCGCCCGGACTTCCGGGATCGTCCGGCCGGCGGCGTCCAGCACGCCGTCGGTCGTTCCGGCCCAGAGAGCGTTCCGGACGGGGGTGCCCCGCCGGAGCAGCTCCCCGGCCGCCGCCAGCAGGACCGTTTCGGTGGAGGCGATGGCGCAGCCCTGCTCCCGGTCCACGACCACGTCGCCGTAGACCACCGGGAGGAGCCCGGAGCCCAGCGCCAAAGCCAGGGGCTCCACGGCGAACCCTTCCGGCCGGCCGCCGGAGGTGACCAGGGCGCTGGAGGGGGCCACCGAGAAGGGTGCGAGGCCGGCCTCCAGGAGGGCCGCCACGACCCGGTGGTGGAGCGTGGCGGCCCGCTCCTGTACCCGGGAGACGCCCTGGAGGCGGCGGGCGGTCTCCGCCGGGTCGGCCCCGGTCTCCTCCGGGTGGGAAGCGAGCCCCCGGTGGACCCCCTGGCGGGCCGCCTCGGCGTGGCCGAAGGAGCCGCTGCCGTGGCCCAGGACCACCCGGGAAGGGGCCGCCTGGCGGAGGGCGGCCGCCAGCTCTGCGGCCAGGCGGCGGATCACGTCGCTCCGGGCGACACCTGCGCTCCCGCCGGCGGTGGATTGCTTGTCGGTGATCAGGCTGCCGCCGAGCTTGACCAGGACCACCGGCTCGACACTCCGTTCGGCTCCCGGGGTCTCCGCCTCGCCGGCCGGGGCGCTCCGCCCCGGACTCACCGGTCCGCCTCCGCCAGCAGGTCGAGCGTCTCGTCCCGGGGGCCGTCGCCCACCCGGTCCCGGAGGACGTCCCGGACCCCGGGGACCGCCTCCAGGGCTGCCGCCACCCGGGGCTCGTCTTCTGGGGTGCACAGGACGTGGACGTTGGCGCCGGCGTCCATGGTGGCCCAGGCGCCGGTCCCGAGGCCTCGGAGGCGACGGACCTCGGAGAGCACCTCCAGGGTCGGTGGCCGCCAGTAGAAGATCGGGGGCTCGGACGTCATGGCGACGGCGTGGAGCTCCACCGCGTCGCGCTCCAGCACCGGACCCAGGAGGTCCAGGTCCCGGTCGCGGATCGCCCGGCGCACGGTTTCCAGGCGCTCCGGCACGAGCTCGAGCCGGCGGGCGAAGTGGGGGCTGGTGGGGGCGAGGCGGTGCCCCTCCCGGGAGGAGACCTCCTTCGGGCCGTCCTCGACGATCGCCACCACGCAGGAGAGCCGCCAGGCGGCGGCGGGAGCGAGCTGAGCGGCGGGGGCGTCCGGGTTCTCTTCGGCGGGTGCCGCGCCGGCGGCCGGCGCGCCCTCGGCGGGCCACTCCACGAAGCCGCCGAAGACCGAGCGGGCCGCCGAGCCGGACCCGGAGAGACGGGCCAGGACCGAGAGCTCCCGGGCGCCGGCGTCCACACCCAACGTCCGGCAGGCCGCCGCCGCCAGCGCCGCGAAACCGGACGCCGAGGAGGCCAGGCCCGCAGCCGCCGGGAAGGTGTTGCGGGTGGCCACCCGGAAGGCCGGTCGCCCGCAGGAAACGCCCTGGAGGCGCGTCCAGACCCGGTCCAGGTGGGCCCGGACCCGCCGGGCGAAGGCCTCCGGGGCCGGTTCGGGGTGGGCCGCCGCGCCGGCTGCGAACCAGATCTCGTCCGTCTCCAAAGCCGGGGCCAGCTCCACCGTGGTCACGGTACGGCAGACCTCCAGGGTCATGGAGATCGACGGGTGGTAGGGGAGGGCCCGCTTCAGGTCCCGAGCCCCCCAGTACTTCACCAGGGCGATGTTCGCCGGAGCGGAGACCGTCGCCCTGCGGGATCCCCGGCTCACGGTGCCGCCTCCGGTGGAGCCCCGCCGTCCGCGGACGCCTCGGCGTCCTCCACCCGGGCGCCGGGCGCACCCAGGGCCACGCGGTGGGAGCGGAGGCCGCGAAGGGGTTCGAAGCGGTCCAGGCGCTCCGGCTCCGGGTGGTAGGCGAGGATGTTCCCGGCCCCGGGCCCCCGGAGGGAGCCGGCGCCGGAGATCTTCGCCGCGCCGCCCTCCGCCTCGATCCTCCGGACCAGAGTCCGGACCGGCTCCGGCACGACGCCGAGCTCCTCCAGCCGGGCGTGCGCCTCCCGGAAGCACGCCAGGAGAGCCTCCGGGTCCCCTTCGATCCGCTCCAGCTCCTCCCGGAGCCGGAACGTGAGCTTCCCCAGGCGTTCGAACGCCGCGTCGACCCGGGCGGGGTCCCGGTCCCTCAGGGCCCGGACCGCCGCCACCACCGTGCCGGTGCCCTCCGCCGGCGCCCCCGTATCGTAGACGCGGATCCCGTCCAGGAGGGGCGAACGGGTGCCCAGCGGCTCCACGGCCACCGCGTCAGACGGGTCGTCCGGCGGTGGGCGCCGGGCCAGCAGAACCCCGCCGTGGAGGACCGTGGCGTTGTCCACGCCGGAGGGCAAGCCGTGCTGCCGGCGTTCCACCTCCAGGGAGACCCGGTGCAGGCGCTCCAGGTCCGCCCCCGCGCCCCGGAACGCCAGGTAGGCCATCACCACCGCCACGGCGGCGGCGGCGGAGCTGCCGAACCCGGAGCCCACGGGGATCCGCGAGGAGATCGTGAGCTCGACGGAGGGGAGCTCCCCGGGATCGTCGTCCCCGTCGACGGCCCGGGCGGCCTCACCGAGTGCGACCTTCAGCAGGTGGGCTTCGCCCAGGAGCCGCACCGGCTCGGCCAGGGCGGCGAAGGTCTCGCGGCCCGGGGCGTCGCGGTAGCGCTCCCACGCCTCCCGGGACGCTCGGGCGTGCTCCACGACGGCCGGCCAGGTGAAGCCCGCCACGCCCCCGGTGTCCGGCAGGAGGATCCGCACCCGGCCCCGCTCCTGCGAGGTGCCGTGGCGTACCGTGGCGCTGAGACGCAGCCCCACGGCGGCCACCAGGGCCGGATGGCCGTAGACCGCCGCGTGCTCGCCGAGGAGGATGAGCTTGCCGGGGACGGAGGCGGTGGTCATCGACGGACGGAATCGGCCCGGGGGGGGTGCGGGGCGCGGCCTCGCGCCACCCGGCGATGCTGCGGAGCAGATCAGGGAGTCCGGGCCAGGGGGCCTCCCGGCGGCAGCTCGCCGCGGCTCAGCCGCTCGTGGGCCCGGGCCAGGTCGTTGGAGGTGAAGGCCGACAGGAGCGAGAGCTCCCCGGCCAGGACCGTGGCGCCCAGGATCTCCGCCAGGCGCTGCGCCGCGTGGCCGGGCCGCTCCGGGTCCACCTCGACGCCCATCATGGCCAGGGCCTCGCTCTGGGTGTCGAGCCCAGTGCCGCCGCCCACGGCGCCCATGGGGACCGCCGGCAGGAAGATCGAGGCGTAGATCGCCTCGTCCGGCCGGGCCTCGACGCAGGTCACGCCCATGGAGCCCTCCACCACGTGGGCCAGGTCCTGGCCGGTGGCGATGAAGAAGGCGGCGAGGACGTTGGCGAAGTGGGCGTTGAACCCCGCCGAGCCGGCGGCGATCGAGCCCAGGAGGTTCTTGCGGTACTGGACCTCCAGGAGGGCGTCGGCCCGGGTCTTCAGGGTCTCCGCCAGGACCTCCCGGGACAGGTGGACCTCGGCGAAGACCCGCTTGCCCCGCCCCTCGTGGAAGTTGATCGCCGCCGGTTTCTTGTCCACGCAGTAGTTTCCGGACAGGGCCACGCACTCCACCCCGGAGCCGGGCTCGATGAACTGGCGCACCACCCGGTCGCAGGCGATGGTGGCCATGTTCATGCCCATGGCGTCGCCGGACGTGAAGCGGAACCGGAGGTAGATGGTGGTGCCGAAGGTGTACGGCCGGATGTCGAGCAGCCGCAGGTACTCGCTGGTGCCCTCGGTGATCCGGCGGATTTGGTCCTCGTGCTCCGAAACCCAGGCCAGGAACCGGCGGGTCTCGTCGATGCCGCCGGTGCGGAAGACCGGCGCCCGGGTCATCCCCACGTCCTCGACCCGGACCTTGGCGCCTCCCGCCCGGCGGATGGCGGCGCAGCCCCGGTTCGTGCTCGCCACCAGGGCGGCCTCCGTGGTCGCCAGGGGGGCGAAGACCTCCCCGTCCACCGCCTCGCCCCGGACCACGACCGGTCCCACGATCCCGGTGGGGATCTGGGTCGCCCCGATGAAGTTCTCGCAGTTCCGGCATCCCGCGCGCCCCGCGTCGAGGGCGTAGGCTCCGGTCTTGCCCAGGTCCGTGCGGGTGATCTGTTCCAGGGCCGCGCGGCGGACCTCCGCCGCCTCGTCGGGGGTGAGGTCCCGGGGAAGCTGGTGGAAGCCGATCTCGCCGTCCACCAGGGCCCGGACGAGCTCATCGTGGCGCGTGTGGGCGCGGACCACCGGATTGATCTTGCTCATGGTCATGGTCTCGTCTGGATCGTCTGCGATTGGAAGATGGGTGTCGCCGCAAGCTCCCGGATCGTGCGGGCCCCGACGCACAGCATGCTGACGCGGAGCTCCTGGACGATCCGGTCGATCGTCTCCACCACCCGGTCGGCGGACTCGGTGGCCGCTTCCAGGAATGGGTATGCCATGCCGCCGAGGGAGGCGCCCAGGGCGATCGCCCGCGCCACGTCCAGGCCGCTCCGTAGGCCCCCGGAGCCGATCACGGTCACCCCGGGGGCGGCTGCGGCCTGCCGGATCGACTCCGGCGTGGGGATGCCCCAGTCGGCGAAGAGCTCCCCGAGGGGAAGATCGCCGGCCCGGCGAGCCTCGATGCGGGCCCAGGACGTCCCCCCCCGCCCCGCCGTGTCGACGATGCGGATGCCGGCCTCCGCCAGGGCCCTGGCCGTCGTGCCGGAGATGCCGCAACCGACCTCCTTGGCGATCACCGGCACGCCGAGGCCGGCGGCCACGGCGGCCATCTTCTCCAGCAGGCCGCGGAAGTCGGTCTGGCCCTCGGGCTGGATCGCCTCCTGGAGCGGGTTCAGGTGGAAGACCAGGGCGTCGGCTCCGATCATCTCCACCGCGCCCCGGCACTCGTCGAGGCCGAACCCGTAATTGAGCTGGACGGCGCCCAGGTTGGCCAGCAGCGGCACCGTGGGGGCCGCCTGGCGCATCTCGAACGTCTCGGCGTGGGTCCCTTCCTCCAGGGCCTTGCGCTGGGATCCCACGCCCACGGCGACGCCCCGGCGCTCCGCCGCCTCCGCCAGGTTCCGGTTGATCCGGGTCGCCACCCCGGTGCCGCCGGTCATGCACGAGACCAGGAGCGGCGCCTCCAGGCGCTTGCCCAGGAACTCCACGGAGGTGTCGACCTCGTCCAGGGAGAGCTCCGGCAGTGCCTGGTGCTCGAAGGACCACTCGTCGAAAAAGGTCCTGTCGGCCTGGGTCCCTGTGTCGAGGGCCAGCTCGATGTGCTCCGCCTTGCGGTCGCGGCTCTCCCGGTGGGGGGCCACGCCGGCGGGTGCCTGGGGTCCGCTCATCGGTCGCGCTCCTCCAGGTAGACCAGGAACCCGAGGAAGGGCTCCCGGGCCGGTGCCGGCAGCGGCACCTCGTCGAGCGCCCGCCGGGCCCGTTCCAGGCGCTCGCGGATCATCCCCTCCACCGCGGCGAGCCCCCCCGAGCCCCGCATCACGGAGCGTGCCCGCTCCAGGTCGTCGGGGGTCAGGTCCTCCCGGCCCAGGGCTCCCAGGAGCCACTCCCGGTCCTCCGGCGCCGCACCGGCCAGGGCGTGGAAGACGAGGAAGGTGAACTTCCCCTCCGCCAGGTCCGAGGCCACCGGCTTGCCTACGGCGCCGGCGTCGCCGAAGGTCCCCAGGACGTCGTCCCGGAGCTGGAAGGCCTCGCCCGCCGCCTCGCCCCAGCTCCGGAGGCCGGCCACGATCCGGGGGTCGGCCCCGGCGAGGAGGGCGCCCAGCTCCACCGGGCGCTCCACCGAGTAGCGGCCGGACTTGAGCCGCAGGGCCCGCAGGAGCTCCGCTTCGCCCGGCTCCCGGCGGTGGGGGAGGAGCATCTCCAGGTATTGGCCGCCGATCACCTCCTCGCACATGGCGTCGAAGGCCCGGGCCGCGGGCTCCGGTGCCTCGCGGGAGAGCTCCACCGCCCAGGTGTGGGCCAGGTCGCCGGCCAGGATCGCCACCGACCGGCCGAAGTGCGCCGGGTCACCGCGCCGGCCCTGGAGGCGGTGGCGGTCGGCGAAGGCCGCGTGGGTGGTGGCGTGGGCCCGCCGCGTGCGCGCCTGGTCCATGATGTCGTCGTGGATCAGGAGGTAGGTGTGGAGGAGCTCGACGGCGAGCCCCAGGCGCAGCGCCAGGCCGTCGTCACTCCCGCCACAGGCCTCGTGGGCCAGGAGCAGCAGGGCGGGCCGCAACCGCTTGCCGCCGCCGGCGACGAGGCGTCCCACCTCGTCCACCAGCTCGGCGGCCTCGGGGGAGGTCCGGCCGAGGGCGGTCCGGCGCTCCCGGAGCCAGGCCTCGAGCTCTCGGTCCAGCCGGCTCCGGACGAGGTTCAGCCGCTCCGGGAAAACGGTCGCCGACGGGGGCCGGCCGGCGTTGGCAGTGGGGGTGGTGGTCATATGGGTTCGCGAAGACTCCTGGGTCCCGGCTAGGGGTGATCGCCCGGTCCGGGCGCTGGGCGCACGAGGGCCGGACGGGGCGGGCGCCGTGCGTGGCGAGGGCGCTCAGCCCTCTTGAATGGTCGACCGGGGGAGCCGCTCGGGCATGCTGCCGCGGCTGCGGGGGTTGCGGCGCCGCGGCGGGATGGCGCGCTTGACCAGCGCCAGGCGGGGGAGGGGGCCGAAGAGCTTGCCTTCGACGAAGCGCTCGACGAATCGGTCCGCCGCGTGGAGGGCGGGCCGGACGAAGTCCGGCAGCCGCATCAGGAAGTGGATGACCAGGATCTTGCGCGCGGGAAGGAGCACCGATTCACCTCGCCGCCCCGGGACGGCGGTCCCCGGGCGTTGCGCGAAGTGTAACAGGAAAGGCGCCCTTCAGGAACCGGGCGTGATCCGGTGCCGGCAGGCCGGCGCTCCCAGCGCCTCCGGGGGCCCCGGCGCTCGATGCTCCTACTCGCCGTCGCAGGCCGACTCGGCGGGCTCGCCTTCCAGGTCCGCGAGGGCGGCGCAGGCGTCCACGATCACCGCGCCGTGGGGGTTCGACGCGCGCGCCGTGCGCTCCAGGATGGCGGCCAGATCGCCCGGGGCGAGGTCCGGGCGGCGCTCCAGGAGGAGGGCGGCGACGCCGGAGACGTGGGCTGCGGCCAGGGAGTTTCCGGTGAGGAAGTCGTAGCCCTGCCGGGGGACCGTCGTCAGGATGTCGACGCCGGGGGCGGTCAGGGGCGGCGGGCCCTCCGATGCATCGGGAACCTCGTCGGTGGGCTGGGTACCCACCGCCAGCACCCCCGCTTCCGAGGCGGGGAAGGTCTGGCTGTTCGCCTCCTCTGCGGCCGCCACCACGGCCGTGCCCCGCTCCATCGCCGCTTCGAGGAGCCGGGACAGGAGGGGATCCCGGGGGCCGGCGAGGCTCAGGTTGATGACCCGGGCCCCCTGGTCGATGGCGAAGTCGAGCCCCTGGGCCAGGGTGTAGCTGTCGCAGGTGGCGTCGATCCGCTCCGGCGCCTCCGGCCAGCAGGAGCGCACCGCCAGCAGCTCCGCTTCCGGCGCCACGCCCACGATGCCTTCGCCGTTGCCGGCGCTGGCCGCGATCACCCCGGCGACGCCGGTGCCGTGGACGTCGCCGCTGAACGGCGTCTCCACCCGCTCGACGCGGTTCACGAAGTCCCGGGCACCGACCACGCGGTCCACCAGGTCCGGGTGGCTGAAGTCCACGCCGGTGTCCACGACGGCCACCTTCACGCCCTTGCCCGTGGCCCACCGGTGGGCCCCCGTGAAGCGCAGCTCCTCGGCGGAGTGCTGGAGCTGGGCGTACGGATCGTCGTAGCCGAGCGCCCGGAACCGGTAGACCGGCTGGGCCGACTCGACCCGCGGGTCCGCGTTCAGCAGCCGGGTCAGCTCCACGGCCTCCCGGTCCGGCGGGATGGACATCAGGACGCACGGCACGCCGAGGCTCTCCATGGGCCAGAGCGCCACGGGGCGCACGCCGTAGTTCGCGTGGAGCTCTGCCAGGGTCCGGTTCCAGCGCTGGGGAGGACCCGGGAAGAGGGTGACCAGGAGGGAGCCGCCGGCGGACGTGGTCGTCGCCGTCGGGGAGAGGGCCGACGGGTCCGGGTCGGGGGACGGCCCCCCGGCCGAAGCGCACCCTCCCAGGAGGACGCCCACGCACGCGATGGCGGCGATGGGCGCCCGGCTGGCGTGGCGGCGCATCACGACCCGTCTCCCAGGGCGGCGGCCCGTTCGGCGAGCACGATCTGGGGGAACGACCTCAGGGTCTCCACCACCTCGCCGACGGCCGCGGTCTCCACCCGGACCGTGTAGACCCCGGTGGGGGAGGGACCTGCGACGATGCGCCCGCCCACGGCGATCAGGGCGCCCCGGATCTCCCGCTCGCGGGTCTCGCCACCGAAGACCACGCGGAGGAGACCCTCGGCCGGGACCGCTTGCGGCGCCGGATCCGCCAGGGTGCGGTACGCACCCCGGGCACCGTCCGCCGGCGCCGTGTCCTGCGCGGCCGTTTCGGCCGGAGCCGAGGTCGCAGGACGGGTCGCGGCGAGCCAGCCGGCGAGGAGCGCGATGGCGGCCATCTGGGCCGCCATCGCCCAGCGCGCCGGGCGGGGGGTGGTGCGGAAGCCCGCCAGCCACCGCCGGGGAGCGAGGGCCCGTCTCCGGCCGGCCGGCGCCCTGCGGGGCGACCCGGAGGTGCGCTCGCGCAGCCGGGCCAGGCCGGCATCCGGCGACAGGGCCACCTCGTCCTCCTCCGCGAGCAAGCGGGAGCACTCCCGCCAGTAGCGCACCTCCTCCCGGCAGATCCCGCAGAGCTCCAGGTGCTCCTCGACCCCCCGGAGCTCCTCCTCGTCCAGCGTCCCGTTGACGTACCAGGGCAGGAGGTCCCAGGCCTCCTCGTGCCCGGTCCGTCGCCGCGCCGTGCCACCGGGCCTGTCCGTCGTGGTCTCGCTCATTCGGGCCTCCCTCCGGGTTCCGGGCTCACGTGAGCCCTTCGTCCCCTTGGAGTCCCAGCGCCGGCAGGCGCTCCTTGAGCACGCGCCGGGCGTGGAACATCCGCGTCTTGACCGTTCCCACGGGGCAACCCAGGATCTCGGCGACCTCGGGGTAGGAGTATCCGTAGTAGAAGGTGAGCTCCACCGCGGCACGCTGGACGGGAGACAGGGTCTCCATGGCCCGGCGCAGCGTGCGCCGCAGCTCGGAGCGCACCGCCGACACCTCGGGCCCTCCGGCGCCGGTCACGGGCTCGTGCTCCAGGTCCCCCGGGTCGTCGCCCTCCCGCTCGCTCTCCCGCCGGCCCCGGTCCAGTGCCTTCAGGGCCTTGTGGTGGGCGATCCCGAAGATCCACGTCGAAACCCGGGACCGGCCGTCGAAGCGCCGGGCCCCTTGCCAGACCGCCAGCATGACGTCGTCCAGGACCTCCTCGATCCTGCCCGGGCGGCCCAGCACCCTCAGGAGGTACCCGAACACCCTCTGGTAGTACCGGTGGTAGAGCTCGTCGAACGCCTCCTGCTCACCCTGGACGATCCGCTCGACCAGCTGGCGGTCGCTCCCGGGCGGGGCGTCCACGGACCGGCTGGCGGCCGGCGGTCCGGGGCGGCGGGAGGCGGTGGACGGTGGGGGCATGGTCGTCGGGTCCGATCGGCGCAATGGACTTCAGGGAACCCAGTGTACGCGTTCACGAGACCGGGACGCTGCCTCGCCCGCTTCGAGGCGCGCTCGTCCCGGCCCTTCCATCGGTGAGTCCGCCCCGGCCCGCCGCCGGTTCAAGGGCGAGCGGGCCGCGGCGGCGATTCCCGGCGCTCGGGAAAACCGATCGGGGGGCCTGGCGTGACTCAAGGTCCGAGGGGGGACGTTCGAGACTCCGGGGGACGGAGAGGAGATGCCCCGATGACGCTACGGATCCCCAGGCCCCGGGCGATGGTCACGCCCTGGGCGATGGTCGTGTCGATGGCCCTGCTCCTGGCGGGGTGCGGCGGCGGAGGGGGGGACGGAAGCCCCACGGCCCCGCCGAATCCCGATCCCGGTCCCGGCGCCGCGACGGTGGAGGTCCACGACAGCTTCTTCGAACCGCGGTCGGTGACCATCGAGCCCGGCACCACGGTCCGGTGGGTGCGCCGCGGCCAGCTTTCGAACCACACGGTGACCGCCCGGGACGGCTCCTTCGACAGCGGATTCGCCTTCGGCCAGTCCGGCGCCACCTTCGAGCACACCTTCGGTGCCGAGACGGACGGGCGGACGTTCGAGTACTCCTGCGTCACCCACGAGGCGTGCTGCGACATGAAGGGGTCCGTCCGCGTGGGGCAGGACGCGCCGGCCCCGGACCCGGGGTACGGGTAGGGGATAGACTGGGCGTGTGAGCCGCTCGGTCATCCCCCTCGCCCAGGTCGACGCGTTCACCGGCCGACCCTTCGCCGGCAACCCGGCCGCGGTCTGCCTCCTGCCGGAGGCCCGGCCCGACGCGTGGCTCCAGGACGTCGCCCGGGAGATGAACCTTTCGGAGACCGCCTTCCTGGTCCGCCTGGACGACGGCTTCGACCTGCGCTGGTTCACTCCGGAGGCGGAGGTGGACCTGTGCGGGCACGCCACCCTGGCCAGTGCCCACGCCCTCTGGGAGAGTGGTCGCGTGGAGCGCGGCGAGCCGGTCCGGTTCCATACCCGGAGCGGTCTGCTCACCTGCGTGGAGGGAGGTCCTTCGGGACCCGACGCAGGGGAGGGGTGGATCTGGATGGACTTTCCGGCGGAGGCCCCCGAGGCCCTGGCGCCCATGCCGGAGGATCTCGCGGAGGCGCTGGCGGACGCCCTGGGCGCCGCACCCCGGAGCCTGGGCCGGAACCGCCTGGACCTGCTCGTGGAGGTGGGCTCGGACGAGGAGCTGCGGGCTCTCCGGCCGGATCTCGAGGCCCTGCGGGCAACCGGCTCCCGGGGGGTCATCGTGACCGCGGCGGCGGCCGGGGAGGCGGAGCACGACTTCGTCTCCCGATACTTCGCCCCCGGTGTAGGCGTTCCGGAGGACCCGGTGACCGGCTCGGCGCACTGCTGCCTGGGCCCGTTCTGGGCGGAGCGCCTGGGGCGGCGGGAGCTCGTGGGCCACCAGGCGAGCCGGCGGGGCGGTACGGTGCGGGTGGTGGTGGCGGGGGAGCGCGTCAAGTTGGGGGGGCAGGCCGTGACGGTGATGACGGCGGAGCTCCTGGTGTAGAGCGCTTCACCGGGGTCCCCCCTCGGGTCGGTCGGGGCCGAGCCCCGGCCGGGACCGGCGCGGGCTGGTGGGTGTCCTGGGCGGATGGTCCGCGCCTCGGCTTCGGCCGCCTGTCAGCGGGTCCGGCATCCCACCCGGTGGGGCAGCGGCGGCCTGCGGAATGATGGGCCGGTCCGGCGAGTTGTCCCCTGGGTGACCGTTGCCGGCCGTTCCTCGCCGGCGCCTTCCCTCTGCTAGAGTCCCGGGATCGTGAGCATAGACGACACCCACGACAGGCCCCGCCGCGTCGGCATGATCAGCCTCGGCTGTCCGAAGAACCTGGTGGACAGCGAGGTCATGCTGGGCGAGCTCCGGCGTCGCGGCCACGAGGTGGTGGCCGACGCGGAGGAGGCCGACACGGTCATCGTCAACACCTGTGGCTTCATCGACGAGGCCAAGGAGGAGTCGATCGACGCCATCCTGGAGGCCGCGGCCTCCAAGGAGGAAGGCAAGCGCCTGCTGGTGGCCGGGTGCATGGTCAACCGGTACGGCCGGGAGCTGGCCGACGAGATCCCGGAGATCGACGGCTTCGTGGGTCTGGACGACCTCCGGCGCGTGGGCGACGTGGTCCGCCTGGGCGGGGGGCCGCCACCGCCGGAGCCCTCGCACCTGGTCTTCGACCACACCGCGCCCCGGACCCTCACCACCAGGGGCTACGCCTATCTCAAGGTGGCCGAGGGGTGCGACAACCCGTGCACCTTCTGCGCCATCCCCCAGTGGCGGGGGCGCTTCCGCAGCCGCACGGTGGAGAGCCTGGTGGAGGAGGCGCGCAGCCTGGAGGCGGCGGGCGTCCAGGAGATCTGCCTGATCGCCCAGGACACCACCCGGTACGGCCAGGACCTGCCGGGGGGTGCAGGGAGCGGGGGGTCCCGGGAGGGCCTGACCCGCCTCGTGGAAGCCCTCCTGGAGGCCACCGACGTCCCGTGGATCCGGTTCCTCTACGCCTACCCCACCACGCTGGACGAGAGCCTCCTCGCCCTCATGGGGGCCGAGGAGCGGTTCTGCTCCTACCTGGACATGCCGCTCCAGCACTCGCACCCGGATGTGCTCAAGGCCATGCGCCGTGGCGGCCGCCGGGAGCGCTACCTGCGGCTCCTCGAGCGGGCCCGGGAGCTGGTACCGGACGTGGCGTTGCGCTCCACCTTCATCGTCGGCTTCCCCGGCGAGACGGAGGAGCGCTTCCGGGACCTCGTGGCCTTCGTGGAGGAGGCCCGCCTCGATCACCTGGGCGCCTTCGCCTACAGTCCGGAGGCGGACACGCCTTCGGCGGAGCTCCCGGACCGGGTCCCCCGGGGCGTCGCCCGCCGCCGCCACGCCCGCCTGCTGGAAATCCAGGAGCCCATCTCCCTGGAGCGCCGCCGGCGCCTGGAGGGACGGGTCCTGCAGGTGCTCGTCGAAGGGCCCCACCCCGAGACCGAGCACCTCCTGTGCGGCCGCCACCAGGGCCAGGCTCCGGAGATCGACGGCCGGATCCTGATCAACGACGGCGCGGCCCCCGCCGGGTCCTTCGCCGAGGTGGAGATCACGAAGGCCTACGCCGACGACCTCGTGGGCCGGATCGTGGGTCCCGCCGGCGCCACCGGCGTGGTGCCCGCCGCCGGCGAGCTCGGAGAGCCCGCGGCGTCCGCCGCCGGCTGACCCGACGGACCCATGCAGGTCTTCCAGGACGCATTCCACGCCGGTGACCTCCCCCGGGGGGCGGTCGCCACCATCGGGAACTTCGACGGCATCCACCGGGGCCAGCGGGCGGTCATCGACCGCGTGGTGCACCGGGCCCGCGAGCTGTCCCGGCCTTCGGCCGTCATGACCTTCGAGCCCCACCCCCTGGGGGTGCTCCGGCCCGGGGAGGCGCCGGCGATGCTGACGACCCCCCGGACCAAGCGCCGCCTCCTGGAAGAGGCCGGGGTCGATGCCCTGCTGATCATCCGGTTCGACCGGGACTTCTCCGCCACCCCCGCGGAGCGCTTCGTCCGGGAGTTCTTGGGCGGGACGCTGGGGATCTCGGAGCTCCACGTCGGCTCCGGTTTCTCCTTCGGCCACCGGCGGCAGGGGGACCTGGAGCTCCTGAGTCGCCTGGGCCGGGAGCTGGGGTTCGAGGCGCGGGCGGCGGAAGAGGTGAGCTACCACGGCGAGCGGATCTCCTCGACGCGCATCCGCAGGGCCCTGGCGGAGGGCCGGGTCGGGGACGCCCGGGAGATGCTGGGCCGCCCCTACGCCCTGGAGGGAACCGTGGCCCGGGGGGACCGGATGGGCCAGCGCCTCGGCTGGCCCACCATCAACCTGGACCCTGACTCGGAGCTCATCCCCGCCGACGGGGTCTACGCGGGCCGCATCGCGTTCCGGGAGCTCCCCGGCGTGTTCGTCTGCACGACCAACGTCGGCACCCGTCCCACGGTCTACGAGAACCACCAGCGGGTGGTGGAGAGCCACGTCCTGGACTTCACGGCGGACGTCTACGGCCAGCCCATCGAGGTCTGGTTCCACAAGCGCCTGCGAGAGGAGCGCCTGTTCCCGACGGTCATGGACCTTTCGGCCCAGATCCGGCGCGACGTCGAAGCCACCCGGGAATACTTCGCCGCCCGGCGGCGCTTGGAAGCCCAGGCAGCGTCGCAAGACGCTTGACGCATCCAGCATCAGAGGGCGACCTCCCCGCCTCACACCCAAGGAGATCACCGACCATGGCGAGCGACAAGATCATCCATGTCACCTCAAGCGACTTCGAATCGAACGTCCTCAACTCGGACCGGCCCGTCCTGGTGGACTTCTGGGCCGAGTGGTGCGGGCCCTGCCGCATGGTGGCCCCGACCTTGGACGAGATCGCCGAGGAGAGCGACGACGTCCGGATCGCCAAGGTGAACGTGGACAACGAGCAGGACCTGGCCCACCGCTACCAGGTCTCGAGCATCCCCACCTTCCTCCTGTTCAAGGACGGGGAGGTGGCCGACCGCATGATGGGCGCCATGCCCAAGCAGTCCTTCAAGAGCTTTATAGAGCGCAACGTCGCGTGACCCGTCCCACGGCCCCGGACCCCGAGGTCCTGGGCCGCGAGCTGGCGCAGCGAGGGTGCGACGCCCTCGTCGTTCTCGCCGCTTCGGCCCGGGACCCGGACCTGGCGCCCTTCGTGGGTCCGGTCCACCTGGGGGCGGCCTTCCTCCTCCTGCCCCGTCCCGGCGTCCGCTCCGGAGGTGTGCTGGGGTACTTCAGCCCCATGGAGCGGGAGGAAGCTGCGAAAACCGGCTACGACCTCCTGACCCCGCAGGAGCTCGAGATGGAGCGTCTCCGGCGGGAGCACCCGGCGCCGGGGGCTCTCTGGAGCCGGGTGCTGCTCCGGGCCCTCGACCTGGCCGGGTTGCCGGCCGGGCGGCTGGCGGTGGCCGGCCACCTGGGAGCCGGCCACGCCGTCGCCGTCGCCCCCGTCCTGGAGAAAGCCGGCCGTTCCCTCGAGGGCGGCCACGAAGTGGTCCGGATGCTCCGGAAGCTCAAGCCCCCGGAGCAGGTGGCGGAGATCCGCCGGGCCGCCCGCGGCACCACGGCCGCCTTCGACCGCGTGGCGCAGGTGCTGGCCCACGCCGTGCGGGGCAGCGGGGCGGCGGAGGGGACCCTGCTCTTCGAGGGGGAGCCCCTGACCGTCGGCCGGCTCCGAGGGGAGGTCTTTCGGCTCCTCGCCGACCACGGGCTGGAGCAGCCGGAGGGCAACATCATCGCCCCGGCGGAGGAGGGGGCCGTGCCCCACAGCATCGGCACGAACGACCGGGCGCTACGGGCCGGCGAGTCCCTGGTGGTGGACCTCTTCCCCCGGGCCGGGCTCTTCGCCGACTGCACGCGGACGTTCTGCGTCGGCCGCCCGCCGGAGGCCCTGGCCGCCGCCCACGAGGCGGTCCGGGAAGCCCTGGAGACCTCCCGGCGGAAGCTACGTCCCGGGGTGAGGGGCTGGGATCTCCAGGAAGGGGTCTGCGAGCGCTTCCAGGCCCTGGGCTACCCCACGCACGAGAGCGACCCCGAGAGCGAGGAGGGCTACGTCCACAACCTGGGCCACGGCGTGGGCCACGAGCTCCACGAGTACCCCAGCTTCCGCAAGGAGGCCGAGGGCCCCGAAGCGATCCTCGCCGCCGGCGACGTCGTCACCCTCGAGCCCGGCCTCTACAGCCCCTCCCAGGGCTGGGCCGTCCGCCTGGAAGACCTCCTCGTCCTCGGCGACGACGGCATCGCCGAAGACCTCACCCCCCTCCCGTACGACCTCGACCCCCGGGCCTGGTGACCTCACTGTCTCATTCGGGGAGGGTTGGAAGCCCTCGCCTTCAGGCGAAGCCTTCA
>JBKHJP010000369.1:0-4238 GCA_046538065.1 Thermoanaerobaculia bacterium | reverse complement strand
GCAATGTCCAAAAGGCCCTGATCAGTACGGAGGGATTGCGACTCTCGGCAGAGCTCCAGGAGACGCTCCGCGGGACGGTCCCGTCCAAAAGGCCCTGATCAGTACGGAGGGATTGCGACTTTCTGCCCCTCGATGAGTTTCCGGAGCGCGATGCCGGCGAGTCCAAAAGGCCCTGATCAGTACGGAGGGATTGCGACTCTCAGAGAGCTGCGAGGACCACGATGGCGGTGAGAATCACACCGCCGATGTCCAAAAGGCCCTGATCAGTACGGAGGGATTGCGACAAGACTTGCTGGACTCGGTCGGGATTCGGGCGTCGAGTCCAAAAGGCCCTGATCAGTACGGAGGGATTGCGACGCGGACGGCCTCGTGCGTCTGGCGGATGTTGTTGTCGTCCAAAAGGCCCTGATCAGTACGGAGGGATTGCCGCCGACTGCATGGAGGGAGGCGACACGTCCACCGGCCGGCTCCAGCTACGGAGGCAGGTCTGCTGCCCCGGCTCAGGCCGGCCTGCCTGAAAGGCTTCGGGCGCTGTTGACACTCCGGGGGTGAGAGCTCGCCTGGACCTGTGGTAGCGTTCCGGGAACGCTGAAAGCCTGACGGACGCCACAAGATCGGCGAAGGGAACGCAGATCGTGAGAGCCCGGCCGAAACCCGAACCCTCGCAGCCCCGGTACGCCTTCTCCTTGGGAGTCGTGCCGGTCCAGGAGTGGATCGCAGAGGCCCGCCGGTCCCGGGACCTCCGGGCCGGTTCCGCGGTCCTGAGCTGGCTCATGGGCCGGCTACTGGGGTGGCTGGACGCCGAGGTTCACGCCGACGTCAGGATTCCGGGCCAAGGCCAAATTCCGGGCCCAGGACAGGATCTCCCAGGAGCCACGCAATCAGCACGGCAGGGCATCGTCGAAGCCATGAGAAGCCCCTACGGCCGGCCCAACCGCCTCTCCGGATTCTGCGGAGAGCCCACCGGCCGGCGGGTCGACGAAGCCTTCGCGGAGCTCCAGGGGGTCGTGGAAGGTGCCTGGACCGAGTTCCAGGAAGCGTTCCTCGTCGCCCCCGAGCTCAAGGCCGACGGTCGGAAGTTCTGGGAGAACCTGAAACCGCACCTGGAGGCCTACCGGAAACGCGTCGGCCCAGCGGGCGACTGCCCGTTCCAGGTGATCTGGGTCGTCCAGGAGCTGGGCTCCAGCCCGGAGGACCCGGAGGAGGCCGCTGGGGCCCTGGAGAGCATCGACCGTCTCTACGCGGAGGCGAAGCGCAGTCGCTTCGTCCGACCCTGGCCCGCACCGGACGAGATCGGCAAGTGCACCCTCTGCGGAAATCGAGAGGCCTCTGGCCCGACCGAGGAGTTCCACCGCTGGCGCGAGTGGCATCGAGCGAACGACGAGGACCCCTGGGTAAAGCGAGGCTGGCGGCTGGACGCCGGCGAACGGCTTTGCTACGTCTGCCTGGCAAAGCGCATGGCCGCCTACGCGGACAAGGAGGGTGAATTTCCCTCCACCGGATGGGTCGCCTCCTCGCCCTGGAGGAAGGCCATCGGGAAAGCCGGCGGCGAGCTCTCGAAAAGCCTCCAGGAGCTCCTGTCGCTGGCCGGGAGCCGGGACCCCTCCGAGCCCGCGGACCCAGGGCGGATGCTCTACTGCGGGGACGAGGACTTCAAGACCTGGGGAATCCCTGAAGGCGTCGCCCGCCGGAACGCCTTGCGCGAAGCGATCCAGCGGCACAACCGCCAGGCTGAGAACGGACCCACCCCGACCCGGATCCCTCCCGATCCACCGCGCTATCTGGCCCTGCTGGCCTTCGACGGCGACGACATGGGGAGGGCGGTCCGGAAGGACCAGCATGCGGCGGCCCATAGCCCCGGCCAGGGTCCGGAGCCGCCCCTTTCCGCGCGCCTTCAAGCGTTCGCCGAGACCGCGTACCAGACCCTCACGCAGCAGGAAAGGGCCGTCTTCTACCTGGCCGGTGACGAAGGGGTGGCCCTCCTCCCCGCCGCGAAGGCCCTCGCCGTCGCCCAGACCGTCCAGGAGACGTTCACGCAGACGCTGGGCCCCGCCTTCACCCTCTCGGCCGGCCTCGTCTACTTCGAACAGAGCCTCCCCATGGGGCGGGCGCTCCGGGAGGCCCTGCGCCTCCAGCACGCGGCCAAGGGGCTCCGCGGCAAGAACGCCCTGGGCGTGGCCGTGGAGACCGCCGCCGGCACCCGCTGGGAGCTGGTGGACCGCTGGGGCACCACTTGGGAGCGCGTCAGTGCCGCCGTCGAAGCTGTGCGTGACGACCGCCTGGCCGCCGGCTGGGCCTACGACGTGGAAGCGTTCCTCTCCTCCCTCGACGAAGGGACCTGGAGGCAGCTCGCAAACAACCCCGAGCCGGTGCGCAAGGAGGTGGAGCGCCTCCTCCGGCGGCGCGTCCCCCCGGTGCGCAGCCGAGGCGAGCGTGGTGGAAGAGACCGTAGTGATCGCCGGGCCCGGGCGCAGGCGCTCTGGACCGAGCTCCGCGGCGCCCAGCTCTGGACGAGCGTCGATGACGAGCCCGCCCCGAAGTGCCCCGAGCAGTTCCACCTGATCGGGTTCCTGGCACGCCAGCTCGGGACCGAGCCCCAGGGGATCACCGACACCGAGGAGTCCGCCGCGTGATCGACCTCAAGGCCCGACTCGAAGCCCTGGACCCCCTCCTCTTCGGGGAAAACCGTTCGGCGCGGGCCGGGGAAGACCACGACCTGGCCGATCAGGACCCCTCCCCCTTCACCCTCTTCGGCGCCGTCGGCTCCCGAATCGCGGCGGCTTTCGGCGCCAGCGGTCCGAGCGACTGGCCCAAGGTTCAGTCGGTCCTGGGGAGATTCCGGAAAGAACTGGAGCCCGGCGACCCCGACGGCTTCCAGCTCCTGGGCTACGCCGTGGCGGGCGCGGACGGGGCCCCGTGGTTTCCGGCCCCGCTCCACCTCCGCTTCGACCGCCGCACCTCGGCCCTCGGCACCGGGGACGTCCGGCTGATCCCCCACGACTCCCTGCGGCCGGAACCCTGGCCCCGGGGCACCTGGTCGTCCACCGGCCCGGGGTGGCGCCTCCGGGCTCCGGGGGAGGAGCCGGAGGAAGAGGCCGAGGGCCAGATCTGGATCGATCAGAGCCTGTTGGGCGCGGCCTTGACCGGGGCCTCGTCCCCCAGCGCGCTCGCAGGCCAGGCCGAGCTCCCGACGCACCTTTTCCGGCCCGAGAACCGCATCGGCCTGGCCATCCGGAACCGGACCAACACGGCCGTCGAGGGCCGGCTCTTCGCCCGACCGTACCGGCGCTTCGCTTCCTTCGTCCCCCAGACCGGCCCGGCGTGGCGCTCGGGCGGGTACGTCGTCTACGTGCGGGTCAGGGAGCTGGCGGGCAAGACCGCATCCGACCTGGGAGGCATCGGCTTCCTGGGCGGGGACCGGGGGCGCTGCAAGGCCTCCTTCGTCGAGGAAGACCCTCTGGCCGCCCTTCGCGGCGCCGTCGAAGGCGTCGCTGGGGAGGCCGACGGCCTCCTGCTTTACCTCCTCACCCCGGCCCCGGCGTCGACCTCCTGGCCCGAGGTGGAGGGCCAGGTCCCACTGGCGGCGGCGGTCGGCAAGGGGCGCCGGATCAGCGGCTGGAACGGCGCGAGCCACCGACCGCGAGGGATCGAAGTGCTGATTCCGGAGGGCTCCGTGGCCTTCTACCGCTGGCCGGAAGGCCGGGGGACTCCGGAGGCCCGGGTGGAGCTGATCCGGAGCCTCTGGCTCCAGTCCATTGCGGACCGCTTCAGCAACGTGGGGCTCGGGCGGGTCCTGCCCGGCATCTGGAGGGCCGGCGATGGCGACTGACCGGCTCCTGAGACTGTCCCTCCTCTCCCCGGCCCACCTGGGGAGCGCCTGGGGCGAGGCCGCCCTCGACCGCCCCACGCAGGTGGACGCCTGGCGAGGCCTCCCCTTCCTCCCCGCCTCCGCCGTCAAGGGGGTCCTGGCCGGGCGGTGGGGCGACGTGCCCGACGAGGAGGGATCGAGCAACGCGGAGCGGGAGCGCCGCTACGGTTCCCCGGACCGGGGCCGGGAACGGGGCAGGCCGAGCCCCATCGTCGTGGGGGATGGGCGCTGCCTGGGGTTCCCGGCTCCCACGACGCACGGTCCCCCCTGCTGGGTGGTCCCCGCCGAAGGCCTGGCCTGGGCACTGGACAGAACCGGGCTGGGGGATGAAGTCAAGGACCTCCTCGCCCTCCTTCGGACGGTGGAGCAC
>JBKHJP010000368.1:0-4253 GCA_046538065.1 Thermoanaerobaculia bacterium | reverse complement strand
ATCTGGTCGGCCCGCCGCGCCACCTCCCGCCGGGCGTCCTCCATCCGCCGGGCCCTCTCCTCCGGCGGCTCCTCGTCCTCCTCCGCTTCCGGTGGGGCGGGCTCCTCCCGCTCCTCGGCCTCCGCCGGCTCTTCCGGGGGAGGAGCCTCCGCCTCGGCCTCCTCCTCGGCGGTCTCGATCAGCACGATCACGTCGCCTTCCGCGACCTGGTCGCCGGCAGAGACCTTGACCTCCTTCACCGTGCCGGCCCTGGGGGAGGGCACGTCCATGGAGGCCTTCTCGCTCTCCAGGGTGATCAGCCCACCCTCGACCTCCACCCGGTCACCGGGGGAGACCAGGACCTCGATCACGTCGACGGCGTCGAAGTCGCCGATGTCCGGAACCCGGATCTCCTCAGTCTTCGCCATCGTCACGCCCTCTCCATACCTACGTCAGGCCCTCTTCCTCCCCGCCCGTCCCGGCCGAGGCAGAGCTCGGCACCCTCTCCCCCTCCCCGGCCGAGGCAGAGCTCGGCCGCTTCATGCTTCGTGCCCTCCGGGAGGCGGTCCGGTCCAACGAGGGCGGGCCTCCCGCGCCAGCGACCTCGGCGGCCCGACCGGCTCCGCCCCGCCTCCGCGGGGGTTCGCGGGACGGTTCAACGAGGGCTCGTGTCCCGTCCGGGGGCCGTCTGAGGCGAGGCCGCTTTCCACTGGTTCCGCCATCACCGATCGCTCCGCGCCGAGCCGAAGCCGAGGCGCGGCCAGATGTTGACTCCACCCAGGAAGCCGCGCCGTGCCCCCGGACGGGACACGCGCCCGAGCCCCGAGCCTCTAGACCGTCCACGGCGCCGGCCGGTCCGGGTCGATGTCGTACTCCTCCATGGCCTTGGTCACCTTCGACGTGGGCACCGTCCCCTCCTCCGCCAGGGCCGCCAGCGCCGCCACCACCACGTGGTGGCGATCCACCTCGAAGAAGCGCCGCAACGCCTCCCGGGTGTCGCTCCGTCCGAAGCCGTCGGTGCCCAGGACCGTGTAGCGCCGGGGCACCCACGGGCGGATCTGGTCCGGGAAGGCCCGCATGAAGTCGGTGGAGGCCACCACCGGCCCCCGGGTTCCCTCCAGGCACTCGGTCACCCACGCGCGGCGCGGGTCCTCCTCCGGGTGGAGCCGGTTCCAGCGGTCCACGGCGAGGCCGTCCCCCCGGAGCTCGTTGAAGCCCGTCACGCTCCAGACGTCGGCGTCCACGCCGTGGTCCGACTCCAGGAGCTCGGCCGCCGCCAGGACCTCCAGCAGGATGGTCCCGGAGCCCAGGAGCTGCACCCGGGCCTTCTTCCGGCCGCCGCTCTTCTTCAGCCGGTACATCCCCCGGAGGATCCCCTCCTTGACCCGCTCGCCGTCGGCGCCTTCCGGCAGGGGCGGGTGCTCGTAGTTCTGGTTGTTGGCGGTGATGTAGTAGAAGACCGGCTCCTCGTCCACGTACATCCGGCGCAGGCCGTCGTGGATGATCACCGCCATCTCGTAGCCGAAGGTGGGATCGTAGGCCACGCAGGTGGGCACCACCGACGCCTGGACGTGGCTCTGGCCGTCCTCGTGCTGGAGCCCCTCGCCGTTGAGCGTGGTCCGCCCGGAGGTACCGCCGATCAAGAAGCCCCGGGCGCGCATGTCCGCCGCCGCCCAGATCAGGTCGCCGATCCTCTGGAACCCGAACATGGAGTAGAAGATGAAGAACGGCACCATGTTGATGCCGTGGTTGGCGTAGGCGCTGCCGGCGGCGGCCCAGGAGGAGAAGGCTCCGGCCTCCGTGAGGCCCTCCTGGAGCATCTGGCCGTCCTTCGTCTCCCGGTAGTAGAGGAGCTGGTCGGCGTCCACCGGCTCGTAGACCTGCCCCTTGGGCGAGTAGATCCCGGTCTGGCGGAACAGCCCCTCCATGCCGAAGGTGCGGGCCTCGTCGGCCACGATGGGGACGATCCGGTCCTGGATCGCCTTGTCGCGCAGCAGGGTCGAGAGGATCCGGACGAAGGCCATGGTGGTGGACATCTCCCGGCCCTTGGAGCCGTCCAGGACGAGCTTGAAATCCTCCAGGTCCGGGATCTCCAGCGGCTCGGCCTCCGCCACGCGCCGGGGGAACCAGCCGCCCAGGGCGTCCCGGCGACTCTTGAGGTACCGGTATTCTTCCGAGTCCTTGTCCGGCCGGTAGTACGGGGGCTGGTCCTCGATCTCCTCGTCCGAGACCGGCACGCGGAAGCGGTCGCGGAAGCGCTTGAGCTGCTCCACGTCCATCTTCTTCTGCTGGTGGGTGATGTTCTGGCCCTCGCCGGCCTCCCCCATGCCGTAGCCCTTGACGGTCTTGGCCAGGATCACCGTCGGCTGGCCCTCGTGGTTGGCGGCGGCGTGGTAGGCGGCGTAGACCTTGAAGGGGTCATGGCCGCCGCGCTTCAGGTGCCAGATCTCCTCGTCGGTCATGCTGGCGACCAGGTCCTCGAGCTCCGGGTCGGCGCCGAAGAAGTGCTTCCGCACGTAGGCGCCGTCCTTGGCGGCGTAGGTCTGGTAGTCGCCGTCCACCACCTCCATCATCCGCTTGCGGAGCAGGCCGCTGTCGTCCCGGGCCAGGAGCGGGTCCCAGTTGCGCCCCCAGATCAGCTTGATCACGTTCCAGCCGGCGCCCCGGAACGTGGTCTCCAGCTCCTGGATGATCTTGCCGTTGCCCCGGACCGGGCCGTCCAGGCGCTGGAGGTTGCAGTTGACCACGAAGATCAGGTTGTCCAGGTTCTCTCGGGCGGCGATGGACAGGGCCCCGACGGACTCCGGCTCGTCCATTTCGCCGTCGCCCAGGTAGGCCCAGACCTTGCGCCCGGAGGTGTCCAGGATGCCCCGGTTGTGGAGGTACTTCATGAACCGGGCCTGGTAGACGGCCATCATCGCCCCCAGGCCCATGGAGACCGTGGGCACGCACCAGAAGTCGGGCATGAGCCAAGGGTGGGGGTACGAGGAGAGGCCCGGTGTCTCCACCTCGCGGCGGAAGTTGTCCAGGTGCTCCTCGTCCAGGCGGTGCTCCAGGAAGGACCGGGCGTAGACGCCGGGGGAGCTGTGCCCCTGGAAGAAGACCAGGTCGCCCCGCTTCTCCTCCGTGGGTGCCCGGAAGAAGTTGTTGAAGCCGATCTCCCAGAGGTTCGCCACCGACTGGTAGCTGGCGATGTGTCCGCCCAGGCCGGGGAAGGCGCGGTTGGCCCGTACGACCATGGCCGCCGCGTTCCAGCGCATCATGCTCTTGAGCTTGCGCTCCATGTCGTAGTCGCCGGGGCGCCGGGCCTCCTGGTCCGGAGGGATGGTGTTGATGTACTCCGTCGTGAGCCGGAACGGGATCTGGCCGCTGTGGCGGTGGAAGCGCTCGGACAGGCGCTCGATCAGGTACTGGGCGCGCTCGGTGCCGTCGTGCTCCAGGACCGCTTCCAGGGCGTCCACCCATTCGCGGGTCTCTTCGGGGTCGAGGTCCTGTCGCCGGGGATCGTCAACCATGAATCGTCTCGGGGTCGTGGGCCCCGGCGAGGCATCGCCGGGGACGGGGTTCGCGGGGAACCGTCGCGGGCCGGTAGTATGCCAGACGAGTGCCACCGGAGGGCGGCCCCGTTCGCATCGAGCCGGCGAGCATGCTCAGGCCCTCCAGGGCGGAGGCGTCGCGCGGTCGAGGCCGGCCTTCCGTCCGCGGAGCTCTCTCCCGCGGCCCTTCCCCATGGTGTCATGACCGCCGCCCCCCGCCGTCCGGGCCTCTACGTCCACGTCCCGTTCTGTACCCGGATCTGTCCGTACTGCGATTTCGCGGTGACCCGGGGAGGGCCGGAGCGCCGGAGCTCCTTCGTGCGGGCGCTGCTCCGGGAGGTCGCCTCTGTGGCGCCGCTCTGGCGGGAGCGGTCCGGGGCCGAGCCCTTCGACACGATCTACTTCGGCGGCGGCACGCCGTCGCTGTTGGAGCCGGGCGAGCTGGCGTCGGTCCTGGATGCGGTGCAGGAGCAGCTCCCCGTGGCCCCGGGCGCCCGGCTCTCCCTGGAGGCGAACCCGGAGGACGCGACGCCGGAGCGCCTCGCCGCCCTCCGGGAGCTGGGGGTGGCCACCCTCTCCCTGGGTGTCCAGTCCTTCGACCCCCGGGCGCTCCGGTTCCTGGGCCGGCGGCACCGGCCGGAGGAGGCCCGCCGGGCGGTGGAGCGGGCGCTGGAGGCGGGGTTTCCCACGGTTTCGGTGGACCTGATCTTCGGGTTGCCGGCGGCGATCCAGGGAGAG
>JBKHJP010000367.1:0-4260 GCA_046538065.1 Thermoanaerobaculia bacterium | reverse complement strand
GGCCCCGACGGCGGCCCGGACGGCTCCGGGGAGACCCTGGAAGGCCTCCACCGGTCGGGCTCGGCCCTCCGGGAGCGCCTCGAGCTCGCCTTCCTGCTCCTCACCCGCGGCAGCCGGGGGATGAGCCTGTTCCTGCCGGACCGTTCCGCCCACCTGCCGGTCCACGGGACGGCCCAGGTGGCGGACGTCACCGGGGCCGGCGATACGGTGATCGGCACCTGCGCCCTGGCCCTGGCCGCCGGGGCCACGCCCCTCGAAGCGGCGACCCTGGCGAACTACGCCGGCGGCGTCGTGGTGATGAAGACGGGAACCGCGACCCTCACCCGGGAGGAGCTCGCCGCGGCCGTCCGGTCCGACCCGAAGCCCCTCCAGGAGCTGCGATGGGCCGCGTCGTGACTCGCGACGAGCTCCTGCGGATCGTTCCGGGGCTCCGGGAGGAGGGCCGGACCGTGGCCCTCGCCAACGGGCACTTCGACCTCCTCCACGTGGGCCACTTGCGCTACCTCGCGGCCGCCGCCGAGGAGGCCGACGTCCTGGTGGTGGCGATCAACGACGACGCCTCCGTGGAACGGCTCAAGGGCCCCGGGCGGCCCGTCGTGCCGGCGGCGGAGCGCGCCGAGCTCCTGGCCGCCCTCGAACCGGTGGACTACGTGGTGGTCTTCTCGGGCGACTCCCCGGGGCCGCTGCTCCAAGAGGTCCGGCCGGACGTCCACTGCAAGGGGACCGATTACGGCACGCCGGAGCGGGTGCCGGAGTACGAGGTGGTCCGGGCCTACGGCGGGGCCACCCGCCTCGTGGGCGACCCGAAGGACCACGCCACCTCCGACCTCATCGCCCGCGTGAAGACCCTGCCGTGAACCTGCTTCTCGTCCGGACCAGCGCCCTGGGCGACGTGGTCCACGCCCTGCCGGTCCTCACTGCGGTGCGGCGCCACGTCCCGGAGGCCCGGATCGCCTGGGTGGTGGACGAGGTCTTCGCCCCCCTCCTCGAAGGGCACCCGGACCTGGACCTGCTCCTGCCGGTGCGCCTCCGGGCGTGGCGCAAGCGTCCCTTCGAGAGCCGCACCCGCCGGGAGGCGGCGGCGTTCCTCCGCGCCCTTCGAGACTTCCGGGCCGACGTCGCCCTGGACCTGATGGGCAACCACAAGGCCGGGGTCCTCGCCAGGCTCTCGGGTGCGCGGCGGCGGATCGGGCCGGCCCGGCAGCAGCGCCGGGAGCCGTCGAGCGCCGTGTGGATGACCGAGGGCGCGGAGGCCCGGGGCGAGCACGCGGTGGAGCGGGGCCTGGCGGTGCTCGAGCGCCTGGGCGTGCCGCCCGGGACCGCCGACTTCGGAGCGGAGCACCTGGTGCCGGACCGGCACCCCGACCTGGAGGAGGCCCCGGCGGACGGCGGTGCGGGCTTCGTCCTCCTCCACCCCGGGGCCGGCTGGGGCAACAAGGTCTACCCGCCGGAGCGCTGGGGGCGGGTCGCCCGGGGCCTCGCCGATGCCACGGGCCTGCCGGTCCGGGTGGCCCTGGCGCCCGCCCAGGCGGAGCGGGAGCTGGCGGCGGCGGTGGTGGCCACCAGCGGCGGTGCGGCGGACGCCGTGGAGGCCGCCGACCTGCCCGGCCTGGCGGAGCTCTCCCGACGGGCCCGGCTGGTCCTGGGCGGCGACACCGGGCCGGTCCACCTGGCTCATGCCCTGGGCACGCCGGTCCTCCAGGTCATGGGTCCCACCGACCCCCGGCGCCACGGCCCCTACGGCGCTCCGGAGCGGGCCCTGGCCCGGCCGCTCCCCTGTTCGTACTGTTACCGGCGCTTCTCCGAAACCAAGGCCTGCCTGCTGGAGATCCCCCCTGCCGCGGTGGTGGAGCGGGCGGCGGAGATCCTGCTACACTGCCGGCCCGACGCATGATGGAAAGCCCCGGGGACCGGCGGCGTGGCCGCGCTCCCCCCCGACCGAGGCTCGATCGACCCGAGCACGCCGGTACGAACCGAAGGATCCAGCGCCCGCGATGCCTCCCCAGAAGCGATTCGGCGAGTTCCTCGTCAAGTCCGGAAAGATCAGCCAGGAGCAGCTCCAGCAGGCCCTGCAGGCCCAGCGGCAGGACGGTGGCCGCCTGGGCGCCGTGCTGGTGAAGCTGGGCTACCTGCAGGAGCCGGAGCTGGTCGACCTCCTCTCGCGCCACTTCGGGGTCCCGTCGGTGGACCTGGACGGCGTGGAGATCGACGAGGGCATCCTCAAGATCATCCCCGGCGACATCGCCCGCAAGTACACCATCGTGCCGGTTTCGAAGGCGGGGGCCACGGTCACCCTCGCCATGATCGACCCGACGAACGTCTTCGCCATGGACGACGTCAAGTTCATGACGGGCTACCGGGTCGAGCCGGTGGTGGCCTCCGAGGCCCAGATCAAGGCCGCCATCGACGAGCACTACGGCTCCACCCACGCGCTGGAGCTCAAGAAGGTCATGGAGGAGGTCTCGGAGGACGCCGAGACCGACCTGGAGGTCCTGGAGGAAGAGGAGGACCTGGACCTCGATTCCCTCGAGGAGGAGTCCGAGACCGCGCCGGTCGTCAAGCTGGTCAACATCATCCTGACCGACGCCATCAAGCGCGGCGCCTCGGACATCCACCTCGAGCCCTACGAGAAGGACTACCGGGTCCGCTACCGGATCGACGGGGTGCTCTACGAGATGATGCACCCCCCGCTCAAGCTCAAGGAGGCCATCACCAGCCGGATCAAGATCATGGCCCGGCTGGACATCGCCGAGAAGCGCCTGCCCCAGGACGGCCGCATCAAGATCAAGACCCGCGTGGAAGGCAAGGTCAAGGACCTGGACTTCCGGGTCTCCGTGATCCCGACGATCTTCGGCGAGAAGATCGTCATGCGGCTCCTGGACAAGGACAAGCTCATGCTCGACATGACGAAGCTCGGCTTCGAGGCCGAATCGCTTCGCAAGTTCGAGACGGCGATCTTCAAGCCGTACGGCATGGTGCTGGTGACCGGCCCGACGGGCTCGGGCAAGACGAACACGCTCTACTCGGCGCTCGAGAGCCTGAACACCCCGGAGGTCAACATCATGACCGCCGAGGACCCGGTGGAGTTCAACATCGAGGGGCTCAATCAGGTCCAGATGCGCGAGCGGATCGGCCTGAACTTCGCCTCGGCCCTGCGCTCGTTCCTGCGGCAGGACCCGAACATCGTCCTGGTAGGCGAGATCCGGGACTTCGAGACCGCCGAGGTGTCGATCAAGGCCGCCATGACCGGCCACCTGGTGCTCTCCACCCTCCACACGAACGACGCCCCGTCGTCCATCAACCGGCTGATGAACATGGGGATCGAGCCCTTCCTGGTGGCCACCTCCGTGCACCTGATCGTGGCCCAGCGCCTGGTGCGCCGGATCTGCACCTTCTGCAAGGAGCCCTTCGAGACCCCGCCCGCCGCACTCTCGGACCTGGGCTTCACCGACCAGGAGGCGCGGACGCTGAAGCTGTTCCGGGGCCGGGGGTGCGAGCGCTGCAGCAACACCGGCTACAAGGGGCGGATCGCCCTCTACGAGGTCATGCAGGTGGGCGACGACGTCCGCGAGCTCATCCTCTCCGGCGCCTCGGCGGTGGAGCTGCGCCAGCAAGCGATCGACGGCGGCATGGTGACCCTGCGGGGCAGCGGCCGGCAGAAGATCCGGGACGGGGTGACGACAGTCGAAGAGGTCCTCCGCGAAACCGTGCTCTGAGGGTCCATAGCACGCCATCTCGCGCCGTCCTCGCTCGTGGCCTCCCTGCGGCGTACGGACGTACGCCTCCGTCGGCCCCTCGCTGCGGTGGCACGATCTGACGCACTCTGGACCCTCAGAACCACTGCGCACTGCCGGCTTGGACGTCCCCGGAAGTGCCCTGCGTCGGGGCCTGGAAACGAAGCGCCGCGCCTGAGACCCCGAGCAAGCCCCTGGCTCCATAGCACGCCGTCTCGCGCCGTCCTCGCTCGTGGCCTCCCTGCGGCGTACGGACGGACGCCTCCGTCGGCCCCTCGCTGCGGTGGCACGATCTGACGCACTCTGGACCCTCAGAACCACTGCTGAGCACCCGCCGGCGGCCCTATCCCCGTGTCGGGGCGGAGCTCGTCTCCGCCCGCGGGCCGGGACGCGGCGTGGTGGATGAGGGGCGGGAGGAGACAAGCTCCTCCCCTACACGCATTCAGATCCGTAGGGTGCGACAGGGTCGCACCCTAGCGGAAGTTTACGGCGGTTGACTGAGTAGGGTCTTGGGCTCGTCTCGATA
>JBKHJP010000366.1:0-4261 GCA_046538065.1 Thermoanaerobaculia bacterium | reverse complement strand
CGGGCGCCTTCCCGGAGCTGGCGGAGGCCGGCCTCGAGCCCTGGTCGCCGGCGGCCCTCTTCCGGGCCACCTGGTGGGACCCGGACTCCACGACTCTGGAAACCGACCTGGCCCGCCTCGACCCGTGGACGGGCAAGACCCTCTTCCAGCTCGCCATGGCGAGCCGCAGCCAGCACCGCTCCCAGGACATGGGACGGCTCCAGCCCCTGGGCCCGGAGGAGGGCCGCTACGCCTGGGTGGCGGGACCGGGAGGACCGGAGTCCGAGGATCTCTTCTCCGGGATCGACACCCGGCTGGAGGCGCTCGCGGACCTGTTGCCCCCGGGGGAGAGCCGGGACCGGGTCCGGACCGAGCTCGCCGCGGCCCGGGAAACGGCAGAAGCCGCCCGGGAGTCCCTGACGCCGGCGGGCGGCGCCGCCGGGGCGTTCCTGGAGATCCTGGAGCGCCTCCGGACGGCGCGCCGGGCGGCGGACGCCGCCCACGCCCCGGGGGCCCCCTCGGCGGTGGCCCTCCTGGAGGAGAAGGAGGCGGTGGCCCGCGAGGGCCTCCTCGCCGCCGCCGGAATCGCCGTGGACGCCTGGACCGAGAGCGCGACGGCCGTCCCGGGCGAGCCGCTCCGGGTGGAGGCGGTGCTCTGGCACGCTCGGCCCGGGGGCACCGGAGAGGACGGTCGGAGCGCCGGCGCGGACGCGGCGCCCCCGGTCCACCCCGCGGGGATCGCCGTCACGGGCGCCGTGCCCTGGAGCGTGGAACGCGCCCGGGACGAGGAGGGCCGCCCCGTGGCTCCGCCGCCGGAGCCCCTCGCCGCCGGCGAGCTCGCCACCTGGGCGGTGGACGTGACCGCGGCGGAGGACGCGGCGCCCACGGCCCCCTACTTCCTGGAGCGGCCCCTGGAGGGCGCCCTCTACGACTGGAGCGCCGCGCCCCCGCGGCTCCGGGGCGAGCCCTTCGGACCGCCGCCCCTGGTGGTGCGCTTCCTCCTGCGCTTCGGCGAGCGGAACGTCGTCGTGGCGCGGGAGGTGGTCCAGCGGCGCCGGGACCAGGCCCTGGGAGAGGTGCGCCGCCCCGTCCGCGTCGTGCCCCGCCTGGAGGTCGCCGTGGAGCCGGACCTGGCGGTCTGGTCCACCGCCGGCGGCGAGGCCGGACGCCGGGAGGTCCAGGTGCACCTGCGCTCCCACGCCCCGGAGCCCCTGGCGGGTTCGGTGCGGCTGGAGACGCCGCCCGACTGGCCCGTCGACGGCGGCGCCCCGGAGCCGGTGGCCTTCGAGATCGCCGAAGCCGGGGGGGAGACCTCGGTGGGCCTCGACCTGACCCTCCCGGGGAACCTCCCCCGGGGGCGCCACGCGCTCGAGGCCGTCGCCACCCTGGACGCTGGAGCCGGGGACCCCGGTGGTGCTTCGGCGGCGGGAGCGCCCGGGCGGGAATACCGGGCCGCCTTCCCGGTCCTCGATTACCCCCACGTGCGGGCCACACCCCGGCCCCGCCCGGCGGTCGTGGAGCTCGCCGCCGCCGACATCCGGCTGCCGGAGCTGGAGGCGGTGGGCTTCGTCCTGGGCGCCTCCGACCGGGTGCCGGAGGCCCTGGCGGCGGTGGGCCTGCCGGTGGTCCCCCTGACCGGCTCCGAGCTGGCGGAGGCCGACCTCGCGCGCTTCGACGCCGTCGTCGTGGGCAGCCGGGCCTACGAGACCGAGCCGGCCCTGGCCCGGAACAACGGCCGGCTGCTGGACTACGCCCGCGAGGGCGGGCTGGTGATCGTCCTCTACCAGCAGTACCAGTTCGTGGAGGGGGGCTACGCGCCGTACCCCCTGGAGATCGCCCGCCCCCACGACCGGGTGACCGGCGAGGACGCGCCGGTGACCTGCCTGGCGCCGGATCACCCCGCCCTGACCACCCCCAACCCCATCGGCCGGGAGGACTGGGAGGGCTGGGTGCAGGAACGCGGCCTCTACTTCGCCCACACCTGGGACCCGGCCTACACGCCGCTCCTCTCCTTCCCGGCGAGCCCCGGCTACGAGCCGGGGGAGCTCCACGGCGGGCTCCTGGTGGCGGAGCTCGGCGAGGGCACCTGGGTCTACACCGGCCTGTCCTTCTTCCGCCAGCTCCCGGCCGGCGTCACCGGCGCCTACCGCCTGTTCGCGAACCTCCTGGGGTTGTAGGCCAAGGGCGGAGACAAGCTCCGCCCCTGCACGCTCGGATTGCGGGCGGGACTACTGCAAGTACCCCAGGGCCCGGAGCTCCCGGGCCGTGGCGTCGTCGATTCGGGCCGTGCCGGCACGGTGGCTGGCGGCCCCGGGCAGGACCACCCCCGGCGGGGGCAGGGGGCCGGCGAAGGGGTCCCAGGGAGGCCGGCGCTCGGCGGTCAACCGGTAGGAGACGGGAGCGGCCCCGGCCTCCTCGCCCGCCTCCGCCGGCGGTCCGCCCGCGATGGGCCGCGCCAGCAGGAGCTCCCAGCCGCCGCGCCCCTCCGCCAGGCCGAACGCCACGAAGTGGGGCGGCGTCCCCAGGTCGAGGGCGCCGGCGCCCTCGGGCCAGTCGTGCCAGCGGTCGCCGCTCCAGGCGCCCCGCGGGCGGATCCGGCCGCCCTCGGGCAGGACGATCCGCCGGGCATCGTCCGGCAGGCGGACGAAGAAGCCCTCCGCCCGCAGCCAGGCGACGAGCGCCCCCAGCCGGGGCCCCAGGCTTCGTGCCGAGCGTTCCGTGAGCGGCCGGGTCTGCCGCCGGTCCACCGGATCCCCGGCGGTGGCTGGTCCCGAGCCCGGGGCGCCCCCGGCACCGGCGTCGAGGTCCCGGGGGGTGACCGGCTCCACCCGCCGGCTCGCGGGCTCGTAGGCGAGCAGAGCGTCCCCCGCCGGGCGCATCCGGTCGAGGATCAGGCTCCGGTCTCCCCGGTGGAGCCGCAGCCGCTCGCCGCCGGCGAGCTCCGGGAAGGAGGGCAGACCGTGGACCAGCACCGGGCGCTCCCGGGTGGACGCTCGCCGGGACGGCGTCGGACCCTCGGTGGCACGCGGCTGGCCGGTTCCTCCGCCGCCGGCCTCCCCCGCCCCATCCGCCGGGTCCAGGAGGGAGCGCCCCGGCAGGTCGCCGTGGGACAGCCCCGCCAGCTCCAACAGGGTCGGCGCCACGTCGATGCCGCTCACGGGGACGTCGACGCGCCGGCCGGAGGTCGCGCCGGGGGCCTTCACCACCAGGGGAACCCGGACGTTGGGGTCGAAGACCTTGCCGAAGCCGTGCTCCAGGTCGCCGTGCTCCAGGAACTCCTCGCCGTGGTCCGAGGTCACCACCACCGCGACCCGGTCGCCGAGCTCCTCCGCCAGGACGTCCAGGAGCTCGCCCAGGTACCGGTCGGCCCGGGCGATCTCGCCGTCATAGAGGGCCACCATCCGACGGAGCCCCTCCGGATCCGGCGGCTCCTCCCGGGGGTTCGCCCGGACGCGCCACGCCCTCCCGCGCTCGCCGGGCCGGAGGAACGGGTCGGCGAAGCCCTCGCGGTTGAGGTACGGCTCGTGGCGGTTCCGGCGCACCCAGTCGGCGGCGCTCCCGAAGATTTCCGCGGCGTCCTTGGCGGCGGCGTGCCAGGCGGCGCCCGGGGTCACGTCGTAGCGCTGGAACCCCCGGTCGAAGCCCCACCGGAACCCCACGAAGCCGCCGTCGGTCACCGCCGCCGTGCGGTACCCCGCCGCCTGGAGCCGCTCGGCGAGGGCCGGCACCTCCTCGCCGAGGCGGGTGTGGACGGTCCGCGCCCCGTGCTGGCCCGGCAGGAGGCCGGTCAACAGGGTGGCGGTCGACGGCAGCGTCCAGGAGGAGCTGGAGTAGGCCCGGGTGAAGACGCGGGCTCCCCCGGCGAAGCGCTCCAGCCTGGGCGTGGTGGGGCGCTCGTAGCCGTAGAGGGACAGGTGGTCCGCCCGCACCGTGTCCAGCGAGACCAGGACCAGGCTGGGCGGTCCCTCAGAGCCCCGGCGCTCGGACGGCGCCCCCCGGTGGAGGAACAGGCCGGCCCAGGCGACGGGCGCCTGCCCGGTGCTCCGCAAGAGGAGCTCCGCCCGGCCCCGGGAGAGCAGGCCTGCCGGGGGCAGCTCCACGCGGTGCTCGCTCCAACCCTCCGCCGGGACGGCTGCCTCGATCAGCACGGCCGAGTCTTCGCCCCGCCGGAGCTCCAGGACGGCGGTCGAGCGGGGGCCGGCCGGGTGGGCCGGGGCCTCCCCCGCCGCCTAGTGGTCCGTCAACCCTCAATTGACGGGTCCTGGCGGTCCTTCACGCCGCT
>JBKHJP010000050.1:0-17179 GCA_046538065.1 Thermoanaerobaculia bacterium | reverse complement strand
GCGCAGTCCTCGGCGGTCAGGTCGAAGGCGCGACGGTGCCAGGCGGCGAGCCGGGCGAGGGCGCCGTGGCCCACCGCCACCCCCTTCGGCCGGCCGGTCGAGCCCGAGGTGTAGATCGCATACGCGAGCCGGTCCGCCCCGGGGACCCCCTCCCCCGGGGGATCCGCCCCGTCCCCCGGGCCGTCGCCCGCCTCCGGGGTGATCCGGAGGAACCGCCGGTCCTCCAGGGCCGGTGCCCGGCGGTCCGCGATCAGCAGCCGAGCCCCGGAGTCCCGGAGGATGAAGTCCAGCCGGGACGGCGGGTAGTCGGGGTCGAGCGGCAGGTAGGCCCCGCCCGCCTTCCAGACGGCGTAGAGGGCCACCGGCAGGTGCGTCCCCCGGCCGAGGCAGGCTCCGACGGTCACCTCGGGGCCGACGCCGAGGCTTCGGAGCCGTCCCGCCAGGCGCCCGGCCCGTCTCTCCAGCTCGCCGTAGGTCAGGGCCTCCCGGCCTGCGCTGACGGCGATCGCGTCGGGTCGCCGGCCGGCCACCTCGGCGATGCGCCGGGGCACGGGCCGCAGGTCGGCGTTCGGGGCCGCCGGGTTCCACTCCGCCAGGACCTGGTGGCGCTCCCCCGAGGAGAGCATCGGCAGCTCGCCCAGGGGCCGGTCCGGCGCTTCGAGCACCGCCTGGAGGAGGGTCCGGTAGTGCCCCACGAGCCGGCGGATGGTCGTGGCGTCGAACAGCCCGGTGCTGTACTCCACCTGCCCTACGAGGCCCCGGGGGCCTTCCCGGAAGGAGAAGACCAGGTCGAACCGGGCCGTGTCCCTCTTCAACTGCCAGGGACGCATCCGCAGGCCGCCGAGGGTGCGGTCCATCGCCGGGTAGTTGAGCTGGAACAGGAACACCGCCTGGACCAGGGGCGTACGCTGGCCCTCCCGCTCCAGCCCCAGCTCCCGGACCAGCAGCTCGAACGGCAGATGCTGGTGGGAGTACGCCCCGAGGGCGACCTCCCGCACGCGACCGAGGAGCTCCGGGAAGGAGAGGCGGGCGGCATCGCCGGCACCGGTCCGGAGGACGACCAAGTTGTCGAAGAAGCCGATGACCCCTTCCAGCTCGGCGCCGGCCCGGTTCGAGACCGCCGTCGCCACCACCAGGTCCCGGCTCCGGGTCAGGCGGCGCAGCAGGGCCTTGAACAGGGCCAGGTGCACCATGAACTGCGTGGCGCCGCCCCGCCGTGCGATCGCGCGGAGCCCGTCCGCCAGCGGCGACTCGACGAGGAAGTCGTGAAACGCTCCCCGGAACCCTTCGGTGGTCGACCGGGGCCGGTCCGCCGGCAGCTCCATGGGCGAGGCGGCGACGCCCCGGAGCCGTTCCCGCCAGTAGTCGAGCTCGTTCTCGAGGACCTCGCCCTCGAGCCAGCTCCGCTGCCACACCGCCCAGTCCGGGTACTGGAGGTCCGGTTCCGCCAGGGGCGACGGCTCGCCCGCGGCGAACGCCCGGTAGAGGGCGTCGAGCTCGGCGAGCAGCACGCCGCCCGACCAGAGGTCGTACGCGATGTGGTGGATCCCGAGGACGACCAGGTGCTCCTCCGGCGCGAGCCGGATCGCCAGGGCCCGAACGAGGGGAGGACGGGCCAGGTCGAAGGGGATCGCGCTCTGCCGGTTGGCGACCCGAAACGCCTCCCGCCGGCGCCTCGCGGGGGGCAGGCGGCGCAGGTCGATGACGGGCAGGGGGCGGGGACGGTGCGGCGCGACCCGCTGGACCGGGCGGCCCTCGGCGTCCGTCCCGTAGCGGACCCGGAGCGCCTCGTGGCGTCGGATCACCTCGTTCAGCGTCGCCGAGACGGCGGGGAGCGACAGGGGGCCCTCCAGGTGACCGGCCCGGTAGGTGTTGTAGACCGGGGTCCCCGGCGCGAGCCGCTCGAACAGCCACAGCCGTTCCTGGGCGTAGGACAGGGGCAAGGGGCGGTCCCGGGGGGCGCGCTCGAGCGGGGGGCGCTCCACGCCGCCCCCCGCCGCCCGGAGCTCCTCGACGGCCGCCGCCAGGGCGGCCACGGTGGGCCGCTCGAAGAGGGTGCGCAGCGAAACCTCCACCCCGAAGCTCCGCGTCGCTCGGGCCACCACCTGGGTGGCGAGGAGGGAGTGCCCGCCGAGGGCGAAGAAGTCGTCGTGGACCCCCACGGCCTCGACACCGAGCACCTCTTCCCAGAGCGCGGCCAGGACCTCCTCGGTGGCGGTCCGCGGCGCCTCCGCCGGGCCGTCGGTTTCTCCCCCGCGATCGGGCTCCGGGAGGGCCCGCCGGTCCAGTTTCCCGTTGGGCGTCATCGGAAGCCGTTCGAGCAGGACGACCGCGGCGGGGACCATGTAGTCGGGAAGCCGTGCCGCCGCGTGGCGCCGGATCTCGCTCCCGGACGGTCCCTCCGCTCCGGGCTCGTCCGGCACGGCGTAGGCCACCAGGCGGGAGCCCTCTCCCCGGGCGTCCCCGCGGGCCAGCACCACGGCGGCGGCGACCCGCGGGTGCTCGGTGAGGACCGCTTCCACCTCGCCCAGCTCGATCCGAAAACCCCGGATCTTGACCTGGTGATCGAGGCGGCCCAGGTACTCCAGGCCGCCGTCGGCGCGGTACCGGGCCAGGTCGCCCGAGCGGTAGAGGCGGGCCCCCGCCGCGTCGGCCCAGGGATCGGGCACGAACCGCTCGGCCGTGAGGCCCGGTCGGCCCAGGTAGCCCGTCGCCACCCCGGCGCCCGCCACGGACATCTCGCCGGAAACGCCCATGGGCACCGGCCGCCCCTCCCGGTCGAGCAACCGCAGGCCCAGGTCCGGGATGGCGGCGCCGATGGCGCTCCCGTGAGACTCCCCGTCCTCCCGGGCCAGGGGGCGGAAGGTCACGTGGACCGTGGTCTCGGTGATGCCGTACATGTTGACCAGGCGAGGCTCCCGGTCGCCGTGGCGTTCGAACCAGGGCCGCAACGTCCCGGCGTCGAGGGCCTCGCCCCCGAAGATCACCCAGCGCAGGGCGAGCCGGTCCGGCTCGGCGGCCTCGACGGCGACCCGCCTCAGCTCCCGGAACGCGGTGGGCGTCTGGTTGAGGACCGTCACCCGCTCCCGTGCCAGGAGGTCGTGGACCTCCCGGGGCGAGCGGCTCGTCAGGTAGGGCACGACCACCAGGCGCCCGCCGTGGAGGAGCGCGCCCCACAGCTCCCAGACCGAGAAGTCGAAGGCGTAGGAGTGGAAGAGTGTCCAGGTGTCCTCCGGACCGAAGCCGAACCGGCGCGCCGTCGCCTCGAACAGCCGGACGGCGTTGCGGTGCGTCACCACGACCCCCTTGGGGCGACCGGTGGACCCCGACGTGTAGATGACGTAGGCCGCCTCACCGGGGGGGACGGGTACCTCGGACGGTGGAGCGGCGGATGCCCCTCCCGCCGGCTCCCGGTCGAGCGCCAGGACCTGGACGTCCAGGGGGTCGAGACGCTCTTCCAGCTCCCGGTGGGTCACCACGAGCCGGGGACCCGCATCGCCGAGGAGGAAGCGCAGCCGTTCGTCCGGGTGGGCCGGGTCGACGGGCACGTACGCCCCACCCGCCCGCAGGACCCCGAGGACGGCCACGACCGTCTCCACCGACCGCTCGAGGAGGAGGGCCACCCGCTCCCCCGGCCGCACACCGCAGGCGACCAGGCGGGCGGCGAGCCGATCCGCCCGGCCAGCCAGCTCGCCGTAGGTCACGCGCTCGGCTCCGCAGACCACCGCCTCCGACTCCGGGCTCCGTTCCGCCTGCTCCCGGAAGCTGCCGTGGAGGGTCCGCTCGGACGGCGTCGTGGTGACCTCCCGGTTCCACTCCCGGAGGAGCTGCTGGCGCTCGCCGGCGCCCAGGAGGGGAAGCTCCCCCAGGCGCGACGACGGATCCCGGGCCACCGCGGCCAGGAGCCGCCGCAGGTGCTCCAGGAGCCGTCGGGCCGTGGTCTCGTCGAAGAGGTCCCGGTTGAAGCTCAGCTTCGCTTCGAGCGGCTCCCCGTCGGTCACCGTCAGCGTGAGGTCGAAGTGCGCCGTCTCCCCTTCGATCGGCAGCGGGCGCAACGTGAGGCCCGGTCCCTCGAGAGGGGGAGCGGGCGCGTTCTGGAACACGAACATGACCTGGAAGAGGGCGGAGTAGCCGAGGTCCCGCGAGGGCTTCAGGTCCTCGACCAGCTTCTCGAAGGGCAGGTCCTGGTGCGCGAAGGCGTCCAGGGTGACCTCCCGCGCCCGCTCCAGGAGCTCGGAGAACGCGGGGTCGCCGGCCAGGTCCGTGTCCAGGACCAGGGTGTTGGCGAAGAACCCGATCAGGTCCTCGAGCTTGCGGTGACGGCGGTTGGCGATGGGGGTGCCCACGGCCAGCCGGCTCTGCCCGCTGTAGCGCGACAGCACCGCCTCGAAGGCGGCGAGGAGCACCATGAACGGGGTGGCGCCGTGGTCCTGGGCCAGGCGGGCCGGCCCCGCCCCTGACGGCACCGACAGCGGGCCCCGCACCGTGCCGCCCCGGGTCGTCTGGACCGCCGGCCGGGGCCGGTCCGTGGGGAGCTCCAGGCGCTCCGGGACTCCCTCGAGGCGGCGGCGCCAGAACTCGAGGTGGGCCTCCAGGACGTCGCCGGTCAACCACCGGCGCTGCCACGCCGCGAAGTCGGCGTACTGGACCGGCAGGGGTCGCGGCGGAGGCGAGCCCGCGGACCCCCGCGCGTGCTGGGCGTAGAGCGCCCCCAGGTCGCGGAGGAGCACCCCCGTGGACCAGCCGTCGAAGATGGCGTGGTGGAGCACCATCACCAGGGCGTGCGAGGTCGGCGCGAGGCGCACCAGGGCGGCGCGCCACAGGGGCGACTCGCGCAGGTCGAACGCCCGGCGTGTCGCCGCGGCGGCGAGGCGCCGGCTCTCCGAGCGGCCGACGCCCGGGGGCAGCCGTTCGAGATCGACCCTGGGGAGCGCCGCCCGCCGGGGCGGATGGATTCTCTGGACCGGTCGCCCGGACTCCTCCTCGAAGCCGGTCCGCAGGACCTCGTGGCGGACGACCAGGGCGTCGAGCGCCGTCGTCAACGCGCCCAGGTCGAGGCGGCCTTCGAGCTCCACCGCGGCCAGGATGTTGTACAGGGGATCGTCCGGGGCCCAGCGGTAGAAGAACCAGAGGCGCTCCTGGGCATAGGAGGCGGGCAGACGGAAGGGGACTCCGTCGCCGGGGCGCTCGACCGGCTCGAGGGGTGGCGCGGCGTCGCGGGCCCCCTGCGACGTGCGCAGGAGCTCCAGGAGGTCGGCCCGGTGGGTCCGGATCTCCCGGCGCAGGGCGTCGCTCAGCGCTCCCCGGGGCGCCCGGAAGCGCAGGTCCTCGCCGTCGGCCCACAGCCGGATGCCCCGGCGCCTCAGGCGGTCGAGCAGGTCCAGGACCTCCCCGCCACGGGTGCCGCCGGGGGTCGAGACCGCGCCGGGGCCCGGGCCGGGGCTCTGGTGCACGGTCACAACGTCCCTTCCTCTTCCTCTTCCTCCGCCGCCGGTTCCGGCTCCCGGGAGAGCCACTGCAGGGATTCGATCGCCTCCGCCTGCCCGGCGACCGTCGACCGGGCGAAGAACTGCCGCAGGGGGAGCTCCACGCCGAAGCGTTCGGAAGCTCTCGAGACCACCTGCGTGGCCAGCAGGGAGTGCCCCCCGAGGGCGAAGAAGTCGTCCTCGGCGCCGACCCGGTCCAGGGCGAGGACCTCGCTCCAGATCTCCGCCAGGACCGATTCCGTCTCCGTCCGTGGAGCCACGAACGGGGCGTGCTCGTCCTGCCGGACACCGTCGGGGGCCGGCAGGGCGGCGCGGTCGAGCTTGCCGTGGATGGTCCACGGCAGCTCGTCGAGGTAGATCCACGCTGAGGGGATCATGAACGCGGGCAGGCGGTCCGCCAGGAAGGAGCGGAGCTCCTCGATCCCGGGGCGGTCCCCGGCCGCGACCGGGTACGCCACCAGGCGCGTGGAGCCGTCGTCGGTTTGCGCCACGACCGCGCAGGCCGCCAGGGACGGGTGGCGTTCGAGCACGGCGCGCACCTCCCCCGGCTCGACCCGGTGCCCCCGGAGCTTCACCTGGTCGTCGAGCCGCCCGAGGAAGCTCAGGCGACCGTCCGCCCGGCGCCGGACCTGGTCCCCGGTGCGGTAGAGGCGGGCCCCGGGCCGGGCCGCGAAGGGGTCGGGCACGAAGCCCTCCGCGGTCCACGCCGGACGGCGCAGGTACCCGCGCGCCAGCCCCGGACCGCCCGCCAGGAGCTCCCCCGCCACCCCGGGAGGAACCGGCGCCAGCCCGGGACCCACGCCGTGGAGGCGCGCGTTCTGGATCGGCCGGCCGATGGGTACGGTGGCCTCCGGTTCGGACGGCTCCCGCCCCACCTCGTGGACGGAGCAACCCACCACCGCCTCGGTGGGCCCGTATTCGTTGACCAGGCGCGTCCCCGGGGCGCCGTCGATCCAGGCCCTCGCGGTCTCGCTGCCGAGGGGCTCGCCGCCCACCACGAGGGTGCGCACCCGCCCCCGCAGCCGGCGCGGCCCGATTCGCTCGGCGAGGCCCTCGAGGTGGGAGGGCGTGAGCTTGAGCAGGCTGAGGTCCCGCGACGCGAGCAGCGCCTCCTCCAGGGGCTCGATCCCTTCACCGCCCCCGGCCAGCCGCACGGGGCGGCCGGCGGCCAGGGGCGCGAGGAGGCTGGTGACCGTGAGGTCGAACCCGAGGGGCGAGTGGACCACGCTCCCCGACCCGGCCTCGAGGCCGTAGCTCCGGAGGCACCAGTCGAGGTAGCCGGCCAGTGGCCGGTGGGGCACGACCACCCCCTTGGGCCGGCCGGTGGATCCCGAGGTGTAGATCACGTACGCGGCCTGGTCGGGGTGGACCCGCGTCGGGGGCCCGCTTCCGGCCGGGGCGGCGGCGAAAGCCTCCCCGTCCAGGAGCAGGATCTCGCCCCCGGCGTCCGGAAGGTCCGGCGCGAGCGCCGCCGTGGTGAGGGTGACGGCGCAGCCGGAGTCCTCGATCGTGAAACGCAGGCGCTCCCGCGGGTACTTCGGGTCCAGCGGCAGGTAGGCCCCGCCGGCTGCCAGGACTCCGAACAGGGCGACGACCATCTCGGGGGAGCGCTCGAGGGCGATGCCGACGACCGTCTCGGGGCCGACGCCCCGCTCCCGGAGGGCTCCCGCCACGGCTTCGGCCCGCCCGGCGAGCTCGGAGAAGGTGAGGACGCTCGTGCCGGAGACCACCGCCGTGCGGTCCCCGGCCTCCTGCGCCACGGCACCGAGCCTCTCCACGGGCGAGAGCTCCGGCGCGGGGCCGGCGGCGGAGGAGTCGTTCCAGTCGACGAGGAGCTGGTGGCGCTCCGGCGGCGAGAGCATCGCCAGATCGGCGACGGCGTCCTCGGGGCGAGACGCCAGGGCGCCCAGCAGGCGGTCGAAGTGGTGCAGCACCCGCTCCACCGTCGTGCGATCGAACAGGTCCTGGCTGTAGTCCACCATGACGTGCAGCCGCCCGTCGGCCTCGAACATCGACAGGGTGAAGTCGAAGGGCACGCCCCCGGTGTGGACGGTCTCGGTCTCCAGGGTCAGCCGGGGCAGCTCCAGGGTGGGGGGCTGGTAGTTCACCAGGAAGTTGAACATCACCTGGAACAGCGGCTGGCGCGCCAGGTCGCGCTCGGGCTGGAGGACCTCGACCAGCTTCTCGAACGCCAGGTCCTGGTGCGCGTAGGCGTCCAGGGTGAGCCGGCGCACGCGGGCCATGAGGTCCACGCCGCGGTCCCCGGGCTCGACGAGCGTCCGCAGGACCAGGGTGTTGGCGAAAAAACCCATCAGCGGCTCGATCTCGGTGCGGTTGCGGTTGGCGATGGGTGAGCCGACCGCGACGTCGTCGACGCCGGCGTAGCGCTGGAGCAGGGCGTAGAACCCGGAGAGGAGGACCACGAACAGCGTGACCTTCCGCCGGCGGGCGGTGCGTTTGAGGGCCTTCGTCACCCCGGCGCTCAGCAGGTGGCTCACGCGGGCCCCGCGGAGGCTCTGCACCGCCGGCCGCGGCCGGTCCGTCGGCAGCTCCAGCGGCGCGAGGCCCCCGAGGCGTTCGCGCCAGAACTCGAGCTGGGCGTCGAGGACCTCTCCGGTCAGCCACCGGCGCTGCCAGGCCGCGAAGTCGGCGTACTGGATGCCGAGCGGGGGCAGGTTCGACGACCGGCCCTCGCTGAAGGCTTCGTAGAGCGTGACCAGCTCACCGAGGAAGATGTCCCGCGACCACATGTCGTAGACGATGTGGTGGATCGACAAGACGAACAGCACCTCGTCGTCCGAGAGCTCCACCAGCACGGCCCGGATCAGGGGTCCCCGGGACAGGTCGAACGGCGCCCGGACGACGCGGCGCGCCAGCTCCATCGGGTGCACGTCCCGGGCCCCCGGCGGGAACCCCCGCAGGTCCACGCGCAGGAGAGGCAGAGCCATGGCCGGGTGGACCACCTGGACCGGCCGCCCCCGCCGGCTGGAGAAGGTCGTGCGCAGCACCTCGTGGCGGTCGACGATCTCCCGCAGGGCCCGCTCGAGGGCCGGTCGATCGAGCTCGCCGCGCATCCGCACCGCGCCGGGGATGTGGTAGGCGGTCAGGCCCGGCATGAGCTGGTCGATGAACCACAGCCTCTCCTGGGCGAAGGACAGCGGCAGGTCCTGGTTTCGAGAGACCGGCTCGATCGGGGGGGCGTCCGCCATCGCCCCGCGCTCCGTGGCGGCGTCGACCTCCGTCGAGAGGCTGGCGACGGTGGTGTCGTTGAAGAGGCTCTGGACCGGCAGCTCCACCTGGAGGGCGTCCCGCACCCGGGAGACCACCTGCACGGCGAGCATCGACTGGCCTCCGAGCTCGAAGAAGCGGTCGGTCACGCTCACCCGGTCGACACCGAGCACGTCGGCCCAGATGCGGGCGACCTGCACCTCGGTCGGCGTGCGCGGAGCCACGTAGTCCTCGTCGCGGGAGCCGACGGCGTCGGGCGCCGGCAGCGCCTGCCGGTCCACCTTCCCGTTGACGGTGAGGGGGAGGGCGGGGAGGAACACGAAGAACGCCGGGACCATGTGCTCGGGAAGCCGTTCCGCCAGGTGGTCCCGGAGGTCCTCGGGCCGCAGGTTCCGCGCCTTCGGCGCCGTGACGTAGGCCACCAGCCCGGTGGCCCCGCCCGGCAGGTCGGCCCGCGCCACCACCACCGCCGACTGGACGTCCGGGTGGGTGTCGAGGACGCTCTCGATCTCCCCCGGCTCGATGCGATACCCCCGCACCTTGACCTGGTGATCGATCCGCCCCTGGAAGACCAGCCGGCCGTGCCGCCCGCGCCGCGCCCGGTCGCCGGTGCGGTACAGGCGTCCACCGGGGCCGGTCGCGAAGGGGTCCGGAACGAAGCGCTCGGCCGTCAGCCCCGGGCGGCCCAGGTACCCGCGGGCCACGCCGTCGCCGCCCACGACGATCTCGCCCCGGGCGCCAGGAGGAACGAGGTGGAGCCCGGCGTCGGCCAGGTGGAGCTGCGCGTTCTGGATGGGCCGGCCGATGGGTACGGCGTCCGGGTCGGATCCGCCGGGCGCGTCCCCCTCCGGCGGGACGACGTGCGCCGCGCAGCCCACCACCGTCTCCGTGGGACCGTACTCGTTGACCAGACGGCTCTCCGGCGCGTTGCGGCGCCAGAAGTCGAGGGTCGTCCGATGCAGGGCTTCGCCCCCGACGACGATCGTGCGGGCGCGGCCGCCGGCGCGGCTCGGGTCGATGAGGCCGCTCAGCGCCTCCAGGTGGGCCGGGGTGAGCTTCAGCAGCCCCAGGTCCATGCCGTCGAGGAGCGCTCCGGCCAGGGGCTCGATGCCCTCCCCCTCCGCCACCAGCCGCACCGGCCTGCCGGCGGCGAGGGGGGCCAGGATGCTCGTGACGGTCAGGTCGAAGCCCAGCGGGGAGTGGACCAGGCTGCCCCGCCCCTCCGCGCTGCCGTAGGCTCGCTCGCACCAGTCCAGGTAGTTGGCCAGGGCGCGGTGGTGGACCACGACCCCCTTGGGCCTGCCGGTGGAACCGGAGGTGTAGAGGACGTAGGCCGCGCCCCGGGGGTCCGCCGGAACCGGCGGAGTGACCTCCGCCCGGTCCGGCGAGTCGCCGAGGCGGACGAGCTCCCGTCCGCCCTCGCTCAGGACGGGGAGTCGCTCTCCGACCTCCGGCGTGGTGACGACGGAGCGCACCCCGGCGTCGTCCAGGAGGAACCGCAGCCGCTCGGGAGGATGCTCCAGGTCCAGGGGCAGGTACGCGCCTCCCGCCTTCCACACCGCGAGGAGGCCCACCACGAGCTCGGGGCAGCGGGGCAGGGCCAGGGCGACGACGGGCTCGGGGCCGGCCCCCAGCCCCGCCAGCCGCCGGGCGAGGCTCTCGGCCCGGTGCTCCAGCTCCCCGTAGGCCAGCTCGATCCCCTCGGCGGAGACGACCGCCGGGGCGTCCGGCGTGCGGGCGGCCCACTCCTGGATGCGCTCGGGGGACAGGCAGCCCTCCGGCAGCGCGACCCGGGTGTCGTTCCAGCCGTGGACGAGCTGCTCGACCTCCGCCGCGTCCAGCATCGGGAGGGCCGCCACGGGGCGCTCCGGGTCCTCCGCCGCGGCCCGGAGGAGGGTGCCGAAGTGCCGCCCCATCCTCTCGATCGTCGCCCGCTCGAAGAGGGCCGTGTTGAACCGGATGAACCCGTCGAAGCCGTCCGGAGCCTCCTTCAGGTCGAGCTCCAGGTCGAAGCGGGACGTGGTCTCGCGGAGCACGAACGGCCGGAGCTCGAGCCCCGGGGTCGAGAGGCGGACCTCCGGCAGGTTCTGGAAGGCGAAGTCCACCTGGTAGAGGGGGTTGCGGGAGAGATCCCGCTCCAGCTTGAGGGCGTTGACCACCCGCTCGAAGGGCAGGTCGTGGTGGGCGAAGGCCTCCAGCGAGACCGAGCGGACCTGGCGCAGGAGCTGGCGGAAGCTCACGCCGCCCTCCACCGTGGAGCGCAGGACCACGGTGTTGACGAAGAAGCCGACCAGCGACTCGAACTCCACCCGGTTGCGGTTGGCCATGGGGGTTCCGACCAGCAGGTCGTGCTGCCCCGTGTAGCGGTGGAGCAGGACGTAGAACACCGCCAGGGCAGCCATGTAGAGGCTGGCTTCCTCGGGCCGGGCCACGGCCCGGAGGCGCTCGTGGACGTCGTCGCCCAGGTGCATGGAGTGGCGCATCCCCCGGAAGGTCTGGACCGGCGGGCGCGGGAAGTCGGTCGGGAGGTCGATGACGGTCGGGGCCCCTTCGAGGCGCCGGACCCAGTACTCGAGCTGTCGGTCGAGCTCGCCGGTCTCCTCCAGGGTCCGGCGCTGCCACTCCACGTAGTCGGCGTACTGCAGCTCCAGGGGCTCGAGCTCGGGGGGACGGCCGGCGACCAGGCCGTCGTAGAAGGCGCCGACGTCGCGGAAGAACACCCCGATGGACCAGACGTCGACGACGATGTGGTGGACCACCAGGAGCAGCAGGTGCGCCTCCGGGGCCAGGCGGATCAACCGCAGGCGGACCAGGGCGTCGCGGGTCAGGTCGAAGGGCACCATGCTGACGGCGGGGACCAGGTCCTGGGCCTCCTCCTCCGCCGCGGCGGCCTCGAGGCGGGAGAGGTCGATCACCGGCATCCGCACCCGCCGCTCCGGAGCGATGACGGCGTAGGGCTCGCCCTTCTCGTCCCTGTGGAAGTTGGTCCGCAGGTCCTCGTGGCGCTCGACCACCCGGTCGTAGCTCCGCCGGAGGACCTCCGCCTCGAGGCGACCCACCAGGTAGACGGCCGCCGGGATGTTGTAGGCGGGGCTCTCCGGATCGAGCTGGCTCAGGAACCAGAGCCGCTGCTGGACGAAGGACAGCGGGAGCGGGCCGGATCGGTCGGCGCGGGGGAGCTCCTCCGGGCCGGTCCCGGTCCGCCCCTTCTCCTTGCGGCGCTCTTCGAGCATCAGCTCCAGGAGCTCGCGCTTCCTGGGGGAGAGGCCTTTCGTCGCCGAGGGCGCCTGCGTCATGGTCTTCCTCCCTCTCCTTCCGGTCGTTGAGTGGTCGTCGCGCCCCCCGGTCCCGCCGGCACCAGACGGAGCACCTGGGCCGCCGCCTCCTCCACCGCCCGGCGGGTGTAGAGCAGCGGCCGGTAGGCGCCCTCCCGCCAGAGGGGAACGAGATCCATCCGGTGCGGGTGGAACAGGTGCTCGCTCTGGCCGCTGTTCTGGACGAACCGGGACGCGTCGGGGTCGGCCAGGTCGACCACCAGGCGCTGGCCCGCCCCTCCCACCGCGCTGTAGGGACGCCCTTCGTCGAACCCGAACCAGGTCGAGTTGATCGTGAAGCGGTCCCCGGGGGCCGGGACCGCCGCCCCGTTGAACAGCCGTTCGAGGAAGGGCACCCCGCTCGCTCCCAGGGGGCGGTGGCCGAAGATCGCCGGGTGGAGCTCGCCCCAGGCCCAGTCGTCGGGCCGGCTGCCATGGTTCTCGGAGAGCCAGGCGACCGCCCGCCGGAGGGCCCTCGCGGAGATCTCCGGCAGGGTCTCCGCGCGGTCGTCGGTCCCGACGTCGTCGAACCAGGGGTCCTCGGGCCGCGCCACCAGGTCTTCCATCATCGGTCCGTGGATCCAGTAGTACCGGCGGTACTCGCGGAACAGCTCGTCGCCGAGCTCGTCCCCGACGCTCTCGGCGAGGAGCGACCGATACCAGGTCTGGAACACCGAAGCGGCAGGGCTGGAGGTGTCCTGGCGCAGGTCCCACTCCGCCACCAGCTCGAGCGCCCGGCGCTCCGCCTCGGTCTCGGGCTCGGCCGCCAGGAGGACGGGGCGGAGCTCCCGGGCGTGGATCGAGAGGTTGTCGAGCTGGAAGCGCTCCATGTCCTCCACCGTGAAGTCCTCGCCGCCGTCGAGGAGCTCGGCGATCCGCTTGGCGCGGTAGGGGTCGCTCCACTCGTGGGCGAGGTGGTAGGGGTACTCCGGCCCGACGACCTTGTTGTTGGCCGTGACCACGGTGCCGCTCGGCGGATCGAAGACCCTCGGCAGCTCCTCGAACGGGATGAACCCCTGCCACTCGTGCTCCCCGGTCCAGCCGGGCACGGGCACGAGGCCCTGGTGCCCCGGGACGCGGACCGGCACCTTGCCCGTCGACTGGTACCCCACGCGGCCCTCGGCGTCGGCGTAGCCGAAGTTCATGTGGGGGCCGTCCCACCGGCTCAGGGCCCGGCGGAAGGACTGCCAGCCGGTGGCCCTGTTGAGGGCGACCACGGCGTCCAGGAGGCGGTTGGGCTCGTGCTCGGCCCAGCGCAGGGCGAGGGGCCGGGGGAAGTCCTCCAGGCGCCCCATCACCCGGTTCATGATCGGCCCGTGACGGGTCCACCAGACCTCGTAGTCCACCGGCTCCCGGCCCCGGACGGGGATCACCTCCCGGACGATCTCCAGGTCGTGCCACTCCCCCCGGAACCGGTAGCGCCGCGGGTCCTCCGGGTCGTCGAAGCGCTCGATGTAGTAGTCCTGGACGTCCGGGAGCATGTCGGTCACGCCCCAGGCGATCCGGCCGTTGTGCCCGAGGAGGACCAGCGGCACGCCCGGCAGGCCGGCTCCGACCACGTCGAAGGAGCCGCCGTGGAGCCCGACGTGGTACCAGACCGACGGCATCGCCATCTGGAGGTGCGTGTCGTTCGCCAGCAGCGCCGAGCCGGTGGCGGTCCGGTGGCCGGCGATGGACCACTGGTTGCTACCCCAGTTGGAGGTGGGAGCCCCGTAGAGGTCGTCGATCGGGGACGTCCAGGACAGGTCGGCGTGCTCCAGCCAGGCGTACTCGCCGGCCTGCGGCGGCACGACGAGGGGCGCTCCGTCGCGGTACGGCGGGAGCAGGTCCTGGACCTGTTCCTCCTCGAGACGGGCCACCATGCGCGCCCGGGAGATCTCGAACTGCGAGTTCTCCGCCAGGAGCCAGCCCATGAGCTTGCCCCGCACCAGGACGTCCACCGGCTCCCACGGCGCCGGCTCGGCCCGGAACAGGGTGTACTCCACGGGCAGCCGGCTCCGGTGGTTTTCGATGAAGGCGTTGACGCCGGCGCAGTAGGCCCGGAGGAGCTCCCGGGTCTCTTCTTCGAGGGCGGCCAGGTCCCGCTCGGCGGTGCGCAGGCTGCCGAGGGTCCTCAGGAACTTGTCGAAGTCGAGGGCCGAGGCACCCACCAGCTCGCTCAGCCGGCCGCTCGCCAGGCGCCGGTCGAAGTCCATGCTCCACAGCCGGTCCTGGGCGTGGACGAACCCCTGGGCGAAGAGGAGGTCGTGGTCGTCGCCGGCGTAGATGTGGGGTACCCCGGACGCGTCGCGGAAGATCTCCACCTCTCCGTGCAGGCCGGCGAGGGTCCGGCTGCCCTCGGTCCGGGGCCAGGCGCTCCACACCCGCCAGGCCCCGAGAGCGGCCGCCACCCCCACGACGGCCAGGAGGAGGACGCCGGCGATGCGACTCCACCTCTCGAGGCGCTGCAGCACCGTCCGCCGAGGCGTCGCCATTCAGGCCTCCTGGGACGTCGCGGGGTCGCCGGATCCGGCCTCTCCGCTCGCCTGGGCGGCGCGGCGCCGGGCGAGCTCGGCCTCGACCTCCTCCTCCGAGAGCCCCTCGAGGTAGCTCGTCAGCTCCTCCAGGTCCTCGACCTCCTCGGCCTCGGCCTCCTCCTGCATCGCCTCGACCGCGCGGGCCAGCTCGGCGATCGTCGAGGCCTCGAAGAACAGGCGCACGGGCAGGTCCAGCGCGAAGGTCTCGCGCATCCGTGCCACCAGCCGGGAGGCCAGCAGGGAGTCACCACCCAGCTCGAGGAAGGCGTCGTGGATCCCGATTCCCGAGACCCCGAGCATCGACTCCCAGATCTCGGCGATCCGGCCCTCGGTCTCGGTGGTGGGCGCCACGTACTCGGAGCTCATCGCGGGACGGGGGTACAGGCCGCCGCTCGCGGGAGCCTCGGCCGCCTCACCGTCCGCGCCGGGTGCCGCGACCCGGTTCCAGTCCCGGTCCAAGGGCCGGGAGGTGGCGATGAGCTGCGCAGTGGGCAGCGCCTGGAAGAGCGCGTCGAGAGCCGCCTCCTGGCGCGCGGCGAGCCCGTCGTCGCCGGCGCCCGTGGCCCCGGCCGCCCTGCGGCCCGCGGCCCGGACCCGGTCGTCCTCGTCGTCGACCCAGAAGTCCCAGTGGACGCTCGTCCACGGAACGGACCCGCCCCGGCCGTTGCCGGCGGCGGCGGCGAACGTCTGGAGGTAGAGGTCGGCGGCGGCCTCGTGGATCAGGCCCAGGCCGCCGTGGATCGACGCCAGGGAGCCCACCAGCAGCGCGAAGTCGAGGGGGGAGTCCAGGGCTTCGGCCGCCGCCCGGGTGAGGCTCCGCGCCCCCTGCGCACGGACCGCCAGGAACCGCCGTCCCGCCTCCCCGGAGCCGTTGGCCACGACCTCCATGGCCGAGGCGTAGGCGGCGTCGACGTCCTCCGGCTCCGCCGCGTGGATCACGCCGTGGAGCTCGCCGAAGCGCTCCCGGATCTCCTCCAGGAGGTCCTTCGTGGCCGCGGCGTCGGTGAGATCGACCGGGCGGTGCCAGACCTCCGCCGCCTCGGTCTCCAGAGCCTCGAGCCGGCGCCGGCGGGTCGGCTCCTCCGCCGCCTCTTCGGCGTCACGGGGCGGCTCGGCCACGACCAGGCGGGCGGCCTCGACCCGGCGCACGAGATACCGCGCGAAGGAGTAGCCGCGGCGGTTCAGCCCTCCCGTGACCAGGTACACGCCGCCGGGGCGGAGCACCGTCGACCCTCCGTCGCCGTCGCTCGGCAGCCAGGGCTCGATCTCCGGAACCCAGCGGTGGCGGCCCCGGTAGGCCACGGTCCGCTCGGCCGCATCGCTCGCGATCTCCCCGAGGATCGCTTCCGCCACCCGGGCGGTGGAGCCGTTGGTGGGGGGGACCACGTCGATCCCCCGGACGGTGAGATCCGGCAGCTCCCGCGGCAGGACCTGGAGGGGGGCGAGGCCGAGGGCCGAGCCGGGCCGGAGGCTCTCCTCGCCGCTCACGTCCCAGGCGGCGCCGGAGACCGTCCAGAGGGTCTGGAGAGCTGCCGGCGTCCCGTTCCCGCCCAGGCCCTGGATCAGGGCGAGCACGGCGGAGGTCCGGCGCCAGGCCGCCTCCGGGTCTTCCTCGGGTCCGGCGTCCAGGCTCCACAGGTCGACGGCGGCCGCAGGCGGCCCGTCCAGGGCCCGGGCGAGCTCCGCCCCGTCCGACGGCTCGCCGGGCCGGATCGCGTAGGAGTCCTCGGCCAGCTCGGAGAAGTCCTCGCCCCGGACGACGCTCACCACCCGGCGCCCGGCCGCCCGGAGCCGGCTCGCCAGCTCCGCCCCGACCCCTCCCTCGTCGGAGAGGATCACCCAGGGGTCGAGGGCCGGATCGAGCGCCTCCGGACGGAACGGCGGCGGGAGCTGCGTCCGGCGCCACGAAGGCAGGTAGAGGACGCCGTCCCGACGTACCCCCCCGGCCCGCGCCCGGACCGCCTCGGCGTAGCCCGCGACCGTGCTCTCCACCCAGTACCGGCGCCGCTCGAAGGGATAGGTGGGCAGCAGGACGCGCAGGCGCCGGCGGCCGGCGTGGACGGCCTCCCAGTCGACGTCGACGCCTGCCAGCCAGAGCTTGCCCAGGGTCTCCAGCAGGTGCGCCCGGTCGGTCCGCCGCTCGTAGGTATGGCGCACGGAGCCGAGGACCATGGGCTGGCGATCCGCCTCCCCGGTGCCGTGCTGGAGGAGCAGGCTCCCCAGGACCTGGCCGGGCCCCAGCTCCAGGAACACGCGTTGCGGCTCCCGGAGGAGCTCGCGGGCGGCGTCGCCGAAGCGCACGGGGCACACGCTGTGGCGCGCCCAGTACTCGGGGTCGGTGGCGTCCTCGGGGCGGATCCACCCGCCGGTGACGTTGGAGACGTACGGGATGCGCGGCTCCTGGAGATCGTGGCCCCCGACGAGCTCGGCGAGGCTCTCCCGCAAGGGCTCGAGCATGTGGGAGTGAAAGGCGTGCGTGGCCTGGAGGCGGCGGCAGGCGACCCCCTCCTCGTCGAGCGTCCGCTCCAGGGCCTCGACCGCCGCCTCCGGCCCGGCCACCACGGTCTGCTCGGGACCGTTGACCGCCGCCACGGAGAGGTCGTCATCCAGCCGGTCCGCGACCTCTTCCTCGGGC
>JBKHJP010000365.1:0-4279 GCA_046538065.1 Thermoanaerobaculia bacterium | reverse complement strand
ATGAAAGGCCTGATCCTCTCCGGGGGCAAGGGCACCCGCCTGCGCCCCCTGACGTTCACTTCCGCCAAGCAGCTCGTGCCGGTGGCGAACAAGCCGGTCCTCTTTTACGGCATCGAGTCCATCGTGGCGGCCGGAATCACCGACATCGGCATCGTCGTGGGGGACACGGGGGACGAGATCCGGGCCGCCGTGGGGGACGGCTCCCGGTTCGGCGCCCGGGTGACCTACATCGAGCAGGACGCCCCCCGGGGGCTGGCCCACGCGGTGATGATCGCCGAGGAGTACCTGGCCGGCGAGCCCTTCGTCATGTACCTGGGCGACAACCTCATCGCCGGCGGCATCACCAGCCTGGTGGAGGAGTTCCGGGACCTCAAGGCCGCCGCCGAGATCCTCCTCGCCGAGGTGCCGAACCCGCAGCAGTTCGGCGTGGCCGAGCTCACCGCCGAAGGCAAGGTGCGACGCCTGATGGAGAAGCCCCCGGACCCGCCGAGCAACCTCGCCCTGGTGGGCGTCTACATGTTCGACTCGTCGATCTTCGAATCGGTCCACCGGATCGAGCCCTCCGCCCGCGGCGAGCTGGAGATCACCGACGCCATCCAGGACCTGATCGACCGGGGGCTGGACGTCCACCCCCACGTGGTCCGGGGCTGGTGGAAGGACACGGGCAAGCTGGACGACATGCTGGAGGCGAACCGGATCGTCCTCGAGACCCTGCGGGTGCCCCGGAGCCAGGGGGAGCGGACGGACGGCAGCCGCCTCGAGGGCCGCGTGCAGGTGGCCGACGGGGTCGAGATCGTCGACTCCCTGATCCGCGGGCCGGTGGTCATCGGCGAGGGCGCCCGCATCGTCAACGCCTTCGTCGGTCCGTACACGGCGGTCGGCGAGGCCTGCGTCCTCGAGTGCTGCGAGATCGAGAACTCCATCGTCATGGCCGGGAGCGAGATCCGCCACATCCCGCTCAGGATCGACGGCTCCCTCGTGGGCCGGGAGGTCAAGCTGGTCAAGAGCGCCCTCAAACCCAGCGCCTACCGCTTCATGCTCGGGGACAAGTCGGAGGTGGGCCTGCCGTGAGGGCCCTCGTCCTCGGGGGAACCGGCATGCTGGGCCGCCAGGTGGTCGCCGCGGGGCGCCGCCGCGGCCACGGCGTCCTCGGCCTCGCCCGGGGCCACGCCGACGTCACGGACCGTGGGCGCCTGCTCTACTGGGCCCAGGTTTTCCGGCCGGAGGTGGTCTTCAACTGCGCCGCCATGACCGCCGTGGACGCCTGCGAGAGCGAGGAGGAGCGGGCCTTCGCCGTCAACGCCCGGGGGGTGGCCCACGCGGCGGAGGCCGCCCGCTCGGTGGCGGCCCGGCTGCTCCACGTCTCCACGGACTACGTCTTCGACGGCCGGGGGAGCGCCCCGTACCCGGAGGGGGCGCCCACCGGCCCCCTCTCCGTCTACGGCCGCTCCAAGCTGGCCGGCGAGGAGGAGGCCCTGGCCTGGGAGCGGGGAGCCGTGGTCCGGACGAGCTGGCTCTTCGGCCCCGGCGGCGCGAACTTCGTCACCACCATGCTCCGCCTCGTGGCCGGCGGCACCGATCCCCTCCGGGTGGTGGACGACCAGGTAGGCTGCCCCACCTACACGCGGTACCTGGGCCGGGCCCTCTGGGACCTGGCGGAGCACGGCCTCGGCGCCGCGGGTTCCCCCCCACGGGTCGTCCACTACCGCAACCGGGAACCGGTCTCCTGGTACGGTTTCGCCCGCGAGATCGTCTCCGCCAGGGCGCCGTCCGTGGGGGTGGAGCCCGTGCCCACCTCCGCCTTTCCGCGGCCCGCTCCCCGGCCGGCCTACTCGGTCCTGGCCGTGGACCGGTTCGAGGAGCTGGTCGGCCGCCCGGTGGAGAGCTGGCACGCAGCCCTGGGGGAGTACCTGGAGATCCTGCACGCCGGCGCCGACTGATCAGACGCTCCGTGAGCCGGCCGGAGCCCCTGGAGGAGCAACGTTCGTCATGAGAGTCCTGATCACCGGAGTCACCGGCTTCGCCGGCTCCCACCTGGCCGACTACCTGCTGGCCGAGCACCCGGACGTGGAGATCTACGGCACGTACCGCTGGCGCAGCCGGATGGACAACATCGAGCACCTGGGGGAGACGCTCGAGCTCCTGGAGTGCGAGCTCCGGGACCCGAGCTCGGTGCGGTGGGCCGTGGAGAAGGCCCGGCCGGACGCCGTCTTCCACCTGGCGGCCCAGAGCTTCGTGCCGTCCTCCTGGTCGGCCCCGGGGGACACGGTGCTCTCGAACCTGAACGGCCAGATCAACCTGTTCGAGGCGATCCGCTCCCTGGACCTGGACCCGGTGGTCCAGATCGCCTGCTCGTCCGAGCAGTACGGCCTGGTGCACAAGGACGAGGTCCCCATCAAGGAGAGCAACCCGCTGCGGCCCCTGTCCCCCTACGCCGTCTCCAAGGTGGGGCAGGACTTCCTGGGGTACCAGTACTTCCAGAGCTACGGCCTCAAGGTGGTGCGGACCCGGGGGTTCAACCACACCGGCCCGCGCCGCGGTGACGTCTTCGTGGTCTCGAACTTCGCCCGCCAGGTGGCCCGGATCGAGCTCGGCCTCGCCCCGGCGGTGATCCGGGTGGGGAACCTGGACGCCGTGCGGGACTTCACCGACGTCCGGGACATGGTCCGGGCCTACTGGCTGGCCGTCACCAAGGCCCGCCCCGGCGAGGTCTACAACATCGCCACCGGCGACGGGCTGACCATCCGGGAGATGCTCGACCGGCTGATCGGCCTGTCGGACGCCGACGTCACCGTCGAGGTCGACCCGACGCGCCTGCGGCCCTCGGACGTGGAGATCCTGATCGGTGACAGCTCGAAGTTCCGGGCCGACACCGGTTGGGAGCCCCAGGTGCCCTTCGACCGGACCCTCCGGGACACCCTGGACTTCTGGCGCGAGCGGGAGGCCCGCCGGAAGGATCCATGACCGTCCTGATCACCGGCGCCGGCGGCTTCGTGGGCCGCCACGTGGCCCGTTACCTGGCGGCGGACGGCGTCCGGGTCGTGGGCACCTGCTGGCCCGAGCCCCCGGACCTGCCGGAGGTGGAGCTGCTGGCGGCGGACGTCCTGGACGCCGCCGCCGTAAAGGCCGCCGTCCGGCACGCCCGGCCGGAGACGGTCCTCCACCTGGCGGGGCTCTCCCACGTGGGAGAGTCGTGGAGTCGCCCCGGCGCCTACTTCCGGGTCAACGTCGCGGGGACCGAGAACGTCCTGCGTGCGGCCCGGGGCGCCCGCATCGTGGTGGCCTCGAGCGCCGAGGTCTACGGCGCGGTGCCGGAGGCCGAGCAGCCCATTCGGGAGGACCGGCCGCCGGAGCCCGGCACGCCGTACGGCCTGACCAAGGCCGCCGCCGAGCGCCTGGCCTTCGCCCTGGCCGGCGAGGCCGCGGTGGTGGTGCGCTCCTTCAACCTGATCGGGCCGGGGCAGGCGCGCCGGTTCGCCCTGCCCTCCTTCGCCGCCCAGCTCGCCGCCATCCGCCGCGGCGAGGCGGAGCCCGTCCTGCGCGTGGGCAACCTCTCGGCCCGGCGCGACTTCGTCCACGTGGAGGCCGCCGCCCGGGCCTACGCCCTGCTGGCGTCCGGCAAGAGCCCCGGGGGGACCTACAACCTGGCGAGCGGCCGGGCCCTGTCCGTGGCCGAGGCGCTCGACACGCTGGTCCGGATCTCCGGCGTCGAGGCCCGGATCGAGAAAGACCGGGACCGGTTCCGCCCCGTGGACCAGCCGCTCCTGGTGGGCGACCCCTCCCGGCTCCGCGCCCTGGGCTGGGGGCCCGAGCCCGGCGCCGAGGCGGCGATCGAGGCCCTCTGGCGCGAGGCCCTCGCTTCATAGAGCACGGCTCTCGCGGCGCCGGACGCTCCCGTGACCTCGGTTCCTCTGGAAGCCGATTGATGCTAAACTGCGGGCGAATACGATGCGTTGCCCGCCGCCGCCCGGCGAGAGCGCACGCCGGGCGGCGGCGGCGTCCTGGGCGTCCTGGTTGTCGTGAGCACCCGATCCGCCGGGCTGCGGCCGATCCGCCGAGCCACGGGAGGATCAGTGTTCTCTGTCGCCATGCCGACCGAGTTCGAGATCGACGTCTTCGTCAGTTACGCCCACATCGACGACGAGGTGCTCGGCGAGGGGCAGACGGGCTGGATCTCGAGCTTCCACCGGGCCCTGGAGATCCGCCTCGCCCAGCTCCTGGGCCAGCAGCCCAGGGTCTGGCGTGACCCGAAGCTCCAGGGCAACGACGTCTTCGGCGA
>JBKHJP010000364.1:0-4284 GCA_046538065.1 Thermoanaerobaculia bacterium | reverse complement strand
GAGCGGGCCCCCGCCGGCGAAGGCGGGCTCCTGCCGGGGGCCTCCCCGCTGCCCGACTTCGCCGTGCCTCCCTACCAGGAGGGCGAAGAGGTCGAGATCGAGCCCATGAGCCAGATCCGCAAGATCACCGCGGCCCACATGATCTATTCGAAGCACATGTCGACCCACGTGACGACGGCGTTCGAGATGGACATGTCGAACGTCGTGCGGATCCGGGAGCGGGCGAAGCGCAAGTTCGCCGAGGCGAACGGCACGAAGCTCACCTACATGCCGTTCATCTTCAAGGCCACGGTGGACGCCATCAAGGCCCACCCGAAGATCAACGCCGCCATCGACGGCGACCGGGTCGTCTTCAAGAAGAGCGTCAACCTGGGCATGGCGGTGGCCCTGGAGCGGGGCCTGATCGTGCCGGTGATCAAGAACGCCGACCGGCTGAGCCTGGTGGGGCTGGCCACGACCGCCAACGACCTGGCGGACCGGGCGCGGGCCAAGAAGCTGGGCCCGGACGAGCTCCAGGGCGGCACCTTCACCATCACCAACCCGGGGGGCTTCGGGACCCTCTTCGGCACCCCGGTCATCAATCAGCCCCAGGTGGCGATCCTGGGGATCGGCGCGTTCCAGAAGCGCCCGGTGGTGGTGACCGACGCCGCCGGCAACGACGCCCTCGCCATCCGCACGATGGCCTACATCACGCTGACGTACGACCACCGCCTGATCGACGGCGCGGACGGGAGCTACTTCCTCCAGGACGTCAAGAAGGTCCTGGAGCAGGACCGCTGGCCGGACCTGGAGGTGTATCTGGGTAAGTAGGCTTCGTCACCGGGAACGGCGGCGTTGCCGGGCTCGACTTCGGTCGGCAAGGCTCCCCCGCCCCGGTCGGCTCCCGAGGCGAGTTGCCGTAGGGTGCGCCTTGGCGCACCGGTCGGACCGCTTGGTGGATCGGGAGGCTCTGGTCCTGGGGCGGGCCAGGCCGGGGCCCCCCGGGCAGGGGCCGGGGGTTCCGCTCCGGCGGCGGCCCCGAAGCCCGCTCGGGGGCTGGAGTGCACTTCCACTGCCGGGGGCGCGTCGGAGCGCCGGGTGCCCTCCCACCGCGAGGCCTGGAGGCGGCCGGCGTGCCGCCGCGTGACCCAGGCGGGGCAGGTGGCGCCAGGGACTCCGGCCCAGTGTTCGTCTACCCGGCCTCGGCCGGCGGGCGCGGCTGCCGCCGCCTGCGCGGAAGCCCCGGCCCCTGCCCGTCCCCCTCCCCGCACGGTTTCAATGGCGGAGGGCTCCCACCATGTCTCTGGAGCGTCCGCGGGCCCGGGAGTGCCGGAGCGTGGCGAGATCGGTGCCCTTCTGGGTCCCGGTACCGGGTGGGTGGAGGGCCGGCTCCGGAGCTTCCGGACGGCGGCGGTCGTCTCAGCGGCTTGGGAGGGGGGAGGAGTTGGCCGGATGGGCGCCGGGCGGAGGACGTCGAGCCCCGACCCGAGCCACCGGCCCTCCGGACACCCCATCGGTCGCGGGAGGGGTGAGCCGAGGCGCGGGCCCTGCGGGACAGGGTCCGACCAGCCCGCGCCGGTCCTCCGCCCGGCGCCCACCCGACCTCCTCCGGGTGGGGGCACCCCGGTTCGGCCCCGCCCGAGGCCCGGCCGGTAGAATGACTCCGTGACCGCCGCTTCGCCTCCAACCCGCCGCACCCTCCGCTGGGGCTACCTCGGCCGCGTTCCCTACGCCGAGGCCGAGGCCCTCCAGCACCGGATCCGGGACGGCGTCAAGGCGGGCACCGGCCCCGAGCACCTCCTGCTCCTGGAGCACCCCCACGTCTTCACCCTCGGGCGCAACGCCAGCGCCGGGGACGTCCTGGCCCCCCGGGAGTGGCTCGCGGCCCAGGGCGCCGAGGTCCACGAGTGCGACCGGGGCGGCCAGGTGACCTACCACGGGCCCGGGCAGCTGGTGGGCTATCCGATCGTCGACCTGGACCCGGACCGCCGCGACCTCCACCGCTACGTCCACGACCTCCAGGAAGTCCTGATCCGCACCCTGGGCGACTACGGCGTCCGAACCCGCCGCCGGGAGGGCAAGGGGTTCATCGGCGTCTGGGTGGGGGAGGCGAAGATCGCCTCCATCGGGGTCCACGTGAGCCGCTGGGTCACGACCCACGGCTTCGCCCTCAACGTCGCCACCGACCTGGAGTGGTTCCGGCGTATCGTCCCGTGCGGCCTGCCCCGGGTGGAGATGGCCTCGCTCCAGAGCCTCACCGGCCTGGCGCCACCCCTGGCCGAGGTGGCGGATCGCCTGGCCGGCCACTTCGGCCGGGTCTACGGCCGGGAGCTCCGCCCCATGGAGGCGCCCGGAGCGGCGCCCCCGCCCCGCTCCTCCGGACCCGGGCGAAGAGGCCGCCCCGCCGCCGCTTTCCCCGCCGGAGGACCGTGAGCCGCCGCCTGGCGGTGGGCCTCAACGCGGTGATCGTGGCGGTCACCCGCGAGGTCCCCCGGATCCTGACCGTGGGGCGGGCCGACCTGGAGGAGACCCGGGACAACGAGGCCGTGGAAGCCCTGCCCTTCGGCTCCCTCGATCCGGACGAGGACCGGACCCTGGAGCTGGCGCTCCGGGGCTACGTCCGCGAGCAGTCCGGGGTCGAGCTGGGCTACGCCGAGCAGCTCTACACCTTCGGCGACCGGAACCGCGACCCCCGGGAGCTCCAGGGCGGCACGCGGGTGATCTCGGTGGCGTACCTGGCCCTGGTCCGGGAGGAACGGCTGAGCCGCGGCGACGCCCGCTGGCGCGACGTCTATCGCTTCCTGCCCTGGGAGGACTGGCGGCGGGGCCGTCCGGAGCTCATCGACCGGGAGATCGCCCCGGTGCTGGGCCGCTGGGTGGAGGCGGCCCCCGGGGCCGAGGAGCGGCGGGGCCGGGCGGAACGGGCGGAGATCACCTTCGGCCTGGGGGGCGTGGCCTGGGACGGCGAACGCGTCCTGGAGCGCTACGAGCTCCTGTACGAGGTGGGCCTGGTGGCGGAGGCCCGGCGGGACCGGCGCCTGGGGGGCGAGGCGAGCCCGGCGGGGCAGACCGCCGAGGGTTTGCGGCCGGGGCTGGCCATGGCGCTCGACCACCGGCGGATCCTGGCCACCGCCCTGGGACGCCTCCGGGGCAAGATCCGCTACCGGCCGGTGGTCTTCGAGCTGCTGGCGCCGACCTTCACCCTCCTCCAGCTCCAGCGCACCGTGGAGGCCCTGGCCGGGGTACGCCTCCACAAGGGGAACTTCCGGCGCCTGGTGGAGAAGGGCGGGCTGGTGGAGGGGACCGGCCGCTACGACCCCACCACCGGCGGCCGCCCGGCGGAGATCTTCCGCTTCCGCCGCGACGTCCTCCGGGAGCGCCCGGCGCCGGGGGTGGGCCTGCCCGGCGTGCGGACGTAGGGTCGCCCACCGTTCCGGCTGGAACGCAAGGTATCCGGACCGTTCGTGGAGGGAGCCGGTGCGCGGGGGCACCGCTCCGGGGACCGGCGCAAGCGTCTCGGAGCATGGACCGGCCGGTACGAGGAGCCGGTGTGCAGAGGCACGGCTCCGGGAACCGGCGATAGCGTCCCGGCTGCCTGACCGTCCGGATTGCGCCTGCGCCCTCGCCTTCCACGGGTCGCGCGGCCACGGTCCACTTGTCGCCCCGAGCGAAGTCGAGGGGCCTGGGAGGGGGACGGCGTGGGTTCTGTACGCCCCCCGCCCAGGTTTCTCGACTCCGCTTCGCTCCGCTCGAAACGACAAGCATGGGGCAGTGCTCCGCTCGAAACGACAAGCATGGGGTGGTGCTCCGCTCGAAACGACGAGCATGGGGTGGCGCCCTGTTTCGAAACGACACGGTGAGGTGGCGCGCATCCCAGATGAGCGCAGGCGCGAGCCGACGCTCCGGTGGCCGGAGCCCCTGCGCCCGGGTGGAAGCTCCCGATCGTCGGGCGGAGGCAAGCTCCGCCCCTACACACTTCGGTGGCCTTCCGGGCCCGGCGGCGGGAGGTGAGCTCCGGGGATGCTGGTCCCGGGAGCCGGTCCGGGGGTGTTCCCCGGCGGGGAGCTCGAAGGCCGCGCCGCTTGCAGCCGCAGCGGCGGGCACGACCGTCCGGCGCGCGGCCTGAGCGCAGGCGCGAGCCAGACGTTCCAGCTTCCCAGATGCTCGCGCCGGTCCCCGCCGGGGCTCCCGCCCGGCCCCGATCTCGCGACGGCGGTCCGACCCGAGCCTCGACGAGTGGACTCCGGGTGTGCTGGTCCCGGGAGCCGGTCCGGGGGTGTTCCCCGGCGGGGAGCTCGAAGGCCG
>JBKHJP010000049.1:0-17283 GCA_046538065.1 Thermoanaerobaculia bacterium | reverse complement strand
ACAACGCCTCTCTCGTCGAAGGACCTGGCGTGGTTGTAGGGCGAAAGGGGACGGCAGGCACAGTCTATTGGGTGGATCGAGACTTCTGGCCCATTGACACGACCTTTTACGTTCTTCCCAGAGGAGCGATCCGGTCTCTTACCTGGATCTACCACCGTTTGCTGGCCATGGACCTTGCGAGGTTGGCTGCGGACTCTGCCGTGCCTGGAGTCAACCGAAACGCGATCTATCGGCAGAAATGGGCTGTACCGGAAGACGATGAATTGATTGCCAAATTCGACCTTCTCGCAATTATCTTGATGAAAAGGACGCGAGCCAACCTCGACCAATCCCGCACCCTGGCCGAGATCCGGGACACCCTCCTCCCCAAGCTAATCTCCGGCGAGATCCGCTTCCCGGAAGCCGAATCGGCCCTCGAGGAGGCCGTGTGACCGCCTTCGAGTCCGTGGTGGAGGAGGCGGCGGTGGACCGGCTCCGGGAGCTGGGCTACGAGTACAGGCCCGGGGTGGAGCTCGAAGACGAACGGGAGAGCACGGCGGACGTGGCACTTCCGGAGCGCCTGCGCCGGGTCCTGGCGCGGCTCAACCCGGACCTGCCGCCGGACGCCCGGGACGACGCGGCCCGGCGCCTGCTCCAGCCGGCCACCGCCTCGACCGAGGAGAACAACCGCCTCTTCCACCGGGACCTGGCCCGCGGTTTCGACCTGGAGGTCCGCCGGAACGGAGACGTCCGCGGCGAGCACGTCTCCGCCGTCGCCTGGGACGACCCGGAGGCGAACGACTGGCTGGTGACCAATCAGCTCACCATCCGCGGCCCGGACCATCCCCAGCGCCCGGACCTGGTCCTGTATCTCAACGGCCTGCCCGTCGCCGTCGCCGAGCTGAAGAGCCCGGAGAATCCACAGGCCACTCTGGCGAGCGCCTACGACCAGCTCCAGGAGTACAAGCAGACCATTCCCGCCCTGTTCGACACCAACGAGCTGCTGGTGATCTCGGACGGGACCGAGGCCCGGGTCGGCAGCCTGACCGCCGGCTTCGAGTGGTTCGGGCCCTGGAAGAGCGTGGCAGGTGAGCGGCCGGAGCCGGGCACCCGCTCGACCCTGGAACGCCTCCTGGACGGCCTCTTCGACCGCCGGCGCCTCCTGGCCTACCTGCGCCACTATGTCTACTGGGACCTGGGCGGTGACCGGCCGGTCAAGAAGATCGCCGGCTACCACCAGTTCCACGCCGTGGAGAGGGCGGTGGCGAAGACCGTCGAGCGCTATCAGGAGGGCGGCGACCGGCGGATCGGCGTGATCTGGCACACCCAGGGCTCCGGCAAGAGCGTGTCCATGGTCTTCTACGCCGGGAAGGTGGTCCGGGAGCCGGCGCTCGAGAACCCCACCCTGGTGGTCCTGACGGACCGGGTCGACCTGGACTCCCAGCTCCTGGGCCAGTTCTCCGGCGCCCGGGACCTCCTGCCGTCACCGGTCCAGGCCAACACCCGGGAGCACCTGAAGGAGCTCCTCTCCGTCGCCTCCGGCGGCATCGTCTTCACGACCCTCCAGAAGTTCAGCACCGGTCAGGGCGAGCGCATGCCGGAGCTCACCGGCCGCCGGAACGTCATCGTCCTGGCGGACGAGGCCCACCGGAGCCACTACGAGTTCTCCGCGGGCCTGGCCAAGAACCTCCGGGACGCCCTCCCCAACGCCCTCTACCTGGGCTTTACCGGCACGCCCATCGAGCTGGCGGACCGCTCCACCCGGGAGGTCTTCGGCGACTACCTGGACGTCTACCCCATGAGCCAGTCCGTGGCGGACGAGGCCACCGTGCCGATCCTCTACGAGGCCCGGCAGGATCGGGTCTACGCCCTGGACTCGGTCCTCCAGCAGATCGACTCGGAGGTGGCCGAGACCCTGGCGGACGTGCCGGAGGCGGAGCGGGAGCGGCTGGAGCGCGAAGAGACGAGGCTCACCGCCCTGATGGGGACCCCGGCCCTCCTGGAGGGAATGGCCCAGGACCTGGTGCGGCACTGGGAGGCGCGCCGGCAGCAGCTCTTCGGCAAGGGGATGATCGTCGCCCCCAGCCGGGAGGTGGCGGTGCTCCTCTACGACCAGATCGTGAGGCTGCGGCCGGATTGGCACGCAGACTCGGACGACGCCGGCCGGATCAAGGTGGTGATGAGCTCGGGCACCGGCCGCGACTTCCTCGAGCCCCACCTCCGCGACACCCGCCGGACCAAGGAGATCGAGCGCCGCTTCAAGGACCCGGACGACCCCCTGGAGCTGGTGGTCGTCGTGGACATGTGGCTCACCGGATTCGACGTGCCGCCGGTCCATACCCTGTACCTGTACAGGCCCATGCACGGCCACACCCTCATGCAGGCCATCGCCCGGGTGAACCGGGTGTGGAGGGACAAGCCGAGCGGCCTGATCGTCGACTACGTGGGGATCGGCGAGGAGCTGAAGCGAGCGGTGGGCGAGTACGGCGGCTGGCCCGGTGAGCCCACCGCGGTTCCCGTGGAGGAGAGGCTCCGGGCCCTCCGGGAGCGCTTCGAAGTGGTGGAGGCCATGTTTCACGGCTTCGACCGCTCCCCCTTCTTCGAGGGCGACTCGCAGGCTCGCGTCGCCACGGTGGCCGGCGCCGCCGACCACGTGCTGGGCTTGCCGGACGGCAAGGATCGCTTCCTCGCCGCCATGACCGCCCTGAACCGGGCCGCCGGCATGGCCCTCCACCTGGAGGAGGCCCGGGAGCTGCGGGAGCCGATCGCCTTCTTCCAGGTGGTGGAGCGGAACGTGCGGAAGTACGCGGTTTCCGCGACCGAGACCCGGCCGGAGGCGCGCCTCACCCGCGCGGAGCGGGAGCGCCGCCGTCACGCCTTGCGGCGAATCGTCGCCGGCACCATCGCCTCCGAGGGCGTGATCGACGTCTTCGAGGCGGCCGGGCTTCCTAAACCGGAGATCTCGATCCTTTCGGAGGAGTTCCTGGCGGCCGCCAAGAAGAGCCCGTACCAGAACCTCCAGGTGGAGCTGCTCCGGAAGCTCCTGGAGGACGAGCTCCGACAGCAGCGCCGGCACAACCTGGTCCAGGCCCGGAAGTTCTCCGAACGGCTGGAGCGGAGCCTCCAGCGCTACCGGAACCGCTCCATTCAGGCGGCCCAGGTGATCCTGGAGCTCATCGACCTCGCCCGAGAAGTCCGGGACGCTCCAAAGCGGGGCGAGACGCTCGGCCTGTCAGCCGACGAGCTCGCCTTCTATGACGCTCTGGCGGCCCACGAGAACGTCCGGGAGGTCATGGGGGACGAGACGTTGACCAAGATCGCCCACGACCTGGTCCGCTCCATCCGCCGCTCCGTCACCATCGACTGGACCCAGAAGGAGGCCGTGCGGGCCAAGATGCGGGCACAGGTCCGGCGGCTCCTCCGCCACCACGGCTACCCACCGGACAAGCGGCCCGCGGCGGTGGAAACCGTCCTCAGCCAGGCGGAGACCCTGTGCCGCGATTGGGGCGAGAAGAACGATCATCGCAAGGCCGGCGGGCCGCCGGCGCGGATCGTTCTGGACGAACGCGGGGTGCCGGTGGTCGCGGGGACTCCATTCAAGGTGGTGCAGATCATCTCCCGTTGGAAGGCGCACGAGGAGACCCCGGAGCAGATCGCCGCGGACATTCCCCTCCTCAGCCTTGAGCAGGTGAATGCGGCCTTCGAGTATTACCAAACCCACCGGGAGGAGATCGAAGAAGACATCGAGCGGCGGGGCGCCAAGGTCGAGAGACTGCGGGAAGAGAGGGGACAGCCGCCCGTCGTGGAGCGGCTCCGCAAGCTGCGCTGATGCCCGTCCGATTCTTCTTCGACCACGACGTCCACGGCGACGTCGCCCGAGGTCTCCGCCACCGCGGGGTGGACCTGATCACCGCCTACGAGGACGGCGCGCACCTCTTGGACGACTCGGATGTGTTCCGGCGTTCCGTGCTGATGCGCCGGGTGCTCTTCTTCTACGACGACGACCACTTCAGCGAGATCCATCGGTGGCAAAGAGATGGCCGATGGTTTCCCGGGGCGGTTCATGTACAGCAGACGAAGCTCTCGATCGGCGAGCAGATCCGGGAGCTGGTGCTGATCGACCAGATAGCGGAGCCGGAAGACCTGGAGAATCAGGTGATCTACCTGCCGCTTTAGAGAGTGCCGGTGACGCAACGAGCTTTGGTTTGGGCTCGGCGAGGATAGGCACCGAGAAAGGGGGGAGGAGGAGCCCGGGGGCGCGCCGGGTGGAGGACGTCGAGGCCCGACCCGGGCCACGGTCAGCGCGGACACTCCGGTGGCCGCGGGAGGGCCGAGCCGAGGCGCGGGCCCTGCGCAACACCGTCCGACGAGCCCGCGCCGGTCCGGAACCCGGTGCGCCCCCGGGCTCCTCCGGGGCGGGGGACGGTTCACCCATGCCACCCCCGGCCCGGCGTTTGCGACGACACGGGCCGGTGCGACCCTTCGGCGGCGCTCAGGGGAGGCAGGGTCGCACCCTACGGCAAGCCCCGCCCGGTCACGAGGTAGACGGCGAAGCTCCCCAGCCAGTGGCCGCCCTCGTAGTGCTCCCCGGTGACCGCCGCCAGGCCCGCCTCCCGGTGGGCCTGGGCCGCCCCCTCCAGCGCCGCCACCCGCGGGTCCTCCTCCGGGAGGCCGGCGGCCATGCCTTCGAGCATCCACGCCCGGGAGAGGTTGAGGCCGTCCAGGTGGGCGAGCTTCGGGTCCGACGGGTCGGTGACCTCCGCCGGGCGGAGCCAGTCCGCCGAACCGTCCAGGGGGATCCCCGGGAGGAAGGCGCCGAGCCAGGCGGCGAAGCGCTCCGGCGGGAGGACCCGGCGCAGGAGGTCCGCCTCCGCCAGGCAGGGGGAGAGGAAATCGTGCCCGGAAGGCTCGTAGGCCAACGGGCAACTCCGGTCCGCCAGGTAGAAGTCCTCGATCCGCTCCGCCAGGAGCTCCTCCATGCCCTCGGCGCCCCCCTCGGAGCCGGCCGCCTCCGCCCAGTCCAGGACCAGGCCGAAGGCGAAGGCGGTCTGGTCGTGCTCCCCCACCCGGATCGGCTGGGTGAGCTTCGGCACCCACTCGCGGATGCGCTCCGCCGCCAGCGCCTCCAGGGGCGCGAGGGTCCGGACCCACTCCCGGGCCTGCTCGTCGTCCCACTCCCGGAGCTCGGCGGCGAGCTGGAGGAGCCAGGCCAGTCCGTAGGGGCGCTCGAAGGAGACCCGCCCCTCGCCGGAGACGTACTCCACCTCCCCGGCGATCGCCTCCGGCGTCAGGCTCTCGGCCAGGGCCGCCCGGGCGTCGGCGGCGTAGGGGGCCTCCGGAAACCGCCGTGCGAGGCGCGCCAGGAGCCAGTGGCCGTGGACCGAGGAGTGCCAGTCGTAGCAGCCGTAGAAGGCGGGGGTGAGCTCCCGGGGCGGCGCGACGTCCTCGTCGCCCTGGAGGACGTGGGCGATCTTGTTGGGGTACTCCTGGTGGACGCACGAGAGGGCCAGGCGGGCGAAGCGCTCGGCGGAGGCGGCGTCGAGGTCGGCGGCGCCGGAGGCGCCAGCGGCGGGTGCTGCGAGGACCAGGAGGCCCCCGGCGAGGAGGACGGCAGCGGTTCTTTTCATGGCGGAGGCATCCTATCGCCGGGCCTGCTCCGGGCTGTCCTTGAACTTGCGGGAGGAGGAGGCGGCCGCCGACCGGCTCTACCGGACCCAGTCCTCCATCGCGAGGCCGGGCACCCTACCGTAGTGCCTGCGGTTGCCGGTGACCAGAACGGCTCCCCGGCACAGGGCAATGGCCGCGATCAGCAGGTCGAAGTCCGCCAAGCGTCGACCGTCGGCTTCCAGCGAGGCCTTCAGCTTCCCGAACTTCTCGACCGCCGACGGCCCGAGACCGAGGACCTCCAAAGTACTGAGGAGTTCCCTCGCCAGCTCGGCGTTGTGTTCCGGGGCCGTGGATCGGGCTGCCCCATAGTGAAGCTCGGCTGCCGTCACCCAGGTGGTCGCGACCTCGTCGAACACTTCCTCTCTGCGTCGAATCACCGCCTGGTTGCCCCGGAGCAGTTCCACGCAGACATCGGTGTCGAGAATCCTCACAGCTCCACGTCCCGACCGCGGGTACGACTCGCCAGGATCGCCTCGATCTCCTCGTCCGTGTCGACGTCGGAGCGCCAGCGTCCGGCCAGCTCCGACCAGGCGGCCGCCTGGGAGCGGGCCTCTTCCTCCAGTGCCGCGCCCCCGGGAGCTCGCCCCGCCAACGCTTCCTCGAGGAGATAGAGGATCTCCTGGGTCAGGCTCCTCCGGTCCGAGGCCGCGCGTTCCCGGAGGCGGTCGAGGAGGGGGTCGGGGATGTTCTTGAGGGTCAGGGAAGCCATGGCGTCACGAAGTCAGGTTGCTCAGAGGAACCATTATGGTTGCCAGCCCGCCACCCTGTCAAGGTCCTTCGTCGAGCCGTGGACAGGCGACCTCCCGATCCGAGCAGGGAGAGGCGTTGTCTCGGCGCGGGCGGTGTCGTCTCCGACGCAGGCCAGAGCGTCGCCCCCGGCCCCTCGCCCCTCAGCCCTCGAAGATCGCCCGCACGGGCAGGAGGAAGCCGGGGACGGCGGGATCGGCGTCGAGGGTGTCGTTCGTGGAGAGGGTCCGGGGCACGTGGTCGGTCCGGTGGACGGTGACGGTCCGGCGGGTGGGGTCGACGACCCAGACGCCGCGGGCGCCGGCGGCGAGGAAGTCCCGGACCTTGGCGGCGGTCGCCACCGGTCCGGTCCCCGGCGAGAGGACCTCGACCGCCAGGTCCGGTGCGCCCTCGAAGTAGGGACCGCGCCGGTCCTCCTGGGCGAGCCGCTCGGCCGAGACGAACGCCACGTCCGGGGCCCGCACCGTGTCCGGGTCGCGGCGGAGGACGAACCCGGTCTCCGCGGCGTAGACACGCCCCAGGCGCCGCTCCCGGACGAACGACCAGAGGAGACCGAAGACGTTGCCGGCCACCCAGCCGTGCTCCTCGCTGGGTGGAGGCTCGCGGACGACCTCGCCGGCCACGAGCTCGGAGAGGCCCTCCTCCGGGGCCACGTACGGCAGGTCCTCGGCGTGGATCGGGTGGTCGGACGACGGGGCGGTCATGACCTGACTCCTACCTTTCAGAGTATCACTGGCGGGACAAACAACGGGGTCGAACCTGAAAAGCCGGGGGGGAAGGAGGAGGCCGGGTGCGCGCCGGGCGGAGGACGTCGAGGGCCGACCCGGGTTACGGGCGCAACCGTGGAGACCGTGGGAGCTGCAACGAGGGCGGACGTCCCGCGGCAGCGACCTCGAAGCGCCGGCCGCTTCCGAGTGCACCGGAAACCGAGCCCGGCCAGCGCCGGCGATGAGCGGAGCCGCGCGCCGTCCGGTGATTTCACCTCCACGCGCGCGGCGTTCGCGGCCGCGGGAGCTCCGCCCGAGCCGCGAGCCGGTCCGTAGCCCGGCCCGCACCCGGCCTCCTCCGGGAGCGGGGTCACCCGGTCCGGCGGAGGGGCAGTCCCTTGTAAGTGCTCCGGCCCCCGCCCAGGTTTCTCGACTCCGCTTCGCTCCGCTCGAAACGACAAGGAAGAGAGCCGCTCGAACCGACAAGCAAGAGTTCCGCTCGAAACGACAAGGAAGAGAGCCGCTCGAACCGACAAGCAAGAGTTCCGCTCGAAGCGACAAGCAAGAGAGCCGCCCTCAGAACCCCGACTCTCCTCAGAGCCGGACTCTCCCCAGAGCCGGACTCTCCCCAGAGACGGACTTTCCCCAGAGACGGACTCCCCCAGAGACGGACTTTCCCCAGAGACGGACTCCCCCAGAGACGGACTCCCCCCAGAGACGGACTCTGCCCAGAGACGGACTTTCCCCAGAGCCGGAGTCCCCCCAGAGCCGGACTCCCCCCCGGAGCCGGACTCCGCCTCCCTCAGAGCCGGACCCTCGCCCCCTGACGTATCCTTGGCCCCCCATGGACGCTTCCCGCCGGACCCCCAGCGCCCTCGCGGCCCGGTTGCTCCCGCTGCTCCTGGGCGCGACCCTTGCCTCCACCTTCGCCTGCTCCGGGGCCCCGGCCCCCTCCGGGCCACCCTCCGCCTCGGTGGATCTCATCCCGGTCCCGCGGATCGAGGCCCCCGAAGCCCTGGACGCCACCCTCCCCGTCGATCCCCGCATCCGCACCGGCGAGCTCGCCAACGGCCTGAGCTACTACGTCCGCCGCAACGCCTCCCCCCAGGACCGCGCCGACCTCTGGCTGGTGGTCGACGCCGGCTCCGTCCAGGAGGAGGACGATCAGCGGGGGCTCGCCCACTTCGTCGAGCACATGGCCTTCAACGGCACCGAGCACTTCGAACGCCAGGAGCTCGTCTCCTACCTCGAGTCCATCGGCATGCGCTTCGGCCCCGACGTCAACGCCTACACCAGCTTCGACGAGACGGTCTACCTCCTCCAGGTCCCCACCGACCGGGACGGATACCTGGAGCGTGGGGTCGAGATCCTGGAGGACTGGGCCCACGGGATCACCTTCGAGCCGGACGAGGTGGACCAGGAGCGGCGCGTCCTGGTGGAAGAGTGGCGCCTGGGGCGCACCGCCGAGGGGCGCCTGCTGGACGCCCAGGTGCCGGTCCTCTTCTCCGGCTCGCGCTACGCCGAGCGCATGCCCATCGGCAGCCGGGAGGTCCTCGAAACGGTGCCCCGGGACGAGCTCGTGGGCTTCTACCGCGACTGGTACCGGCCGGACCTGATGGCGGTGATCGCCGTGGGCGACTTCGACCCGGCCCGGGTGGAGCGCCTCGTCCGGCGGCGCTTCGGCGACCTCGATCGCCCGGACGACGCCCCGGAGCGGCGGAGCTTCACCCTCCCCGGCCACGAGGAGACCCTCTTCGCCACCTTCACCGATCCGGAGCTCACGGACACCACGGTCTCCGTCGTCACCAAGCTCCCGCCGGAGGAGCAGGGCACGGTGGGCGACTACCGCCGGGGCCTGGTGGAGGGGCTGTACCACCGGATGATCAACGACCGCCTCTACGAGGTGGGCCACCGCCCGGACCCGCCCTTCCTCTACGCCTACTCCGGCACCGACGCTCCGATCCGCGCCGCCCGCCTGGACCAGCACGAGGCCGGGGTGGAACCGGGTGCCGTCCTCACCGGTCTCGAGGCCCTCCTGAGGGAGATCGAGAGGGTCCGCCGGTTCGGCTTCAGCGAAGGGGAGCTGGAGCGCAACCGCCGGGACCTGCTGCGGGCCTACGAACGGACCTACCTGGAGCGCCAGGCCCGGACCTCCGGCTCCTACGCCGCCGAGTACTCCCGGAACTTCCTGGAGGACGAGCCCATCCCCGGCATCCGGATCGAGCTCGAGCTCGCCCGGCGCTTCCTGCCGGAGATCACCCTGGACGAGGTGGAGGCCCTGGCGGGCCGGCGCACCGGCGGGGCGGACCGGGTGATCCTGGTGAGCGGGCCGGAGGGCACCGCCGGGGAGCTCCCTTCGGAGGACGAGCTCCTGGCGGTCTTCGAACGGGTCCGGGACCTGCCTCTCGAGCCGTACGAGGACCTGGACCCGGACGCCGCCCTCATGGCGGAGGTTCCGGAGCCCGGCGAGATCGTCGAACGCCGGGAGATCCCGGAGATCGGCGTCACCGAGTGGGAGCTCTCGAACGGCGCGCGCGTCGTTCTCAAGCCCACCGACTTCCGCGCCGACCAGGTGCTGCTGGAGGGCTTCAGCCCCGGTGGCCACTCCCTGGTGCCGGAGGAGGAGCACCTGACCGCCTCCCACGCGGCGGAGATCGTCTCCCTGGGCGGCCTGGGGGAGCTCGACGAGATCGACCTGGCCAAGGTGATGGCGGGCCGGGTGGCCCAGGTGAGCCCCCACATCGAGGAGATGGAGGAGGCCGTCTCGGCGGCGGGCTCTGCGGACGACCTGGAGGCCCTGTTCGAGCTCGTCCACCTGGCCGTGACCGCGCCGCGCCTGGACCCCGAGGCGGTGCGCTCCTTCAAGGACCGGCTGCGCCCGAGCCTGGAGAACCGCCTGGCGCGGCCCCAGCAGGCCTTCGTGGAGGAGATGTTCCGGGCCTTGAGCCAGGACCACCCGCGGCGCCAGCCCCTGACCCCGGAGCGCCTGGACCGGATCGACCCGGAGCTGGCCCTGGAGATCTACCGCGAGCGCTTCGCCGACGCCGGGGACTTCACCTTCGTCCTGGTGGGAAGCTTCGAGCCCGAGCTGGAGGAGAGCCGGGTCGAGGAGCTGGTCCGCACGTACCTGGCGAGCCTGCCCGCCACCGGCCGGGAGGAGACCTGGCGCGACGTGGGCGTCGAGCGCCCGGACCGCCCCGTGGAGCTCACCGTCGAGCAGGGGATCGAGCCCCGGGCCCGGGTGTGGCTGGTCCTCCACGGCCAAGGGCGGTGGAGCCGCGAGAACCGCCACGCCCTCGACGCCCTGGGCCGGGCCCTGGAGATCCGCCTGCGGGAGGTCCTGCGGGAGGACCTGGGGGCGGTCTACGGGGTCTCCGTCGGCACCGACCTCACCTGGCGGCCCACGGAGCGATACAACGTCTCCATCCGGTTCGGATGCGCGCCGGACCAGGCCCGGGCGCTGGTGGAACGCGTACGGAGCGAGATCGAGACCTTCCGCCGCGAGGGCCCGCCGGAGCAGATCGCCGCCCGGGTGCGGGAGATCCAGCGCCGCGAGCGGGAGACCGCCGTCCGCGAGAACGCCTTCTGGCTCTCGGCCCTGGGCGCCTACTACCGGCGGGGCGACGACCCCCGGGCCATCCTGGACCACGACGCCCTGATAGATTCCATCGATCCTGAAACCCTCCGGCAGGCGGCGCGAGACTCCCTGGACTGGGACCGCCGGGTCGTCGGCGTCCTGCTGCCGGAAGACGGTGCGCCCCGGAGTCCGGCGGAGCCGGGAGACGGCCCGGCGGTGCCCGGAGACCAACCGGACGAGGAGATCCCGTGAGCCGACGCGAAGCCCAGGCCATGTCCCCTGCCCACCCAGCCGGCTCCGCCGCCTCCGGCGCGCAGGCCGGGACGCCGCCCGGAGCCGCCGCCCCGGGCCGGGACGAGGGCCGGGACGAGGGCCGGGCGCCGGAGGAGCTCCCCTTCGAGCCCGACGCCCGCGAGGTCCGCCGCCTGACCGAGGAGGCGCTGGAGCGCATCGTCCGCTACTACGAAACCCTGCCGGAGGAGCCCACGGACGGCACCGAAGGCGCCGTCGAGCTCGCCCGCTCCCTGGTGGAGCCGCCGCCGGAGACGGGCCGTCCCCTGGAGGAGCTCTTGAGCCTGGTCTTCGACCACGCCGTGCCCAAGGCGTACAACGCCGCCGGCCCCGGCTACCTGGGCTTCGTCCCCGGCGGCGGGCTCTACGCGTCGGCGGTGGCGGACCTGGTGGCCGACTCGGTCAATCGCTACACCGGGGTCTTCGCCGCCGCCCCGGCCCTGGTCCAGCTCGAGACCAACGTGATCCGCTGGTTCGCCGAGATCGTGGGCTACCCCGTGGGCCGGGACGGCAGCCGGGGCATCCTCACCAGCGGCGGGTCCCTCGCCGCCTTCACCGCCATCGTCACCGCCCGGCGCGAACGCCTGCCGGAGGACTTCCTCTCGGGCATCCTCTACGTCTCGGACCAGACCCACCACTCGGTGGCGAAGGCCGCGGTGATGGCGGGCTTCCCGCCGGGCAACGTCCGCCAGGTGGCCTCCGACAGGCACTTTCGCATCCGCCTGGACGCCCTGGCGGACGCCGTGGCCCAGGACCGGCGCCGGGGGCTCCGCCCTTTCCTGGTGGTCTCCAACGCCGGCACGGTGAACACCGGCGCCGTGGATCCCCTGGAGGAGGTCGCCCGCTTCGCCCGGGAGGAGGGCCTCTGGCACCACTCCGACGCCGCCTACGGCGGCTTCTTCCGGATGACCGGGCGCGGCCGGGAGGTCCTCGCCGGCCTGGAGGCGGCGGACTCGATCGTCCTGGACCCCCACAAGGGGCTGTTCCTGCCCTTCGGGACCGGGGCGTTGCTGGTCCGGGACGGGCAGGCGCTGCGCCGGGCTCACACCTTCGGCGCCCACTACCTCCCGGGCCAGCAGGAGGACCCGGACCTGATGGACTTCCACCTCCACGGGCCGGAGCTCTCCAGGCCCTACCGGGGCCTCCGGGTCTGGCTGCCCATGAAGCTCTACGGCCTGGAGGCCTTCCGCCGGGCCCTGGACGAAAAGATCGACCTTGCCCGCCTGGCGGCGGACGCCGTCCGGCGGCTCCCCCACGTCCGGATGGTGGCGGAGCCGGAGCTCTCGCTCTTCGCCTTTCGCGTCGAGCCGCCGGGCACCTCGGACGAGGAGCGCGACCGGCTCAACCGGGAGGTCGTGGCGCGGGTCAACGCCCGGCAGCGGGTGCTGCTCACCGGCACGGTCCTGCCGGACGAGCGCTTCGTCGTGAGGATCTGCGTCCTCTCCTTCCGCACCCACCGGGAACGGATCGAGATGGCGCTGGAGGACCTGGAAGCGGCGATCCGCGAGACGGTCCCGTAGGGTGCGACCCTGGTCTCCCCCGAGCGGAGCCGAGGGGTCGCACCCTCAGAGCTGGAACAGGTAGGTCAGCTTCAGGATGATCCGCCGGTCCCGGGAGGTGGCGTCCGCCAGGGTCGGGGCGTCCCAGGTCTCGTTGTAGACCAAGAACAGGTCCGCTCCGGGCCGGTAGATCCAGTTCAGGCGCACGTTCGCCGCCAACAGCTCCGCGGCCTCGTTGAACTGCACGAAGGAGTCCAGGACCAGGTCCGGGCTGAAGGACACCCCCAGGCGCTGCCGGTAGACGTCGGTGACGAACTCCCCCGTGGGCAGGCTCACGTCGTTTCGGTTCCAGCTCGTCTCGGTCCGGACGTACCGGCTCGGGCGCCAGGTCAGGTTGACGTCCGCGCTCACCCGGTCACCGTCGAAGAAGTCTCCCGCCACGACGAACCCGCGGAACGACGCGGAACGGCCCTGGGCGGTCTGGACGAACAGGCCCAGGTCCTGCCAGGAGTAGTCACCGGCGGGGATCAGGACGCCCGGCTGGATCTCGAAGCCTTCGGTCAGGCGCTCCTCCCGGAACTGGGTGAACAGCGTAGCGAAGTCGTCCGAATCGAGGCGCACGCCGAACAGGCGCATCTGGGCGTCGACCGTCCTGAGCTCGCCGTCCGTCGTGGTGTAGACCTCACCTTCCAGGTTGAAGCTGAGGTTCCGGACGGCACCGCCGGAGCCGCCGAAGGGAAGCGTCCAGCCGGGGCGCGGGTTCCACTCCACTTCCGCGTCATAGCGCCGAACCCCCTGCCGCAGGACGAACCCCATGTCCGGCTCGAAGTCCGCGCCGATCTCCAGGGCGCTGGCCTCCCACTCCCAGAACGAGCCCTCGAACTCCAGGCCCGCACCGGCGGCGTGGTCGCTCCGGCCCGGAGCCTCGTTGGCCGCGGCGAACAGCCATCCGTCCACCCGGTCCGTGGGCTTGAGGTCCGCGTCCAGGCCGTAGACCTGGTCGAAACCGCCCCCCGCAGCCTCCCGCCGCGTGACGATCGCCCCCAGGCTCGAGCGCTCCCCGACGTTGCGCTGTACCCGGGCGACCCCCCAGAGCTGCCGGGGAATCGCGCCGGGCGCGGGGACCCCGGACAGGGCCGGCCCGGAGGCGACGGAGTCCGTCTGGACCGCGAGGAGGCCCACGTTCCACGGCCCGGTCCGTCCGGTGACGCGGCCCCCGACGTCGATGGGGACCTGCCGGCCGTCCGGGGCGATGCCGATCCGGCGGGAGAAGAAGACCTCCAGGGGCGGGGCGCCCCCTCCTCCGAGCCCCGGCCCGAAGTCGAAAATCCCGGCGTTCTCCAGGAAGAACTCCCGCTTTTCCGGGAAGAAGAGGGAGAAGCGGGTCAGGTTGACCCGCTGTTCGTCGACCTCGGTCTCGGCGAAGTCCGTGTTGTACGTCAGGTCGACGGAAAAGCTCTTGCCCACGCCCCACTTCAGGTCCAGGCCGCCATCCGCCTCGTCGGCACGCTGGAGCCGGGTCCCCGGGCGCTCCGCCGCGGAGAACGTCCCGAAGGGCTTGACCCGGAGGTTCCGGCCGGGCTGGAGCCCGTCGAGCCCGGTGAGGTGTCCGGCCCGGGAGACCCGGAAGAGACCGTACTCCCGGGGGATCGGCGACCAGAAGACCTCCTCGTTCTTGCGCCGGATGATCCGGCGCACCTGGAGCCCCCAGGTGTCGAGCGCCGGGTCGAAGCGCAGCGTCGTGAAGGGGATCTCGATCTCCGCGCTCCACCCCTCGGGCGTCCGGGCCGCGGCGGCGTTCCAGACCCCGTCCCACTCGAAGTTGGCGTCGCGCCCCTCGTTCGAGATCAGGGCGTCGGTCCGGGCACCGTTCGGGTTGGTTTCGAAGAAGTAGGCGTTGCGGTGGTCGTGGAACGTGTCCAGGAGGAGGACGATCCCGTCGTCGCGCCGGATGCCCACGTCGCGCCCCATCTCCAGGGCGACGATCCGTTCCGGCTCGCGGTCGTGGGCCACCACCCCGACGTAGAGCGCCTCCGCCGTGTACAGCACCCGGAGCTCGGTGCGCTCCGTGGCCGGGGCGAGCTCCCGGGGCTCGCGCTGGCGGAACCCCGTCGCCGGCTCCGCCCGCCGCCACGCGGCCTCGTCGAGCCGTCCATCGAGCTCGATGGGCTCGGTCGGGCCGTCGATCGCCACCGCCTCGACCGAGGGCACCTCCGCGCGCCCCCCGTCGTGGGCGAGGACCGGTGCCCCGGCCACGGCCAGCACGGCCACGAGCCGGGCCCACCGGGCAGGCCCTCCGGCGGGCCGACGCTCAGTCCCCCTCGTCGCCATCGCGGCGCGGAGTGTACCGTCCCTCCAGGGCCGATGTTTCCGCAGATTCGGGCATCCGAAGCGGCCAGTCCGGAGCGACGCCGTAGGCATCGCCGCTGCTATGCTTCGGCTTGCCGGGCACGTATCCCGGCAGCTTTCAGATCCCCCGCCGGAGTGACTAACCGATGCCGAGACCCGTTGCGATCCGTTCGTCCTGCGCCCGTCCCCTGTGCTGCGCCACCCTGCTGGCCCTGACGGCGGTGCCCGCCGGCGCCGGGGACGCGCCGGAGATCCGATACCCAGAAACCAGGAGGGTCGAGCAGGTGGATGTCTACCACGGGGTCGAGGTCCCCGATCCGTACCGCTGGCTCGAGACCGACGTGCGCGAGTCCGAGGACGTCCGCGACTGGGTCGAGGCCCAGAACGAGGTGACCTTCGGGTTCCTCGAGTCGATCCCCGAGCGGCCGGCGATCAGAGACCGCCTGACCGAGCTCTGGAACTACGAGCGCTACTCGGCGCCCTTCAAGAAAGGCGGCCGGTACTTCTTCATGAAGAACGACGGCCTCCAGGACCAGTCGGTCCTCTACACCCAGCGCACCCTGCTGGAGGAGCCCCGGCTCCTGCTGGACCCCAACGAGTGGTCCGAGGACGGCACCGTGGCCCTGGCCGGCTTCAGCGTGAGCCCGGACGGGCACCACGCCGCCTTCGCCCGGGCGGAGGCCGGCTCCGACTGGCAGGTCTGGCGGGTGCTGGAGATCGACTCCGGCGAGGTGCTGCCGGACGAGATCCGGTGGACCAAGTTCACCGAGGTGGCCTGGACCCAGGACGGCGAGGGCTTCTTTTACGCCCGCTACCCCGAGGCGGGGGAAGGCGAAGAGTATCAGGCGGTGGCCCAGGACCAGAAGGTCTACCACCACCGCCTGGGCACCGCACAGGAGGAGGACGTCCTGGTCTACGAGCGCCCGCACGAGCCGGACGTGGGGTTCGACCTGACGGTCACGGAAGACGGCCGCTACCTCGTGATCTCCGGGGCGAAAGGCACCAGCGGCAATCTGGTCCTGGTGGACGACCTGGCCGAGCCCTACGGCATGCCCGTGACCCTGGTGGGCGACCTGGAGCACGACTACCGGTTCGTGGCGAACGACGGGCCCGTCTTCTACTTCGTCACCGACCGGGGAGCGCCGCTACGCCGCCTGATCGCCATCGACCTGCGCCGGCCCGCCGCCGAGCACTGGCGTGAGGTCGTGGCGGAGGGCGAGAACACCCTGGAGGCCGCCAACCTGGTGGGCAACCTGTTCGTGGCCCGCTACCTCCAGGACGCGAAGACCCGGGGGCGCCTCTTCAGCCTGGACGGCGAGCCGGTCCGGGACGTGGAGCTACCCGGGCTCGGAACCGCCGACGGGTTCGGGGGCCGCCGTTCCGACACCGAGACCTTCTACAGCTTCTCGAGCTTCGCCACGCCCCCGTCGATCTACCGCTACGACCTGGTCTCCGGCGAGAGCACCCTCCTGCGCCAGGCGGCGGTGGACTTCGACCCGGACGACTACGAGGTGAAGCAGGTCTTCTACACGTCCAAGGACGGCACCCGGGTGCCCATGTTCCTGGCCCACCGCAAGGGGATCGAGCTCGACGGCTCGAACCCGACGCTCCTTTTCGGCTACGGCGGCTTCAAGATCTCGCTGACGCCGTCGTTCTCCGTCTCACGCCTGGCGTGGATGGAGATGGGTGGCGTCTTCGCCCTGGCGAACCTCCGGGGCGGCGGCGAGTACGGCGAGGCCTGGCACGAGGCCGGGATCAAGCAGAACAAGCAGAACGTCTTCGACGACTTCATCGCCGCCGCCGAGTGGCTGATCGACAACGACTACACCCGGCCGGAGCGGCTGGCGATCCAGGGCGGCTCCAACGGCGGCCTCCTGGTGGGCGCCGCCATGACCCAGCGCCCGGAGCTCTTCGGCGCGGCGCTTCCGGCGGTGGGAGTGATGGACATGCTCCGCTACGACGAGTTCACCGCCGGGCGCTTCTGGGTCGACGACTACGGCTCCTCCGGGGACCCGGAGGAGTTCCGGGCCCTCTACGCCTACTCGCCCTACCACAACCTGACCGACGGCACGGCGTACCCGGCCACGCTGGTGACCACGGCGGACACGGACGACCGCGTGGTCCCGGCCCACAGCTTCAAGTTCGCGGCCCGGCTGCAGGAGGCCCACGCCGGGGAGGCGCCGGCGCTGATCCGGATCGAGACCCGGGCCGGGCACGGCGGGGGCAAACCGACCTCGAAGCAGATCGAGGAGGTGGCGGACGAGTGGGCCTTCCTCGTGACGACGCTGGGGATGGAGCTGCCGGAGAGCTTCCCGGCCCCGGAACCGGCCGCAGCGTCCCGGTGACCGCCCGCCAGCGATCCGTATAGGGGAGGAGCTTGCCTCCTCCCGGCGGCGGGGACCGCCGATCGCGGCCTGTAGGGGAGGAGCTCGCCTCCTCCCGCGGCACTGCCTACCCCGGCTGGTAG
>JBKHJP010000048.1:0-17301 GCA_046538065.1 Thermoanaerobaculia bacterium | reverse complement strand
ACCGCTTTGAGCGGTTCACCCTTCAAGCCTCCGGCTTTGCCGGAGGTACCTGACTGCCGATCTTCAAGAACCCCGGTCCCCACTCACGGTCCTGGACGTAGAAGTAGTAGTGGTTGACGCAGACCCACTGACGCGAGAAATCGAAGGCGACCGAGCCGCTTGGGGTCTTACGCTTGGAGGCCTTGAATGAGCGCGCTTTCTCCTGAGCTACCCCGATGAAGACCACGCCTTCGTCGCGCGAGAAGGCCGAGTGATGCTCCCGGGCCACGTCGTCCTTCCTCTGCCCGCGCTCGAAAGCCACCAGCGGCACCTCCTGCTCCTCGGCAAACCGCCGCACAGCACCTACGAAGCGCTGATGCAACGGCCGCAGCAGAGCCGGCGAGGGAATCGGCTTGCCCAGGTGCTCGCTCAGGAAGTAGCAAAGCTGCCCCGAGGTCTGGAGCGTCGGAACGTACCCGTTGAGGTAGAGCCGGTCCAGGCTACCGATGGACATCGTCACGTGATCGCGCATAATGGAGGCGATGTTGGGCATCTTGGGATCTCCTCGATCTCAACCGTTGATGAAGATTCCTCGATGCTACCCCCACCCGGGGTACGCCGGCCCTCACCGGGTCGGCGCCAACATCACTGCTCGAACTCGCCACGGACCCCCTCGTCGGTTTGAGGCGAAGCTTCACTGGGAGTCTGCGCGGCAGAAATCCAGGGCCGCGCGCGAACCACCGGCCTCCGGCCGGCGGTGCCCTCTTGCGGGTCGGATCCAAGGCGCGAGGAGGAGGCGATGCCGAGCCCTGCGCGAGGGGGAGAGGGGGCGGACCGCGAGCCTCTCCTGAGGGGCCAACCCTCCCGGCCGGCCGGGCTCGGCGCCGCGGCGGCTCCGGGCCCGGCCCTTCTCCGTGCCCCGTCAGTACGCGTGCTCGTCCAGCTTCACCGGACCCCGGAACGTCCAGTAGATCGCCACCGTGTAGGCCAGGACGAACGGCATGCCGACCGCCGCGATGATCGCCATGATCCCCAGGGTCTTCTGGGACGAGGCGGCGTTGTAGATGGTCAGGCTGTAGGCCGGCTGGAGGCTGGAGGTCACCAGGTGGGGGAACAGGGCCACGCCCGCGAGCGCCACCAGGCTGGCGATCAAGAGCGAGGAGGAGAGGAAGGCCTGGCGGGCCCGCCCCAGGAAGATGGAGCGGGGGACGTTCCCCAGCGCGAGGACCGAGAGCACCACGACACCCCACGTCCAGGGCAGCTCCTCGAAGTTCGCGGTGGCCCGGGGGATCCGGGTCAGGGCGAAGATCGTGGTCAGCAGATAGAGAACCAGGAACCAGCCGAAGCCGTGCCACATCCAGCGGCGGACGCGGGCCTGGAGGTCGCCTTCGGTCTTCAGGTTCAGGTAGAGGGCTCCGTGGAGCGCGAACAGGGCCACCGTCAGCGCGCCCACCAGGAGCGGGAAGAAAGGCAGCGCCTCCGGGAAGAGCAGGTCGAAGAAGCCTCCGGCGTAGATCCCGCGGGCGTCCAGGGGCACTCCCACCAGGCTGGCGCCGACCGCGGTGCCGAAGAGCACCGTGGCGAGCAGGCTCGCCAGGAAGAAGCCCCCATCCCAGAAGCGCCGCCAGGCGGAGGGTCTCATCTTGCCCCGGAGCTCCAGGGAGACCGCGCGCAGGATCAGGGCGAAGAGGACCGCCATGAAGGCCGCGTAGAACCCGGAGAAGACGGTGGCGTAGGCCTCCGGGAAGGCGGCGAACAGGGCCCCGCCGAAGGTCACCAGCCAGACCTCGTTGCCGTCCCAGATCGGCCCGATGGAGTTCAGCACGACCCGTCGCTCCCGGTCGGACCGGGCGCCCAGGTGGAGGATGCCCGCTCCCAGGTCGAAGCCGTCCAGGATGGCGTAGCCGGCCAGCAGCACGCCCAGCAGGGCGAACCAGAGGACGTTCAGGTCCATCGCTCGGCCTCCGTCATCGATTCCTCTTTGCCCGTCATCCGGGCGGCGGTCTCGAAGTAATCCTCGAGGGTGGTCCGGCTCCGCTCGGGCGGCAACGGCTCGGGTCCCTGCTGGATCTTCTGGTTGAGGACGTAGATCCAGAGGATGAACAGGAGGAGGTAGATCAGCCCGAACATGGCGATGGAGCCCAGGACCTGGCCGCTGGTCACCACCTCCGAGTGGGCCTCCGCGGTGAGGAGGCCTCCCACCACCTCGCCGTCCATCACCGTCGGATAGACGATCCACGGCTGCCGGCCCACCTCCGCCGCCACCCAGCCGAGCTGGTTCGCGGCGAAGGCCCCGAGGACAGCGAAGACGAAGAACCAGAGGAGCCACCGCGTCCGCTCCAGGCGGCCCCGCCACATGAGGTAGGCGGCGTAGAGGGTGGCGACCGCGAACAGGACGCCGATCCCCACCATCAGGTGGTAGCTCTGGAAGGAGATCCAGACCGGCGGACGGCCCCAGTCGTCCTCCAGCTCGGCCAGGCCCGGCACCTCGGTCACCCCGTCGCCGTGGACCAGCCACGAGAGGAGGCCCGGCACCCCCACGCCGAAACGGACCCGTGCCTCCTCGTCGTCCGGCCACCCCCACAGGTGGAGGGGGGCACGGGCCTCCGTCCGGTACAGCCCCTCGAAGGCGGCGAGCTTCGCCGGCTGGTGCTCCGCGACGTTGCCCGCCTGGCTGTGGCCGGAGACGAGCTGCGCCCACGAGACGAGGAGCGCCATGCCCAGGGCGCCGGCGAAGGAGCGCCGGGCGAACTCCACGTGGCGCCCCTTCAGGAGGTACCAGGCCGAGATCGAGAGGACGAAGAAGGCCCCCAGGATGAACGCTCCGAACCAGACGTGGACCAGCCGCTGGAGCGAGGACGGATTGAAGACCATGGCCCAGAAGTCGGTGATCTCGGCCCGGTGGAAGACCTGCCCCCCGATGACGTGCTCGCGGACCTCGGAGCCCGCCGGCGTCTGCTGCCACGAGTTGGCCACGGTGATCCAGACCGAGGAGAAGATCGACCCCAGGCAGACCATCAGGGCCGAGAAGAAGTGGAAGCGCGGCGAGACCCGGTTCCAGCCGAAGAGGAGGATCGCCAGGAAGCCGGACTCGAGGAAGAATGCGAAGATGCCTTCGGCCGCCAGGGCGGAGCCGAAGACGTCGCCCACGTAGCGGGAGTACGCCGCCCAGTTGGTGCCGAACTCGAACTCCATGACGATCCCGGTGGCGACCCCCAGGGCGAAGTTCAGGCCGAAGATCCAGACCCAGTAGCGGGCGGCCACCTCGTAGATCCGGTCCCCCGTCCGGAGGCGCCGCCACAGGAGGTGGACGATCACCAGCGACAGCCCGATCGTCAATGGCGGGAAGATGTAGTGGAACATCACCGTGAAGGCGAACTGGAGACGGGAGAGGAACACGACGTCCATGTCCGGGGCTCCTTCGGTGGTGGCTCGATCCGCTGCGGCGTGGCCGGTCGATCCGTCCCGGTGGGCCGGGGGGAGCGGCGCGACCCGGGGCCGCCCCAGGTCTCCACCCTAGCGAGGCGGGCGCGCGGCGTGGACACCCCCGCGGGTGGGCGGCGGCCCGCCGGCGGGGTGGGGCGGGCGGAGGACCGCACGGCGTCCTATAATCCACGGGACCGTGGCCGACTTCGACTCCAACGACCCCTCGCCTCCGGAGGACGGTCCCCAGCGCGAGCAGCGGGTGGACCTGCGCCGGAAGGTCTCCCTCAAGTTCAAGGAGTTCCAGGGGTTCATCAACGAGTACTCGGAGAACGTGTCCACCGGGGGCATGTTCATCCGCACCGCCTCGCCCCAGGCCCCGGGGACGGTGTTCGATTTCGAGCTCACCCTGGGCGAAGACTTCACGCTGATCAACGGCATCGGTGAGGTGGTCTGGGCCCGGGACGAGGACGAGGGCTTCGACCGCCCGGCGGGCATGGGGGTGCGCTTCCTCAACCTGGACCCGGAGAGCCGCAAGCTGGTGGACCGGATCGTCTCCGAGCGACTGGCGCGGGAGGCGCTTCGAGGCGCGGTCGGGGCTCCCTCCAGGCCGACGCCCGATCCGGGCCGGGAGGAGTGGCGCCTGGACGCGCCGGCGGCGGCGATGCGGGGTCCCCAAGCGGATGAGGCCTCTCCAGGGACCGAGCCGGAGGAGCCCTGGTGGTCCGGAGAGAGCGTGCCCGAGGGCGCTCAGGCGCCCAGCGGGTTCGAGCCCCCACCGGCGCAGCCCCCGCCGCCGTCGCCGGAGCCGGACGAGGCACCGGAGCCGGCGCTCGATGCGGAGGCACCGGACTTCCCCCGGCCGCCGGGGCCGTCCCCCTACGCCTACAGCCGCTCCTACGCCGGGACCGGCGTGGCGCGCCCGGGCCGTCGGAACCGGCGCCCTTTGCTGCTGGTCCTGCTGGCGGCGGTCCTCCTCACGGCGGCGGTGGCGGGCTTCCTGTTGATCTTCCCCGACGCGGCGGTGCGGCTCCTGGCCGGTGGAGAGCCCGGCGGGGAGCCGGACGCCGTGGCGACGTCGACAGCCGGCGGGAACGAAGCCCGCGCTCCGGAGCCCGGTGGAGGCTCCCCCGCGGGGCAAGGCGCTTCCCCCGGCGCAGGCGGAGAGGAGGACGCCGCGGCGGATTCCGGAGACGCGGCGGAGGAGGGGGGTGCTCCTGAGGACGGAGCCGGCGAGCTGGGGTTCTTCGAGGCGCCGGCCGGAGGCGAGCGGGACCGCCCGGCCGAGGACCGATCGCCCGGCGAGGCCTCGTCCGCCCCGGCAGCGGAGCCGGAGGCCCAGGTTCCCGACCCGCCTCCGGAGAGCCCGCAGCAGGACCCCGAGCCCGCTCCTGTTCCGGCCCCCGCCGGCCGGGGGCAGGAGCCGCCGCCGCAGCCTGCTCCGGAACCACAACCGGCGCCGGCCGGGTTCTCCCGGGTCCTGAACGTCGTCTGGGAGGCCCGGGGCGACGAGCTCCTGGTGACGGTCCACCTGGACGGCGCGATCCAGGAATGGGAGTACTCGGTCACCCGGGTGGGGGCGCCCCCGCCTCGGGACCTGGTGCGGATCCGGGGGGTCGACAGGCCGTTTCCACGGCCCGCGATCCCGGTGGACCATCCCCTGCTGGAGCGCGTCCGCCTGGGCTTCCATCCCGAGGAACGGGAGAACGAGCTCCACGTGGTCCTGGACCTGCCGCGGGAGATGGTGGGAGTCGAGCGGAGCGAGGCGGTGGGCGACGAGCTCCGGCTCTACGTGTCCCCCACGGGGGGCCAGGAGCTTCCGACGCCCTGAGGGCGTCCCGGTCGCGTGACCCGCCGCCGTTCCGGCCTTCCCGACCTCCCGCCGGTCGAGCCGGTCCGCGCTGGCGGCGTCACGCTGGCGGTCCGGCGCCTGACCCCGGAGGCCGGGGGCGGAGCCTCGCCGCTCCGCCTGATCGCCTTCCACGGCGGCCCCGGCCTGGACCACCACGTGCTCCTGCCCCTGGGCCTCCTCCTCGCCGAGCGCTACGAGGTGTGGCTCCCGGACCTGCCGGGGCACGGGGCCTCGCCCCCGGCCGGCGGCGAGGCCGACCTGACGCTCCGGCGGCTCCAGGAGCGCATGGAGCGCTGGCTGGCCGGTCTTCCCGGACCGCCCGGAGTCCTCCTCGGGCACTCCCTGGCGGCGTGGCTCCTGCAGGAGTGGCTGACCGGGCCCCGATCCCGAGGGGCCGTCACGCCGCCGGCGGCGGCCGTCCTCGTGTCGCCGCCCGCGGCGGGGCAGGAACGGCGGGGCACGGCGCTGCGCCGGGCCGGCACCTTGATGCGGTCCAGCAGGGCTCCCCGCGCGCCGAAGGCTTCGCCGGGACGCGGGGCCGGGGCGCGCGCCCGGAAGGAGGTCCGGGCCCACGTGGAGGCCGAGACCCGCGGGCGGTCGACGGAGGTTTTCCTGGAAGCGCTGGAGCGTGGGGAGCTCCGGGATCCCCGCGGCTACGGGCGGCTCCAGGCGGATCTCCACCGGCGCTTGGTGGGGCCGGTGCGGCGACGGGCTCCCGGGTGCCCGGTCCTGGTCCTGTGCGGCGAGGAGGACCGGACCACCCCCGCCGCGCAGGCCCGCCGGGTCGCCGAGGCCCTGGACGGTGCACGCCTCAGGTTCCTCCCGGGAACGGGGCACTACCCGTTCGCCGACGCCCTCGAGCCGACGGCCCACGCGATCCGGGAGTTCCTGGACCCGCTCCTGCCGTGAGCCGTGATTTCAGCGCACGCGGTAGTTGACCAGGGTCTCGCCGAGATCCGGGGTGAACAGCCGGAGGGAGACGACGTCTCCGCGCTCGACGTCCTCGGCGATGACCTCGAGATCGGCCGGGTCCTGGACGTCGCGACCGTTGACCTGGAGGAGGATCTGGCCCTGCTGGACGCCGGCGTTGGCGGCGGCGCTGAACGGGGCCACGTCCCGGATCACCACGCCTTGGGGTCCCTCGTAGCCGAGCTGCTCCGCCACCGCCGGGGTCAGCGGCTCCACGGAGAAGCCCAGGGCCCGGGTGGCGGTCTCCTGGGCCCGCGTGCCCCCGGTGGGCTGCTCGGTCTCGAAGCGCCCCAGAACCGCCTCCACGGTCCGGCGCTCGCCGTCGCGCACGATGGTCAGCTCGACGCGCTCGCCCGGCTCGTGCTTCGCCAGCTCGGTGGTGAGCTCGGTGGCGCCGGCGATCTCCTCCCCGTCCACGGCGAGGATCACGTCGCCGAGCTCCAGGCCGGCCTCGGCGGCGGGGGAGTCCGGATCGATGGACGCGACGTCGGCGCCGCGGACCTCGTCGAGGCCGTAGACCTCGGCGTCCACCGCCGTCACGTCGCTGACGCGCACCCCCAGGAGCGGCCGGCGCACCTCGCCGAACTCCAGCAGGTCCGACACCACGTCCCGGGCCAGGTCCACGGGGATCGCGAAGCCGTACCCGGTGAAGATGGGTCCGCCGACGATCGCCGTGTTGATGCCCACGACCCGGCCGCTCAGGTCCACGAGCGGCCCGCCGGAGTTGCCCATGTTGATGGCGGCGTCGGTCTGGATGAACGACTCGAGGGCCGCCTGGCGGCCGGTGATCTGGCGGCCCTTGGCGCTCACGATGCCGGCCGTGACGGTGGACTCCAGGCCGAAGGGCGACCCCAGGGCCAGGACCCAATCCCCCACCTGCAGTCGTTCGGAGCTTCCAAGCTCGGCGGTGGGCAGCTCCCCCACCTGGCCCTCGGTGTCGAGCTGGAGGACGGCCAGGTCACTGGAGGGGTCCGAGCCGACGACCTCCGCCTGGTACTCCCTCCCGTCGGACAGGCGGACCAGCACGTAGGAGGCGTCGGCGACGACGTGGTGGTTGGTCACGACGAGGCCCGACTGGTCGTAGATGACGCCGGAGCCGCTGGAGACCCGGGGAGGAATCTGCCCCTGGGGCGGACCCTCTTCCGGTCCCTCCGGGCCGAAGAAGTAGCGGAAGGGGTCCGGCATCGGGCCCTGCGGGCTGTCGGCCCGGGGCTCCGCCTCGACCTGGACGAAGACCACCGCCGGCAGGGCCTCTTCGGCGGCCGAGCGGAAACTGCGCGAGAGGGCCGAGGCCGCCTCGGGGCCGGGCGCTCCTTCCTCGGCCGGGCGGCGCTGTTCCTCCTCCTGCGCCTCGGTCGCCGAGTCGTCCGTCCGGGGCTCTGCGTCGCCGGCGCCGGCGGGGTCGCACGCGGGCAGCAGCAGCAACGCGAGGGCGGCGAGGGTCCGGGGCAGTGGCGGTGTCGGTCGCATGGTCCAGGCCTCCTCTCGGTGGTGACGTCGCCCCCTCGGAGCGGCGCCTTTCCGGGACGAATGCAATCTCCGCTCCCGACGCGGCGGCCGGGCGCTCCCGGCGGCGGGTATGATGCACGGGGCTCGCGGGAACCGATCGGATTGGAGGTCTGCCCATGCCGTACAGCGTGATGATCTGGCTCGTGGATCCGGACCCCGGTGCGCCGGACCGGGAGTGGGACGCAGGGGGGGAGGGCGACCGGCGCAACCGGACCCGGCCGCCGGGAGCGGCCTCCGGGTTCACGGCGCCTCCGCCGGTGACCCGGCTCTCCTTCGGCCTGTTCGAGAGCGAGGTCGAGATGGAGGACGCCCTGACGGTGATCGCCGAGTCCCTGCGCCAGAACGCTCCGCTCCGGGTGAGCCACGGCAACCGGACCTTCCTGGTGCCGGCCCAGCGGGTCCACTACGTGGTCTGCGACGAGGTCACCCGGCCCAAGGACCGGGGCCGGTAGGGGGCAGGCCCCTCGACTCCGCTTCGCTCCGCTCGGGGCGGCACGAACGATCGGCGGCCGCGGTCACACCCTCTCAGGCGTCCAGGAGGGGCGCGATCTCGGCCATGCGCTCCTCGGCGTCCGCCTCGCCGATCTCGATCAGGCGTCGGCAGTAGTCCGCCTGGAACAGCACGAGAGACAGGAGGTCGGGGCTTGCGGTCTGGCGCGAGCCGAGGCTCCGGACCAGGTGCCGGAAGAGCCACGGCAGCTCCGGCTCGACCTCGGCGGCCAGCGCTCCCAGATCCACCGAGGGTCGGACGGCGGTCACCTCCAGCGGGCGCAGCCCCCTCCGCTTCGCCTCCGGGAGGTGGCAAACCAGGGCATTCAGGCGCTCCACCCGCAGGCAGTCCTGGTCCAGCATGTCGAGGAAGATCGCATTCAGGAGCTGCCCGAGGATCTGGAGGGGCGGCGGGTAGCCGCGGACCGCGGGCCGGTCCGCCTCGGTGACCGTCCGGCGGTAGCGCGTGGAGATGGCCAGGATCCGGTCCGCCCCCAGGTGGATCGCCGGGGAGAGGGGAGCGGTCTGGCGGATGCCGCCGTCGCCGTGCCAGGAGCCGTCCAGGGGCACGGCGGGGAAGAACAGGGGCAGGGCCGAGGAGGCCATCACGTGGTCCACGGTGACCGGGGCCGGCACGCTCCGGCGGTCCGGTCGCTCCCACGACTCCACCGCGCGGCCCATGGCCCAGGCGACCGACTGGCCGGTGGAGTAGTTGCTGGTGGTCACGGTGAAGCTATGCAGGCGCCGGCGCTCCATGGCGCGGGCGAGCCCCGGGATCGTGCCGTCCGGCGCCGCTTCCAGGCTCTGCTCCAGGAGTCGCCGGAGCGGCGTCGGGTCCACCAGGCCCCGGACCTCCGGCGCCAGGCGCCCGCCGCCGGAGACCAGCCGAAAGCCCCACCGCAGGAGGTTTCCGGCCAGCGACGGGGTGTCCGTGCGGAAGACGGCCGAGACGTCGAGCCGGGTCCAGAACGCCGTCAGGGCTTCCACCGAGTCCCGGAAGCTCCCGGGGTGGGCCGCCAGGAAGGCCGCGTTGATGGCGCCGGCGGAGACCCCGGTGAGGATGGGGACCTCCAGGTCCGGCCGGCGGCTGGCCAGGGCCCGGAGGAGGCCCACCTGGTAAGCGGCCCGGGCCCCGCCCCCGGAAAGCACCAGGGCGAGCTGCGACTCGCTTCTTCCGGATGGCGGGCTCGTCACGGTGAACCGGTGGAGTCGTTCCCGGGCGCGACGGCGTTCGCCAGCAGGGTGGTCAGCAGCCGGAACGAGCCGTCGCGGATCTCCACGACGTAGAGGGGGCGCCGGGCGTCGTGGGCCGCGTCCAGGATGAAGGGTCCGGCCGCCCCCTGGATCGGGCGCTCTTCGGCGATCGACCGGTCCAGGTACTCCTTGATGGCGCGCCGGCTGGTCCCGCCCTGCTCCAGGGCGTCCCGCAGCAGGTAGACGGCGTCGTACGAGAAGGCGCTGCCGTAGTCGGGCGCCTCGCCGGCAAGCTTCCGGTAGGCCCGGACGAAGCGGCGAGCCCACGGCCGGCCCGCATCCGCCACGAAGAACTGCGAGACCCGGAGGCCCTCTTTCAGCTCCGGGTCCTCCCGCAGGAACCGGCTCCGGCCCAGGTTGTCGCCGCCCAGGACCGCGGACCGGAGCCCGGCCCGGTGGAGGGCCCGGACGGTCCAGGTCGCCGCCGCCACGCGCTGGAAAAGGGCGATCAGGTCCGGCTCGCCGGCCTGCCGGAGTCGCTCGATCTCCCGCCGGAGGAGGGCCTTGTCGTCGGGGCCGAGCTCGTCCCGGTGGGGCACCGAGGCGACCACTTCGCCCCCGAGGTCCCGGAACGCCTCCTGGAACCGGCTCGCCAGGCCCCGCCCGTAGTCGTCGTTGACGTGGAACACCGCGACGCGGCGCCGACTCCAGCTCCTGACCGCGTAGCGCGCCAGGGCGGGCCCCTGCTCGGCGTCGGAGAGGCACAGCCGGTAGGTCCAGTCGCCGATCCCGGTGATCTCCGGATGCGTGGCGATGGTCACGAGCTGCGGCAACCGGTGCTGGTTGTACACGGCGGACGCGGTCAGGGTGGAGCGGGAGTCGCTATGGCCCACCACCGCCAGCACGGACGGGTCGGTGGCGAAACGTTCGGCCTGCTCCAGCACCTCGTCGGGTCGGGTCGAGATCGGCTCCGAGCCGCCGAGCCCCGGGCCCACCAGCTCCAGAGGTCGCCCCTGGACGCCGCCGGAGGCGTTGATCTCGCGAGCCGCCAGCTCCGCACCGATCGGGCCCGGAGGGCTCAGGGCGACGGCGATCCGTATCGGGGCGGTCTCCGTGCCGCAGCCGGCCTGGCTCAGCGCCGCCAGCAGGACGAGCCCGCACCGGACGCCGGAGCCGAGGACCCTCACCGCTCCTCCCTCGGCGCCGGGCCGTCGGCTCCGGCGGGTCGGTTCCCGCCCCCGCCTTCGGCCTCCGTCGGCGCGGCGGCGAGCTGCTGCTGGGCCGCGACGAGGGCCGCCGCCATGTCGTTGAACCGGGTGACCAGGCGTCGGAGCTCCACCATGAAGAGGCCCAGGAGCAGCACGCCGACGCCTCCGAAGGCCACCAGTGCGTGCCGGCCCTGCCGCACGGAGCTCCCGAGGCGCCCCAGGGCGTCGTGGAGCTTGGAGACCTGGAGCCGGTTCAGGAGGGAGAAGTCCCGTTCCAGCCGCTCCACGGTCTGGCGGAAAGTCTCGATCCGGGCGAGGGCTTCCTCCCTCCGGCCCGAGCGGAGCAGCGAGGTGATCTGGGCCGCCTGGACGCTGAGCTCGCCGTGGGCGGTCCGGATCCGCTCGACCGCCAGGCGCTCCCTTGTCCCGACGGGCAGAGTGAGGTACCGGGTCTCCCGGTCCCCCAGGCCGTAGTCGAGCCTCTGGATCTCCCGGTCGACCCCGGGGTCCGGCGCAACGAGCTGGCGGTGCACGAGGGAGCTGATGCGGAGAATGTCGCTGTGCATTCGCTGGCTCAGTCCGTAGGTCGCCTCCAGGTTGGCGGCCAGGGTGGAGACCTCGCCGGGAGCCCGGCTGACGCCGTGGAGCAGCCATCCCCCGAAGCCCAGTGCGAGGGCGCAGGACGCCGCCAGCAGCACGAGGAACCTCCCTGCCACCGTTTTGCCGTGCATCACCCACCGTTCCGTGCCCCGGCGGCCGTCCATTCCGTGGGACGGCCGCGTTCGCCGGTGCCTGACTGCTTCCCTTCACGGCCATTATGAACCAGATCGGGCGGGGTGCGGGGGCTACCGGCTCCCTCGGTCAGCCCACGCCTGTTTCGGGTCATGGATTGACCCGCCCGCTCATCGATTGACCCGCCCGCGGTGCGATTTCGGATCACCCGTTGACCCGCCGCTCACGCATGTGCTGGAGTCCCGGGAGCCATAAGTATGATCGTGTCAGTATTTTGAAGAGATATCTTCGATTCTGGCACGGTTTTTGGGAAGAGAGCACGCGGGCTTACGCCCTTTGGATCCCTGAAGTCCGCCGCTTCGACGTCGGGGCGGCGGTCCATCCAGACCGAATCCGATCGACGAGGAGGACGACTGTGAAGAGAACTCTCGTACTGTTGCTCACGCTCTCCCTGGCCGCCCTGGCGCCCGGCGCCGTTGCGGCCCAGGGAGGCCCCCCCGGAGAGATCCTGGGCCTCGACCACCCGGAGCGGATTCCGGGCAGCTACATCGTGGTCCTGAACCGGGGCACCGACCTGCCGCGCACGGCCAACGAGCTCGCCGCGACGCACGGCGGCGAGGTGACCCGGACCTACGGCCACGCCCTCCACGGCTTCGCCATCGAGATCTCGGACCAGGCTGCTACGGCCCTGGCCCGGAACCCGAACGTCGCCTACGTGGAGGCGGACCGTGAGGTGCACCTGAACGCCACCCAGAACAACCCGCCGTCCTGGGGTCTGGACCGGGTGGACCAGCGGGACCTGCCGCTGGACGACAGCTACACCTTCGACTTCGACGGCACGGACGTCCACGCCTACGTCATCGACACCGGCATCCGGCCGACCCACAACGACTTCGGCGGCCGGGCGAGCGCCGACTTCGACGCCGTCGGTGACGGCCAGAACGGAAACGACTGCAACGGCCACGGCACCCACGTGGCCGGCACCGTCGGCGGCGCCGACCACGGGATCGCCAAGAACGTGCGCCTCCACGGCGTGCGCGTCCTGGACTGCAACGGAGGCGGGACCCTGGCCGGCGTGATCGACGGTATCGACTTCGTCACCGACAACCACATCGACCCGGCGGTGGCCAACATGAGCCTGGGCGGCGGAGCCTCGTCGTCGCTGGACGACGCGGTGAACAACTCGGTCAACGCCGGGGTGTTCTACGCCGTGGCCGCCGGCAACGACAACGCCGACGCCTGCAACACCTCGCCGGCCCGGGCCGCCAACGCCTACACGGTGGGCTCCAGCACGGAGAACGATTCGCGCTCGTCCTTCTCGAACTTCGGCACCTGCGTGGACATCTTCGCGCCGGGCTCGGAGATCACCTCGACCTGGCACACCAGCGACTCGGCCACCAACACCATCAGCGGGACCTCCATGGCCTCGCCCCACGTGGCCGGCGGCGCGGTTCTGGTGCTGGACGAGAACTCGAGCCTGTCGCCGGGCCAGGTCGCCAGCACGTTGACCGACCGGGCCACCCAGGGCCGGCTGTCGAACATCGGCTCCGGCTCACCGAACTTGCTGCTCTTCACCCTGGGCGACGGTGACGACGGTGATGACGGTGATGACGGTGATGACGGCGACGACGGTGATGACGGCGATGACGGTGGTGACGGCGGGACCACGGTCTATGCCGAGAACTTCGACGACGGCTCCGCCGACGGCTGGAACAAGTCCGGCGGCTCCACCGACCTCTGGCGCCTGTCCACCGACTGCGTCGACGCGGCCTCCGGCGACTTCAAGATCGCCTTCAGCCGCTCGTCGCCGAACTGCGACTACGACGTGGGGACCGCCACCGGCTGGGCCCGCTCGCCGGTGATCGACCTGTCCGGCTTCGGCAGCGCCACCCTCTCCTTCAACCACTTCTGGGAGACGGAGTCCTTCGACGGCGAGTTCGACGTGATGCAGGTCCAGGTCAGCAGCAACTCCGGCAGCTCCTGGACCACCATCGCCCAGTGGGACGCTCGCGACCCGAACCCCTCGGGCTACGAGGCCGTGAGCCTGGACGTGTCGAGCTTCGCCACGTCCGGCTTCCGCGCGCGCTTCCGCTTCGACAGCGAGGACGGAGTCTCCAACGACTTCCTCGGCTGGTACGTGGACGACGTGGTGGTGACGGCGGAGTAGTCCCTACCGTTCGCACGATCCCTCGCCCGGGTGGGGCGGCCCCTGCTCGCCGCCCCGCCCGGTGCCCACTCACGGGCCTCCGCATCGGGGGCCCGCTTTTTTTTGGGTGGGGCGCACGCGGTCTCCCGGGGCTGTGCGCGAAGCCGCCTCCCGGGCCGTACCCGGAAGGCGGCATTATCGGTGAACGGGCCGCCGCGCGCTGGCGGCCCGGAATTTGGCGTCGGGCCTGAGCGCTGGGATCCGCAAGGGGTGTGCCAGCGAGGAGAGCGGCGCCGGCGGCGCCGGCCTCGCTCCGGGGAGCCGGGCGTCAGCGCGCTTCGGAGCCCGGTTCGGGGGACCCGAACAGGACGTCGCGCGCCGGGGACCACTCTTCACCCCGGATGAGCGCGGCGGCCCCTTCCACGGCGTCCACGATCTTGTGGTACCCGGTGCAACGGCACAGGTTTCCCGCCAGGGCCGCGCGGATCTCGCCGCGGGTGGGGGAGGGGGTCGCGTCCAGCAGCGCCCGGGCGGCCATCAGGATGCCCGGGGTGCAGTAGCCGCACTGGGCGGCTCCCAGGTCGGCAAGGGCGGCCTGGAGGGGGTGGAGGCGGTTGCCTTCCTGCAGGCCCTCGACGGTCTCGATGGACCGGCCTTCCATCTCCGCCGCCAGCACCAGGCACGAGAGGACCGGCCGGCCGTCCACCAGGACCGTGCAGGTCCCGCACTCGCCGAGCTCGCAGCCGTGCTTGGTGCCGGTGAGGCCGCACTCCTCCCGGAGGACCTCCAGGAGGGTGTGGTGGGTGGGGAAGACGGCGGGGTGGTCCTCGTCGTTGACCCGGAGGGTGAGGGTGGTGAAGCCGTCGGGCGCCATGGGGGGATTCTACCCCCCACGGCGCCCGGGGCCCCGGACGGCAGGGCTACCAACTAAACCCGACGCCGAAGTCGTACACGTCGGCGTCGTAGTCGTCGAAGTCGAACTCGGTCTCGTCGTAGTCCACCGTCCGGTAGGCCAGTCGGTAGAGCAGGCCGCTCGCGAAGCGGTACTCGCCGAACAGGCGGAAGTCGTCGCGCTCGATGCCGAAGCTCCCGTCGTTCTCGTACAGCCGGGCCTCGCCGCCCACGGTGAGCGCGTCGCTCACCCGGAAGCGGAGCAGGCCGTCGATGAAGTCCGACTCGGCCAGGTAGTCCCGCGCCGGCAGGTCCAGGACCTGCCCTCCGCCGAAGCCCGGGAGGGTGATGACGTCGAAGTTCGCGAACCGTTCGAGCTCCACGGCGCTGTAGCCCACCGAGGCTTCGATCCGGTCCGCCCGGTAGCCCACCCGGCCCAGGAGCTGCTCCGTCGACGCGTCCCAGCCGGAGTTGTCGTTCTCGTAGTCGGTAAGCCGGTAGGACGCCGTGCCCCAGAACCCGCCGCCCAGGTCGAAGCGGCCCCGGGCCCGGATCCGCGAGCGGTCCGTGGGCGAGGCCAGGGTGAACGGGTCGTCGAAGGAGTCGTCCTCGTAGTCCAGGGTGAGGTTCACCCGGTCCGTCGGCCGCCAGGCCACCGTGGCGAAGTAGCCGTCGTGGTCCGTGGACTCCTCCTCGGTCTCGAGGGGCGTGCCGGCGGCGTCCTCCTCGGCGCCGAAGGTCACGTCCCGGGTCTCGTAGCGGAGCCCGCCGGTCACGACGAGCTCTGCGGAGACGGTCACCTCGAGACCGGCCTCGAAGCCGCTGGTCTCGATGTCCCAGACGCCCTCGTTGAGCGCGCCGCCGAAGGTGAACTCCCCCTCCTGGTCCAGGTTGCGGTAGTAGTAGCCGCCCACCACCGCGAACCGGTCGTTGATCAGGTAGGTCAGGTCCAGGTCGAACAGGTCCGCGTCCCGGTCGATCTCGCCGGTCCCGGTGAGGTCGGTCTGGAACGGGGCGCCGGTGAAGTCCACGCCCTGGGAGCGCTCGTCGGCGTCCACGTCCAGGGAGAGCTGCTGGAGCGTCCCGGAGGCCCGGATGGTCCACCGGTCCGTGGGGCGGGCGATCAGGCGCAGGGTGTGGTCCCAGCTCTCGTACTCGTACGGCTGGTCCAGGAAGAAGAAGTCGAGGGAAGTGAGGTTGTCCGGGGGGAGCCCCTCACCGAGGGAGAAGCCCGGCAGGAAGATCTCGTAGAGGTTCTCGTACTCGGTGTAGCGCTCGTCCAGGACCAGGGTCACCCGGTCCCAGGAGTACTCGAAGCCGGCGCGGTACTGGAAACGCTCCTCGTCGATGGGCCGGTCCATTTCGAACTCGTCCCGGGAGACGTCCAGGGTCGTGGTGGACTCGCCCCGCTTCGTGAAGCGGTCGAAGCCGAAGTTGAGCTCGGCCCGGGGGGAGAGCGTCACGTCGAGCTGCGCCCGGTCCCGGACCCGCTCGAAGTCGAAGTGGTGGAAGTCCCCGCCGCTCGACAGGCTCACGTCGGCCTGGTCGGCGGGCAGGATGATGTCCTGGTAGAAGTACTCGGACTCCCACCGGTCGTACGAGAAGCTGTACGTCCCGAACTTGTCCACCGACAGGCGCATGGACTCGAAGGGGTCGTCGCCGAAATCGTTCACGTCGAGGACGATCCGGTCCGCCAGGGCGCGGGCCGTGCCTTCCGGGGTGAGCTGGAAGTCCAGGTCCATCAGCCGCGGCCCGTCGGACTGGTTGACGTCCTCGCGGTACTTGTTCTCGGTGCCGTTCACGTCCACGCTACGGAAGCCGAGGACGATCCGGCCTTCGAAGGAATCCGCCCCCGCTTCCTCCTGGGCCGCGGCCGGCGGCGCCAGTCCCGGCAGCAGGACCAGGAGCAGGGCCAGGACCAGGAGCGACGGAAGGACGATCGTTGCGGTCGGTTTCATGGCCGGCCTCCCTTACTTGAGGAAGAAGGGATCGAAGTTCGATCCGTGGATGGTCGAGTGGCAGTTGGTGCACACCGTGTCCAGCGTGAACCGGCTGTGGAACCCGGGGACCGCCGCGTGGCACGAGAAGCACAGCTCGGCGGTTCGCTGGAACTGGAGCATGTGCCGGTTGGGCGAGCCGTGGGGGTCGTGGCAGGCGACACAGCCCTCGACCCGGGACGCCGCGTGCTCGAAGATGAACGGGCCGCCCTTGTCGGTGTGGCACTCCAGGCAGGTCTCCTGCTTGAAGCCCGCCAGGCGCGTCCGGGTCTCCGGAGCGTGGGGGTCGTGGCACGAAACACAGCTCAGGATGTTCTCGTTCAGCCGGTGCCGCTCGTTGAACTGGAACTGGGTGATGACGTCGCCGTGGCACTCGGCGCAGACCTGGCTCCTGCGGTCCAGCTCGTCGGCCGGGTCGGCCACGACCATCGACCCCGCCTGCAGGAGGTCCACCGGGGGTACGTCCTCCTCGTGGTGGACCGAGTGGCACTCCACGCACGAGACACCGGCCTTGGCGTGCTCGCTGTTGAAGAACCGGGGGTGGACGTCCCCGTGGCACTCCATGCAGGCCTCGGTCTTCGCCCGGGCGGGCTCCTCCTCGCCGAAGGCGAAGACGTTGCCTTCACCGCCGCCCTCTTCGACGTGGCCCTCGGCGCCCGCGTGGCAGGAGACGCAGCTCCCGCCCTCCACGCCGTGGGCCCCCCAGTCCGGATCGTCCAGCAGGGCGTGGGGGTTCGACTCGAACGCGGAGACCTGGTCCTCGTGGCAGGCGGCGCAGACGGAGGCGTCCACCGGCTCGCCCTCCTGGGCGCTCACCGGCGGAGCCTCCACGGCGAGCATCGCCAGCAGGCCCAAGGCCAGGGTCAAGCCCAGGACGCCGCCCAGCGAACAGGTCAAGGGGATGAATCTCCT
>JBKHJP010000363.1:0-4307 GCA_046538065.1 Thermoanaerobaculia bacterium | reverse complement strand
AGGTCCGGAGGTTGCCGATGTGGACCTCGTTGTAGACCGTGGGACCGCAGGTGTACAGGCCCACGCGCCCTTCCTCCAGCGGCTCGAAGGGGACGAGGGCCCGCTGCATCGTGTCGTAGAAGGTCGGTCGGATCATGGCTTGGGAAACGGTGCGACGCGGAGCGCGCCCGTCTCAGAGCTCGGCCCGGACGCTCCCGGCCCCCCAGGAGATTCCGGGGATCGGCGCCCCGTCCGGATCGACGAGCTGGTTGCGAGAGAACGCGAAGTTGCCGGAACCGCTGGCGGTGGCGACGAAGCGGAGGATCAGGAGCTCGCCGGAGCCGTCGGCCCCGCCCGTTGCGCCCAGCCGACTGTATCCCACGATCAGGCGGCCCTGCGGGTTCTCCACCACCTGGAGCGTCGTCTGGGCTCCGCCGCCGCTCAGGAAGTCGCCCTCGGCGGACGCCTCGAAGCGCAAGACGTCCGACGGGTACGTGAGGTCGAAGGCCGCTCCGTAGACGTCCGACAGGGCGTCCGCCCGGACCACGAGCTCCAGCACCGTGCCTCCCGAGGCCGGGTCCTCCTCCAGCCGGACGGCCGGCGGCTGCACCTGCGCCCCCGTGAAGGTGATCCCCGGCTGGGGCGCCGTCGGTCCTCCGCCCCCGCCACCTCCTCCGCCGCCGCCGCAGGCGAGGACCGCGGCGGCGGCGAGGAGCAAGGTCCGCTTCAAGCCAGGACCTCCTCTTGGGCCCGCACCAGCCGGCGAAGGTGCCGGCGGGCCCGGTCCTTGCGCAGGCCCCGGAGCCGGTCGACGAACAGGACACCGTCCAGGTGGTCGATCTCGTGGAGGACCGCCCGGGCCAGCCAGTCCTCGGCCTCGAGCTCGAAGGGCTCACCCCGCACGTCGTGCGCCCGAACCCGGATCCGGGTCGCGCGGTCCACCTTCTCGGTGAAGTCGGGGATCGACAGACAGCCCTCCACCTCGGTGCCCTGCCCCTCCTCCTCCACGACGTCGGGGTTGACCAGGACGTGGAGCTGGGCCGGGTCCTCGCCCACGGACAGGTCCACCACCGCAACCCGCAGCTCCACCCCCACCTGGGGGGCCGCCAGCCCCACCCCCGGAGCGTCGTGCATGGTCGCCACCATGTCGTCCACCAGGCTGGCGAGCTCTGGGTCGAAGCGCTCCACCGGCGGGCAGGTCTCCCGGAGCACCGGGTCCGGATAGAGGCGGATGGGGCGGATGGCCATGGTTCCTCCTGGCTGGTGGGTCGCGGCGTTCAGGTGCCGGTGATCCGGGCCAGGTTCTTCGTAACGTCCCGGTCGTGGTGCTGCATTCTCAGGGCCGTCAGGAACCCCCGGGGATCCGCATTGCCCACCAGCGCCTTCTCGAGGCCTTCGCGCCCCAGGGCGAGGGCCCTCGAGGGCTCCGCCGCCTCGTAGTCGGCGGGCCAGCTCCGGCGCTCCAGGAGGACGGTCTCGCCGATCACGTCCCCGGGGCCGAAGTCCCGGATCACCGCCGCCGGCCCGTCGTTTCCCGGGATCCGGACCCGGACCACCCCGTCGAGGAGGAAGTACAACCGGGGCTCGTCCTCGCCGTCCCCCTGGGACGCGATCCGGTCGCCGGCCTTCCACGACACCAGCTCCATGACCGAGAACAGGCGCTTCAGCACCTGCGGGCCGAGGTTTCGGGCCAGGGGCGACGGCGCCACCTTGTGCCACAGCCGCTCCACCAGGACCGCCGCCGTGGCGCCGCCGGAGCGTGCCCGCAGGCCCTCGATGACCAGTATCCGGGTGCGCTCGGAGTCCTTGGCCAGCCGGAAGCGCTCGATCTTCTCGTCCAGCCCCTGGTCCAGGGGGGCGTAGCGCTTCGCCTTCATCAGGAGCGCCAGGCCCCGGTCGTAGAATCCGTCCTGCGCGTACTCCTCGGCCACGTAGACGTACTCGTCCACCGCCCGGGAGTGCTCCTTCAGCCCCACGTAGGCCTCCGCCAGGCGCAGGTGGCCGTGGAGGTCGTCGGGGTTCTCCCGCAGGCGGGCCTTCAGGCGGCTCACCGCCTCGTCGTAGCGCTCCAGGACGATGAGGTCCTCGATCGTGCTCGCCTCGTCGGCGGCGGGGGCGTCGCGCTCTCCGCGGAAGATCTTCTTGAACACCAACGGTCCGGTTCCTCTCTGCCCGGCGTTCCCGGAACGGGGTGGAAGCCCCGGGGCGGACGCCTCCGTGGCCGGCCGGCGCCCCGGGAACCTTCGCTGGACGCTCCCGACCTCGTCGGTGGACAGGGGGAGCGCCTGGACCCCGGGTTGCCCGCCATTATAGCCGAGGGCCGGGCGCCGCCGAGGCCCGGTGGACCGGGACCTCCGCCCCGGCCGGCGTGATCCTTCGCCCACGGACCCTGGTTGGCCCGGATCTTGCGCTCTCCCCGGTACGAACGGAGGAATGGCCGGCCCGCGGCGGCCGTTGGACCTGACGGAGCGCAGCCCGCACGGACGCGGCCCGCAGCCGGCACCACGAGACCACACCCCACGGGAGCCCACGCCATGACACGCCGAACGAGATCCCGCAGCCGCAGCCGCTCCCCCCACCGGGGATCGCCGGGCGCCACCCTGGCCGCCGCGCTCCTCCTCGCCGGCACGGCCCTGGCGGCCCCGCCCGCCGCCGCCGTGACCACCGGCACCGAGTCCGGCGAACCGACCGTGCCGGAGACCGCCGGCTACGAGGGAAGCTACACCTACGTCCGGACCTTGGAGGGCTCCGCCACCCTGATCCAGGGCGACACCGGCGACCGGGACGCCCTCCAGGCGAACCAGCCGGTCCTGGTGGGCGACCGCGTCTGGGTCTCCCCCCGGAGCCGGGCGGAGCTGGTCCTCTCCGACGGCAACCTGCTCCGGATCGACGGCGGCTCCGAGGTGGTGTTCGAGGCCCTGGCGGCGTCGCCCGACCGGCAGGACCGGGCCACCGTCCTGCGGTTGCCCGAGGGCAACGTCCAGCTCGTCGTGGTCCGGGACTTCCTGGGCGAGGGGCTCCCCCGGATCGACACCCCGAACTCCACGGTCTACCCCCGCGACCTCGGCACCTACCGGATCACCGCCGGCGGCCCCGACTGGAGCCAGGTCGTCGCCCGGGACGGCTCCGCCGAGGTGGTGACGCCGGAGGGCGCCCTCCTGGTCCGCGCCGGGGAGGAAGCGGTCGTGGAGGGGGAGCACCGCACCCGCCAGCGGGTGCGCCGCGCCGGCCGGGAGGACTCCCTCGAGCTCTGGGGGGAGCGCCTGGACCGACGGGCCCGCCAGGCGGACGTGCCGTACGTGGACGAGTCGCTGCGCTACGAGGCGGCGTCCCTGGAGCGGCACGGCTCCTGGCTCCGGATCGAGGGCCGCTACGCCTGGCGGCCGCGGGTCGGGGCGGACTGGCGACCCTACTGGCACGGTCGGTGGGCGTTCAGCCCGCTGGGCCTGACCTGGGTGTCGAACGAGCCGTGGGGCTGGGTGCCGTACCACTACGGGTCCTGGGACCACCTACCGGGCCACGGCTGGGTCTGGTTCCCCGGGCAGCGCTTCGCCCCGGCCTGGGTCTACTGGTACTGGACCGACGGCTACGCGGGCTGGGTGCCCCAGGGCTACTACACCCGCCACTACCACGCCCGGTTCGGACCGCGTTTCGGCTTCCGCTTCGGCGTCTACGGCTGGGCCGGCGGCCACTGGAGCCACTACGACCGCTGGATCTTCTGCTCCACCGGCTTCATCGGCCACCGGCACCAGACCCGGTTCGTCGCCGACGGCCGGCGCTTCCCCCGGGAGCAGCGGATCGCCGTCCCCAGGCGCGGCATCCTCACCACCGAGACCCGGGGCATCGACCGGGACCGTCTGCGGCGCGGCGACGGCGTGATCGAAGCGATCTCCGCCCGCCGGAGCCCGCGGGACCTCCCGGACGTCACCGACTTCGTCGCCCGCAGTCCGGAGCTGCCGGACGACGTCCGCGGCCGCGTCCTGGTCGACCGCCGCGACCCCGGCGCTGCCTCCGACCGGCGAGCGCCGATGATCGCCGTCGACGAGGGCGTGCCGACGGGGGCGGCCCGGACCGCGCCGGAGCGCGGCGCCGGAGCGGCGGACGCCCAGGCCGGGAGCGGCAGGAGCGACATCAGCACGGCGACCAGCAAATCGAACGGTCTCTGACGCATCACGCCCGTCAGTAGGGAGACAGTGAGTCCGCATCCGCATCGGCGATGCGGACGCAGCGACCTTCACCAGGATCTTTCGGGGGGGTCGGGACGGCAGAAAGCCGCCCCTACGCGGTGGGAGGCGCGCGGGGCTGGTGGGTGCGCAGCACATCGGACG
>JBKHJP010000362.1:0-4321 GCA_046538065.1 Thermoanaerobaculia bacterium | reverse complement strand
GGCGCCAAGGCGCATCGGGACTGGAGTCGTGCCGCTCGCGGAGTTGGAACTTCGGCCTAGATCCTGGTTGGCCTTCTCGAGCACCTCGCACTCGGCCGACGAGAGCGGAAGCGCTTCGCGTGCGAACAGTTTTTCTGCATGTCCTAGCATCATGACATTCCTCCTGCTGGCCTGCCGTAGCCGTCTCTACGAGTCAGCCCGCGGCGCCACGCCCTGCTGCTGGTACTCTCGTTTCGACCATGTGCATCCGGGGGATTGTCCATCTAATCGGGCTGTACGCGCTGTGGCTCCTGTGGGGCGTCAACTTCGTCCTGTTCTGGGCGCTGCTCGGTGGTCTGATCCTCGAGTGGCTCTGCGCCGAGGCCGTTAGGAGCTCGGTACGAATGCACGAGGAGAACCCAGCGAGGTATCCCGCCCACCGGTATGCGCGTTGCGGGACTGTGGCAAACTTCTGGGTCTACTGCACAATGGCCCTCTTCGCAGCAAACGTCGGGCTTATCATTGTCGCTTTCATCGTAGCTTAATCTCCTCCGGCCTTCTCCTCCTTCCCGCGGGCTCCGGGGCCATTTCGGCTTCTGTCACCCAGCCGGCCTGCGTCCGTGTGGTCGGTGTCGGTTCGTCTTCCTCTTCCCGGTTCCCGGCAGGCTCCGCGGCCGATCTCAGTCCGACCAAGGGGCTTCGGAGTCGGCGGAGCGGGTCCTGTTTGCCCTTCGCCGGCTCCGGGGAGGAGTTGGACTCGGACCGTCGAGGACTCCGGGGAGGGGGAGGGCAGGGGCCGGGGCTTCCGGTCCGGCGGCGGCTGGAGCGCCCGCCTGGGCGAGCCCGGGAAGACGAACGGTGGGTCGGAGCGAGAGGCGGTGCGGACCGCCCGGTCGGCTAGCGGGTGCACGCCGGGTGCCTCCAGGGCTCGCCCCGGGGAGGGCACCGGGCGGTGAGGCGCGTCCGCGGCGGTGGGAGGGCAACCCCGCCGAGGTGCGGGCTTCGGAGGCCGCCGCCGGACCGGAACCCCCGGCCCCTGCCCGGGCGGGATCCCGGTTCAAGGCCCAGCCGAACCCCTTCGGAGTCCGCGGCCCCGGCCACGGAAATCCCCCGACGGTGCGACAGGGTCGCACCCTGCGCCCGATGACGCGCCCCCCGACGGTGCGCCGAGGCGCACCCTACAGTCCGGTGCGCCCCTTCGGCTGCGCTTAGGGCAGGCGAGGCGCACCCTACGCCTTCAGCCCTCCCAGTCGAAGAAGTAGTCCGCGTTGGAGAGGAGCTGCTCCTCCGGCTCCGGGGGAGCCTCGCCGAGGTCCCGGCGGGCGGCGATCAGGGTCTCCTCCAGCTCCCGGACCTCCCCGGCCCAGTACGCCTCCGTCCCGAACTCCGCGAACGCCCGGGGGAAGAACGGATCGTGCCAGCGCCGGGCGATCCACGCCGAATAGCTCACGATCCGCAGGCCCCGCAGGGGCTCCACCAGGCGCAGGGTCGAGCGGTCGAAGAGCCGGAACTGCTCGTAGCCCTCCAGGAACTCCTCGCGCAGGCGGCGGGTCTCCTGGTCCCGGCCGGGGAGGCAGAGCCAGAGGTCCTGGACCGCCGGGCCCACCACCATGTCGTCGAAGTCCAGGGTCCGGAGCACGCCGTCGCGGACCAGGAGGTTCGACAGGTGGAGGTCGCCGTGGATCCGGAGGAGCTCCACGCCTTCCACGAGCTCGTCGTAGAGCTCGGCGATCTCCCGGCCCACCGCCGTGTAGCGCTCCACCAGGTGCCGGGGGATCGTGTCCCGGGCCAGCATCCACTCCAGGTTCCGGCGGATGAAGCCCTCGGAGGTGAGTCGCGGCCGGTGGGGGGCGTCGCCCCGGGCGCCGACGTTGTGGATCCGGGCGGCCAGCATGCCGGCCCGGCGGGCGAGCTCGGCGTCGAGCTCGTCCGGGGCCCGGCCGCCGCGCCGCTCCGAGAGGGCGTAGAAGATCCCGTCGATGGAGCGCAGCGTCCCGCCGCCGGGAAAGGGCCGGAAGGTGCAGACCGGGATCTCCTCGCGGTCGAGCTCGTCCAGGAACGCGTGCTCGTCCAGGATCTGCTCCTCGCTCCAGCGGCCCGGGCGGTAGAACTTGGCGATCATCCGGCTGCGGTCGGCCAGCTCCACCTCGTAGACGCGGTTCTCGTAGGCGTTGAGGGCGTAGCAGACGGGGTTCGTCTCGAGGCCCCCGGCCTCCACCGCTTCCAGGACCCGCTCCGGCGTGAGGGTGAGGAACAGGTCGGTGGCCGGCGGGGCGGTCACCCGTCCCCTCCTTCGACGTCCTCGCCGGTCTCCCAGGGCCGCGACACGACGCAGGCGTTGACGCCGCCGATGCCCATGGAGAGCTTGCCCGCCGGGGCCGAGTCCACGCCGCACGCCGTGTCGAAGACGAACCGGTCGTGCAGCCGGCCGATCTCCGGGTTGAGCTCCTCCTCCGGCAGGGGCGTGGGGTAGAGGGCGCCCCGCTCGTAGCCCAGGAACTGGGCCGTGAGCTCCCAGCCGCCGGAGGCGGCCATGCCGTGGCCGTGGATCCCCTTCCGGGCGCTGACCAGGACCGGCCCCGGGACCACGCCCTTGAGGGTCTCCACCTCGGTGTAGTCGCCGGGGGTGGCGGTGGCGTGGAGGTCCCAGGTGCCCAGGGCGTCCGGCTCGATTCGGGCCTCGGCGAGGGCCCGGCGCACCGCGGTGGAGGGGCCCTCCACCGACGGGGTGATGATGTGGTCGGCGTCGGACGTGACCCCCACGGCCAGGGGCTCGAGGCCCAGGGCCCGGAACCCCCGGGAGCTCATGTACTCGTGGTCCCCGACGATCCAGACCACCGAGCCCCCGGCGACGTGGGTGCCCCGGAGCTCGGACAGCGGCATGGACACGGCGGCGTCGGCCGAGATGACCCGGGCGCCGTAGAAGGCGCCCACCACCAGGGGGTGGGGCGACGGGTCGGTGGCGCCCACCACGACGGCCCGGGCCTGGCCGGAGCGGATGGCGTCCATGGCGAGCTTCAGGGCGACGCCGAAGGTGGAGCAGGCGGCCACGGGCGCGAAGGTCATGCCGGTGATCTTGCCCAGCATGGAGACCTGGGCCGCCGGGATGTTGGCGATGTTCCAGACGACGTTGGGGGAGACGGCCCGCCAGGGGGGCTCCGGAGCCTGCCACTTCTGCTGCAGCCGGGCGTAGCGGCGGCGCTTCTCCTTCATGACCGCCATCTTGGCGGACTGGACCGTGCCCTCCACCTTCAAGCTCTCGACCTCCCGGAGCTCGTCCAGGTAGTCGGCCAGGCGCTGCGAGCGGGCGGCCCAGAAGTGCCACCACGCCTCCTCGGCGCCCTCCGGGTCCTCGCCGTCCACCTCCTCCGGGGGCGGCGGCGCACCGAGCTCCTCGCGGCGGCGGCGGCGCTCCTCCCCGGAGAGCTCCAGGTACTCGGCCAGGGGGGTGTTGCGCTCCGGCTGGGCCCAGAAGCGGTCCCAGCGCCGCTGGGCCCGGTGCAGGGCGACGCTCTGGTCGTGCAGCGTGGGCAGGCACCCGAGGCCGGTGCCGATGTAGACGTGGGCCTCGGTGCCCAGGGCCTGGAGGGCCTCCTCCAGCCCCGGGTTCTGGCCCAGGGCCTGGATGAAGGCGCCGATGGCGTAGTGGACCGTCGGGTCCATCTTCTCGCAGAGCTGGGGGAACCGGTTCGGCGGGAACCGGGCGTCGATCCAGTCGTGGTACCGCTCGAAGGAGAACTCGGGCCGGCCCACCAGGAACGTATCCGGGCCGAAACCGTTGAAGGGCTCCAGCCAGGTCCCGGCCTCCTCCAGGTTCGCGGCGAAGGTGTCGATGTCGGGGGACTTGGGGGCGACGAGGCCCCAGCCGTAAATGCCGATGCGCGTCAAGGGAATCTGCCTCCGGAGGCGGGCGTGGCCGGTCGGCCGGCTATTGTGGCACAGGCCGGGCGGGGCCCGCCGGGAACGGACCGCTGCCGGCTGGCCGCGGTCGCGGCTCCGGGGCGCACCGCGCGTCCAGGGCCGGGATCGCAGGAGGATAGTAGACTGACGCGAGGTCGAGACAGGGGCGAGACCCTTTCCATATCAACTGTTTGCAAAGGAATCATCACGTAATGGCTGACAAGGTCTGGTACGTGGCCGTAGCCGGCCAGCAGGAAGGTCCCTACACCGAAGAGGACGTCGTCTCCCGCGTCCGCGAAGGCCGGGTCGGGCGGGACGCCTTCGTCTTCCGAACCGGCATGGAGAGCTGGGTACCCATCGCCAGCCGGGACGAGTTCTCCGGCGCTCTCGGCCCGGCGCCCGCGCCGCCGCCTCCGGGGGCCGTGGCACCCACGGCGGGGGC
>JBKHJP010000361.1:0-4334 GCA_046538065.1 Thermoanaerobaculia bacterium | reverse complement strand
GGCGGGCCTTCCGGCGGGCCGGAGGCCTCAGGTGACCGGCTCGGGCCGGAGCTCCGGCAGCGCGTCTTCGATCTCGGCCCGCCGGGGCTCGAGCCAGGGCGGAAGCTTCAGCGCCTCGCCCAGGGCGTCGGGGCTCTCGTCCAGGGTGAAGCCCGGACGATCGGTGGCGATCTCGAACAGGACACCCCCGGGCTCCCGGAAGTAGATCGAGCGGAAGTACTGCCGGTCGAGGACCGGGGTGACGTTCAGGCCCCGCGCGGCCAGGCGCTCGCGCCAGGCCGCCTGGGCTTCCTCGTCCGCCACGCGCCAGGCGACGTGGTGGACGCTGCCGGCGGCCACGCGGCCGAAGGGCGCCGAGGGGGCGCAGTGGACGTCCACCCGGGCTCCCGGCCCGCCGTCGCCCGCCTCGAACCGGGAGCGGCTTCCCTCTTCGGCCACCAGGCGGAAGCCGAGGACCTGGGTCAGGAGCTCCGCGGTGGCCTGGTAGCCCTGCTCCGACAGCGTCACCGAGTGGAAGCCCCGGATCGCGTGCTCGGCCGGGAGCGGTCCCCGGCCCCAGCCGGGGCGCTCGTCGGCGCCCTCGTGGGCCACCAGCTCGAGCTTGAGGCCGTCCGGGTCCTGGAACGCGAAGCCCTCCTCCCCGCCGAAGCGCTCCGCCGGCTCCTCGACGGCCACCCCCTCGCCCCGGAGGCGCTCCTGCCAGAAACCCAGGGAACCCGCGGGCACGCTGAACGCGGTGGCCGTCGCCTGCCCCACGCCCCGGATGCCCCGCCGGGCCAGGGGCCACGGGAAGAAGGTGAGGACGGTCCCCGGGCGCCCGAGGTCGTCGCCGAAGTACAGGTGGTACGTCCCGGGGTCGTCGAAGTTCACGGTGCGCTTCACCAGCCGGAGCCCGAGGACGCGGGTGTAGAAGTCCAGGGTGCGCCGGGGATCGGTTGCGATGGCGGTGACGTGGTGGATGCCGGCGATGGGAGCGGTCATCGGGCGCGGATCTCCTTTTCCATGCGCTCCACCACCTCGTCCGGGGACAGGTCGGAGGTGTCGATCAGGACGTAGGTTTCGTCGTAGGTCAGGGGGGACTCGTGGCGGTGGGAGTCGCGCTGGTCCCGGCGGTCGATCTCCACCACCACCTCGCTGTAGGTGACGTCGCTCCCGGCGGCCGCGAGCTGGTCGAAGCGGCGCCGGTACCGGACGTCCTGGCGGGCGTCGAGGAAGAACTTGTGGCGGGTCTCCGGGAAGACCCGGGTGCCGATGTCGCGCCCCTCCAGGACCCCCCCGTGGCGCCCGGCGAACTCCCGTTGCAGGCCCACCAGCCGCTCCCGGACCTCCGGGCGGGTGGAGATCCGGGACGACGCCTCGCCGACGCGGGTCGTCCGCAGGCGCTCCTCCACCGGCTCGCCCTGCAGGAGGACCCGGGCGCCCCCCGTCTCGGGATCGAGCTCCAGCTCCAGCTCCACGGTCCGGGCCAGCTCGACCACCGCCGGCGCGTCGTCCGGGTGGATCCCCTCCTCCAGGGCCTGCAAGGCCACCGCCCGGTACATCGCGCCGGTGTCCAGGTACGGAATGCCCAGGCGCCGGGCCAGGAGGCGCGCGGCGGTGCTCTTGCCCACCCCGGACGGTCCGTCGATCGCCACCACCACGGGCTCCCCGGTCGTCGCCGGCGCCCGCTGCGTCTCGCTCATCGTCTCGCTCATCTCCCCTCCTCGTCGCTAGGAGTCCGCGTCGCCCGAAGTCCGCACCGCCGGAAGGCTGCACCGCCGGCACCAAGGGAGCGGTCGATCCTCCCCCGGGGGTGGACCTCGAAGCCCCGGCCGCTTTCCGCCGGGTCGGCTGCCGCCGCCGCAGCGCGCCGGGGCTGAGCGGAGCCGCGCGCCCTGCGTCGGGACCGTCTCGGTGCGCGCGGCGTTCACTCCCGGGGGAGGATCGACCGCTCCCGCCTCACGGCCTCCGTCCCTTCCCCGGCTTCCGGCTCCCGGCCCGGCGTCCGCCCTTGCGCATGCCCCGGGTCGACTGGCGCAAGGCCCGGACCTCCTCCGCCGTCAGCTCCCGGACGGCCCCCAGGGGCAGCTCCGCGTCCCGGAGCGGACCGATGGCCACCCGGCGCAGCCGCTGCACCGGGTGGCCCGTGCGGAAGAACATCTCCCGGATCTGGCGCGTCCGGCCCTCGGCGAGCTCCACCGTCCACCAGGTGTTCTTGCCTTCCCGGGGGCCGCCCACCCGGAGGGCTTCGATGCGCACCGGCACGGTGTGCCGCCCCTCGATCACCGCGCCCCGACGCCGGAGCTTGTCCAGGGCCTCCTCCGGGGGCCGGCCCTTGACCTTCACTTCGTAGGTCTTGGTGCAGCCGTAGCGCGGGTGGGCGATGCGCTGGGCGAAGTCGCCGTCGTCCGTGAGGAGGAGGAGCCCTTCGGTGTTGAAGTCCAGCCGCCCCACGGGCACCAGGGCCTTGCGGTAGGTCTCGGGCACCAGCTCCAGGACCGTGGGCCGGCCCTCCGGGTCGTGGCGGGTGCTCATCACCCCCGGCGGCTTGTTGAGGAGGAGGTAGTGGAAGCTCGTCCGGGGCTCCACCCGGGACCCGTCCACCTTGAGGTGGTCGGTCTCCGGGTCCGCCCGGTCGCCCAGGGTGACCACCCGCCCGTTGACGGTCACCCGTCCGGCCTCGATGAGCTCCTCCGCCTTGCGCCGGGACGCCACGCCGGCGCGGGCGAGGATCTTCTGCACCCGCTCGGTGCTCACGGGGCCTCTCCCCCGCTCCGCACGGTGGGGAGGCCCGGCGGCCCGGCGCCGTCCTCGGCCGCGGCCTCCGCCTCCTCGAGGGCCGCCACCTCGCGGTAGAACTCCTCCTCCCGGTCCCCGCTCTCCTCTCCGCCCCCGCCGCCCCCGTCGCCAAAGACCTCGTCGAACTCCTCCAGCGGGGGCAAGTCCTTCAGGCTCTTCAGGCCGAAATGGACCAGGAACTCCCGCGTCGTGCAGTAGAGGAACGGCTTGCCCACCACCTCCTTGCGCCCGGCGATGCGGACCAGCCGGCGCTCCAGGAGCGTCTTGAGCACCCCGGAGGGGTTCACGCCGCGGAGCTCCTGGATCTCCGGAGCGGTCACCGGCTGGCGGTAGGCCACGATCGCCAGGGTCTCCAGGGCGGCCATGGAGAGCTTGGCGCCGCCGCTGGCCTCGAAGAATCGGCGGAGCCACTCCCCCAGCTCGGGACGGGTGACCAGGCGCAGGCCCCCCGCCGCCTCGTCCACCATGATCCCGCGGTCCTCGCCCCGGTAGCGCTCGAGGACCGCCTCCAGGGCGGCGCCGGCCTCGGCCCGGTCGCCCTCGCCGAACATGGCCAGGAGCCGCTCCCGGGAGACCGGCTCCCCGGAGACGAAGAGCACGGCTTCGAGAGCCGCTTCCATCTCGCTCCGCTCGGTCACGGCGACAGCGCCTCCAGCTCCTCGGCCCGGGCCTCCCGGGTGGTCCGGTACAGGAGGATGTCGCCGGCCCCGGTCTGGTGGATGCGCACCAGGTGGAGGCGGGAGAGCTCCAGCAGGGCCAGGAAGGCCGAGACCGCCTCCGCCCGGGCCGAGCAACTCTTGAGGTCCGCCACGAAGTCGTAGGGGCGGCCGGCGGCCAGGACCCCCAGGAGGCGGTGGACCTGCTCTCGCACGGAGAAGGTCTCCCGGGCCATGTGGAAGGGCGGCGGGTGCTCCCGTTCGAAGCGGGCGAGGGCCCCCTTGAGGGCCGCCAGGAGGTCGTAGAGGGAGACGTCCCCCATGTCCAGTTGACCCGGTTGATCCCCCTCCTCCTCCCCCGGCAGCTCCGGAGGGGGCGCCGAGCGGGCCCAGATGCCCCGGCGGAGGCTCTCCACCTCGGCCAGGGACTGGGCTGCCTCCTTGATCCGCCGGTACTCCAGGAGCCTCTGGACCAGCTCCTCCCGCGGGTCTTCCTCCTCGGTTTCTTCGTCCTCCCGCTCCGGCCGGGGCAGGAGCAGGCGGGACTTGAGGTGGATGAGCAGCGCCGCCTCGTAGATGAACTCGCCGGCCACGTCCAGGTTGAGCTCCTCCATCAGGGCCAGGTACTCGTGGAACTGGTCGCACACGCGGGCGACGGGGATGTCGACGATCTCCACTTCATTGATCTTCACCAGGTGCAGGAGGAGGTCGAGGGGCCCTTCGAAGAGGGGGAGGTCCACGCGCCAGGCGGCGGGCAGGAGGCTCCGGCTCGGCGGCGTGAGGCGGCCCATGAGCGGATGATAGTACCGCGGCTGGGGGTTGGACCGGGGTCCCCCCGGGCAGGGGCCAGGGTATCCGTCAAAGTCCTGTTGCGGATCCGTCACGGTGGGTTGTGGTGAA